>CAZYWA010000347.1:0-8493 GCA_964650975.1 uncultured bacterium
AACGCGAGGTAGAACCCGATGTTCTGGCTCGTGAGGCCGCCGCTCACGATCTTGGCGGCCGGGTTGGCGCTCTTGATGGCGCGCCACATCGTGGGAAGCATGCCGACGGCCGGGTTGCCGCCCACGCCGCCGAAGATGTCCTTGGAGGTGCCGTACCAGAAGCCCTTCGAGTCCGGCTCGTGGATCCCGGTGAAGTAGTCGACGCGCGGCAGGTACTTGCCGGCGAAGAGCGGATCGGGATCGAGCGTGCAGCCGTTGTAGCGAAGCGCCAGCGCGTGAACGAAGTTGTAGAAGGGCGATTCGGTTCCCGGCGTGTCGGTGGTGAGGACCTTGGGCGGGTACCCGGTGGTCCCGTTCTGGATCCCGGTCGGCTGTGGCCCCAGCCATTCGCCGTCCTTGGTGGTGTAGGCGGACAGATCGACGGGCCAGGTCGAGCTGTCGCCGGCGAACGGGTCCTGTGCACCGCCGCCGGTGAGGACGCGCAGCACCACGTTGGTCATCCCTTGCTCGAACGCGGTGCGCACCTCGACGTCGAGGTTCTTGAGGTTCGCGGCGTTGAAGTTCACGCCGTCCGGCATCAGGTAGGCCCACTCGACGTTCTTTGCCGTGATCTGGTGCGAGTCGATACCGACGCTCAGCATCAGCGGAAACTGCAACCCCAACACGCCAAGATCACCGAAGGTGGAGATCGGCTTGGTGGTGGTGCCGCCGCACTCGGACTGGGCAGCGGCGCCTCTCGTCCCGAGGATCGAGAGGGCAGCGGCGAGGGACAGGGCTGCCGCGGAACGACGATAGGTTGACACCTAAGCCTCCAGATTTCTGGTGGGGGATGCGTCAGTGAGCGACATAGTCATAGGCAAGACGCAGGCCACGATTTCGTGACAAATGCGTCCCCACCTTTCGTCACATTTCAGATACATGGGGCGGGTTGCAGCAGCCGAGCGCGGATCGGATCGATCCGGTGGCGCTACGGCAACTAAAGGTTACTAAAGCAACTTTTGTTGCAGACCGCGAGACCCGCTGCCCCCGGTCTGACGCGGAGCCGGGATGCCGTCGATGTCAGCCGGCAGTCGGGCCGGCTGTCGCGAACCGACTGATTTCCGACGAATCGCCAATAAATTGGCGGATGGGCGGGGGCTGTCTAGGTCCCGGAATTTTGGTCCAGGATCGATCGGACCCGGGAGACCAGGTCCTGAGGCGTGAAGGGTTTGCGCAGCAACTCGAACCGCTCGCGTGGCTCCTTCAGAGCCGCCTGATCGGACGAGTACCCGGTCATGAGCAGCACCCGCATGGTGGGAAAGCGATCGAGCAGCGCCGCGGCGACCTGCGGTCCCGTGAACCCGGGCATGACGACGTCGCTCACCAGCAGGTCGATCGGTGCCTCTTGCTCGCGAGCGTAGGCCAGGGCGGCCACGCCGTCCGGGCAGGCATCGACGCGATAACCCCGTCCGCGCAGCACCTGCACCGACACCTCGCGCACCATGGGATCGTCCTCGACCACCAGGATCCGTTCCGCGCCGCCCGCCACCAGCAGGGCTGGCTCGGCCGCCTGCTTCGCCATCGAGTCCGTGGCCTGGGGAAGCACGAAGTGGAACCGGCTACCTTCACCTGGCTCGCTCTCCGCCCAGATGTGACCGCCCAGCTGTTTCACGATGCCGTAGCAGGTCGCCAGGCCCAGGCCGGTGCCCGCGCCGGCGGGCTTGGTGGTGAAGAACGGCTCGAAGAGCCGTGCCATGGTCTCGCTGCTCATGCCGGTGCCGGTGTCGGCCACCGTCACCTGCACCGCGGGGCCCGCCATCACCCCCGGGAAGGCGAGCCCACTGTCGCGCTCGATCTCGATCACCCGGGTCTCGATGACCAGCGTTCCGCCCGCCGGCATCGAATCGCGCGCGTTGACCGCGAGGTTGAGCAGCACCTGCTCGATCTGGGCCGGATCGGCGAGCACCGGATGAACGGTGGGCGCGTGCTGCGTGAACAGCCGCACCTTCTCGGTCACCACGCGGGACACGAGACCCGCGAGCCGGTCGATCAGCTCGACCAGATCGACCACGCGGGGCTCGCCCGACTGGATGCGCGCGAACGCGAGCAGCTGCCGCGTCAGCGCGCCGCCGCGCTCGGCCGCCTGCGCGATCCGGTCGAGATCCTCCCGGACCGACGAGCCCTCCTCGGTCTCCTCGCGGGCCAGATGGGCACAGGTCACGATCGCCGTTAGCAGGTTGTTGAAGTCGTGCGCCACGCCCCCGGCCAGGCGCCCGATCGCGTCCATCTTCTGCGACTGGCGAAGCTGCTCCTCGAGCCGCTTGCGGTCGGTCAGGTCGCGGACCATCCCCATGAAGCGACGTGCGCCGCCCACCCAGAACTCGGAGACCGTGAGCTCGAGCGGGAACTCGTGGCCGTCCTTGCGGCGCGCCAGGACTTCGCGGCGGATACCGATGATGTTGGGACGGCCCCCGGCGACCACTCTCCGCATGCTCTGGCCGTGCTCGTCCACCAGCGACGCGGGCATCAGCATCTCGACGCGCTGACCGAGCACCTCGGTGGACCGATAGCCGAAGATCTGCTCGGCCATCGGGTTGAAGGTCTCGATCCGCGAATCACCGTCGATCACCACGATCCCGTCGAGCGCCGCGTCGACGATGGCCCTGAGCCGAGCCTCGTTCTCGTGGACCGAGCGCTCGGCGGCACCGAGCGCGCGGCGCTCCTCGCCGCCGCGCACCGCGCGCTGCACCGCCGGCACCAGCCACGCGAGCGCGTCCTTGTGGACGAAGTCGTCCGCGCCCGAGTGCACCAGATCGAGCGCCGTGGCCTGGTCGGCGAATCCCGAAACCACGATGAACGGTGTCGCGATGCCGCGCTCGCGGAGCCCCGCCAGCACGGCGCGCGCGTCGAAATCCGGCAGGTGGTAGTCGCACAGCACCAGGTCCCAGGTCGGCTGCCGTAGCGCCGCCTCGAATTCCTCGCGCTTCGCGATCGCCTGCACCTCGAATGGCAGGCCCCCACGCGAGAGCGCCCGCAGGATCAGCGCGACGTCGTTGGGATCGTCCTCGAGCAGCAGGACCCGCACGGGTGTCATCGGCATTCGCGACGTGCGCGAGCCACGGCCGCTACGGCCGCCGAGCGTCGCGCGTCACGCCGGAGACTACACCACACCCAAGCGCTGGCTCTCGGCTGGGGAAGCGCCCGCCGATCGACCGGTCTCGATGGTGTCTCGTCGTTCCGCGGCCGCGGCGGTCAGAAGCCGTGGGCGCGTGCGAGAAGTGCCACCGGATGGATTACCTCGATCGGCAGGTCCGTTTCGCGCAGGCCGGCGGCGATGTGCATGTGGCATCCGGGGTTGCCGGTGACCAGCAGCGCGGCGCCGGTCTCGCGGATCGCGTCGATCTTCTCCGCGAGCACCCGATTCGCCATGCCCGGCCGCAGCACGTTGTAGATGCCGGCGCTTCCGCAACACAGCTCGGCGCCGCGCAGCGGAATCAGCTCGAGCCCGGGAATCGAGCGCAGCAGGAGCTCAGGAGCCCGTGCCACGCGCTGCGCGTGCAGCAGGTGGCAGGGAGGATGGTAGGTCGCCGCGATCGCAAGCGGACCCGGCGGAGTGGACGGAGTCGCTTCCGCCAGCAGCTCGGTCACGTTGCGCACCCGCGACTCGAAACGCCGCGCGGCGTCGGCCACGCCCGGAGCGTCGCCGAAGTGCCGGCTCAGGTCGCGCAGCATGGCGCCGCAGCCCGCCGCGGTGGTGGCCACGAAATCGATGCCGCCTGGCTCGCCGACACCCAGTGCGCGCGACGCGTCCAGGTTGCGCCGCGCGAGCGCCAGCGCGCGCCCTTGCCGGCCGGAGTGGAGGTCGAGCGCGCCGCAACAGCGCTCGTCGGGGATCGGCACGACCTCGTAGCCGTAGTGGCGAAGCAGCCGCGCCGCCTGCTCGTTGACCTCTCCGAAGAGCGCGTCGCCGACGCATCCTCGGAAGAGCGCCACTCGTGCTCGGCGCGCGTGGATCTCGGCCCGCGGCCAGGGGGTGGCCGAGAGACTCGCGCTGGCGCCCCGGCTGCTGGCGATCTTCTCGGGAACCAGCTTCTCCATCATTCGCAGGCGCGGAGGAAGAAGAGATGTCCAGTGGCGGCGACGAATCCATCGCCGCACTCCGCTTCGCACGTAGAGCCGTAGCGGGGCCGCCAGGAGTTGGGCGACGCGACGATCGGAGAGCGCGTCGAGTGCGGCGTTCCGGACGCGGGTGGTCCAAGCCCGATTCTCGGTCGCCGATCCGCGCTCCGCGCGCGCGTCGCGCACCACTTCCAGCATCTCGCCGTAGCGGACACCGGCTGGGCAGACCGTTTCGCAAGCGCGACAGCCGAGGCAGTCGTCGAGATGCCGAGCCGCGTCGCCCACGAGCTCGATCCGCCCTTCCGCGAATCCCCTCATGAGCACGATCCGCCCGCGCGGTGACGACGGCTCGAGCCCCGTTACCCGGTAGGTGGCGCACGAGGTGAGGCACATCCCGCAGTGCACGCAGTCGAGGCTCGCCTGATACGCGGGCAGTGTCGCAAGCTCGATGCGCGGGCTCGCGTCGCCGTCGAGCGCCGGACCGAGCCGGCTCGAGATATCGATCTCGCTCATCAGCGCGAGCGTAATCGGCCCGCGGCGGCCACGGCGGCGCTCAGTGCGTGTGAAGCACTTCGCTTGTCAGTCGGTTCGGGGATGTCCACTCGCCGTCACCCCCGAACCGACTGCTCACGTGGATCTTGGGCCGGCGCCGAGAGGCGCCCGGCGAACGCAGTGAGCCGACTCGGGGGTGGGGCCCCGGCCGGATTTACTCCGGACGGGGCGGGGGGCTTGAAAAGCCCCCCGGGAAATTCAGATGCCCCCCACGAAGCGGCCGGGATTCAGCACTCGCTCGGGGTCGTAGAGGTCCTTGAGCTTGCGCATCCACGCGATCGATCGCGGTGGCTCGCCCCACACGTCGAGCGCGCGCTTCCATTCGGATGGCGCCGCGAGCACCAGCACGCAACCGCCGGCCTCCGTGGCCGCGCCCCGGGTGCGGTCGAGCAGCATGGCGAGCACTTCCGGGAGGACGGTTCGGTCGGCGCCCTCCGCGCCGATCATCGCGATCCTCGCGACGCCCGTGCTCGCGGAGGCTCGCACATCGAGCCGCGCATTCGAGCCGGCCATGGCGTCGCTCGCCTCGTGCAGCACCGCGCCGAGCGCGCCGGGGGGCACGCGAATCTCGATGCGAGCGTCGCAGAGCGGCTCTCCCTCCGCGCGTGCGGGCTCGACCGCCGCCGCGCAGCGCGTTCGCACCGTGAGCTCGACGATCACGCCGAGGGTACCGAGGGCTCCGATGTGCAGCTTGCCGATGTCGAGCCCGGCCACGTTCTTCGCGACTCGCGCACCGTGATTGGTGATCGAGCCATCCGGATGCGCGACCTTCATTCCGATCACCGCCCAGCGCGGTCCCGACGGCCGCGGCCGGTCGAAGGCGTCGCTCCTCGTGGCGGTGCTGCCGCCCAGCGAGCCGCCGTCCACGATCGGCCAATCGCCGACGAGCGTTTGTCCGTCGGCAGTGACCGCCGCCTCCGTATCCGCGAGAGCGGTGGCCGGACCGCAGATCAGGACCTGATCCCGAGGCGACCAGTCGGTGATTCCGCGCAGCTTGCCCAGGTCGAGCAGCAGATCGGCGCGCTCCGGTGGGCGCCCGAGCGTGCGCTTCGTTCCGCCGGCGGTGGGAATCACCGCGAGCCTCTCCCGAGCCGCCATCGCGAGGAGCTCCGCGACCTCGGCCGCGCACTCGGGTCGAGCGACCGCATGAGGCAGGAGGCCGTCGACGCGATCGGAGGCGTCGAGCGGCGCCCGCACCGCGTTCGAGCCGATCGTGCTCGCGACCAGCTCGCGCACCCGCCCTGGATCGAACACCGTCATCGCGGGAGCGTCTCGACGTGAATGCGGCCCTTCGCCTCCGCGCAGCCCTTGCTGCTCGGCACCAGCTTGCCGGGGTTGAGCGCCAGCTCGGGGTCGAAGAGCCGTTTCAAGCGCTCCATCTCTTCGAGCTCGCGCTCCGAGAACATCCACGACATGAACGAGAGCTTCTCGACGCCGATCCCGTGCTCGCCGGTGATCGAGCCGCCCGCGTCGATGCACGCGCGCAGGATTTCCTCGCCGGCTGCCAGCGCCCGCGCGCGCATGTCGGGGTCGCGGGCGTCGAACGAGATGTTGGGATGCAGATTCCCGTCGCCGGCGTGGAACACGTTGCAGATCGTCAGCCGGTGCTTCGCCGCGACCTCGACGGTGAGCGCCAGCACCTCCGCGAGCTTGGAGCGCGGCACGGTGCCGTCGAGCACGTACACGTCGCCGCGCAGTCGCCCCATGGCGCCGAAAGCGCTCTTCCGGCCCTTCCAGAGCTTGAGGCGGCTCGCCGGATCGCTGCCGATGCGCAGCTCGCTCGCCCGGTGCTCGCGACAGATCTGGGACGCGAGCGCCACCTTCGCTTCGAGCGATTCGGCCGAGCCGTCGAGGTCGACGAGCAACGCGACGTCGCAATCGGTGGGATAACCGGCCGCGTACTCGGGCGACGCTTCGATCGTGGCGATGGTGCCGCGATCGAGCGCTTCGAGTGCCGACGGTTCGAGGCCGGCGCTGATGAGGTCGGCCACCGCTTCGCAACCGTCGCGCAACTCCGGAAACGCCGCGAGCACCGTGCGCATCGCCGGCGCCAGGGGCGTGAGCCGGAGGGTCAGTGCCGTGGTGACCGCGAGGATTCCTTCGCTTCCCACCAGGAGCCCCACCAGGTCGTAGCCCGGCGTGCCGTCGTGCACGCCGCCCAGCTCGACGACCTCGCCGTCCGCGAGCACCACCTCGAGCCCCAGCACGTGCTGGCTGGTGAGGCCGTGCTTGAGCGCGTGCGGACCGCCCGCGTTCTCCGCTGCGTTTCCGCCCAGCGTGCAAACGATGCCGCTCGACGGATCGGGACCGAACACCAGTCCGTGACGTCCGGCTTCCGCCGAGAGCGCCGCGTTGGTGACGCCCGGTTGCACCACCGCATAGCGGCCGGCGGGGTCGAGCTTCACGATGCGATTCATCCGCGCCGTCTCGAGGATCACTCCTCCTCGAACCGGCAGGGCGCCGCCAGAGAGACCGGTCCCCGCGCCGCGCGGTACCACCGGCACTCCCGCCGCCTTGCAGAGCGCCAGCGCCCGCGAGACCTCGCCGGTGCTGCGCGGCAGCGCTACCAGCCGCGGCCGCTCGCGCGCCAGCGTGAACGCGTCCGATTCGTAGGTGGTGAGCGACGCGGCGTCGGCGACGACACCGTCCTCACCGACGATGCCGGCGATCGCGCGCGCGAGGTCATCGCTCACGTGCTTCCCTTGCGTGCCCTGGGCTCGACGCGTAACCTGACGGATCGTCGCGGGGTGCGTAGCGAGCAGGGGCTCGATGCGCTACGAAGAGCATCGCCGCGAAGCGCCCCGCTTCGGGGCGCTGTGACCGGTGCCGGGCTAGGGAACGAGGCGAAGTGCATGGCGGAGGATCGCGACACTCTTTACATGGCGGGGCTCTCCGCCTTGGGCCAGATGGACTTCGACGCGGCGATCGCCAGCCTCGACAAGGCGGTGGAGCAGGATCCCAACGACGTCGAGCTGCTGCTCGCCCTGTCCATGGCGCATTCGAAACGCGGCGATCAGGACAAAGCCATCGAGATCGCGACGCGCGCCGCCGAGCTCGATCCCGAGGATCCGTTCCCCCATACCAATCTGTCGATGTTCTACCAGAAGAAGGGTATGACCGAGATCGCCGAGAAGCATTCGGCGATCGTGACGCAGCTCAACGTCGAAGCACAGAAGCGCGCCACCCCGGGATGATGAAGACCACGTTCTCGAAGAAGATCGGGCGCGGCATCGCGCGCATCGGCCGCCGCAAGGGCGACGGCATCGAGGCGTTCGCGAGCTGCTTTCGCATCGTCGGGCACGGCCGCTTCCTCGGCGCGCGCCATTACCTGCACTCGAATCACATCGAGTCGCCGGTCGAGCTCGCGATCCAGGAAGCTTCCGGTCGCGTGCTGCCGGTCAAATCGTGGCGGCTCACGCTGCCCGGCGACCTGGCGATCTTCGAGACCGACGGCGCCGCCGCAGATCCGCTCGAGCTCGACCTGCGACTGCCGCGCGACGGAGCGGACCTGGTGATCGCCGGTTACCCGCAAGGCGGCGAGCTGGCCTGGATCGAAGGGCCGGTCTCGGGCTGGGACACCATCAAGCTCGCGCCCGACCTCGAGTTCGACGGCTTCTTCGTCGATTGCGAGGCCAAGGACGGCATGAGCGGCTCGCCGGCGCTCGATCCCAAGAGCGGCGCCGCCGTAGCCGTGCTTTCCGGCATCAACCCGGACCTCGGCATCGCCGCCTTCTGCCCGCTGCCCTCCCACGGCTGGGACGACTGAGTCTCCCGGGGGGCTTTTCAAGCCCCCGCCCCGAAAAAAGTGCGATTTTTTCGGGGCCCCACCCCCAAGTCGGCTCG
>CAZYWA010000348.1:0-8491 GCA_964650975.1 uncultured bacterium
GATCTGGGCCGCGAAGGTAGGCCCGTAAACGAAGATGTTGAGCTCGAAATTGAGCCGGAAGCTCCGCGTGTCCATGTTGGCGCTGCCGACGCTCGCCACCACGCCGTCCACCACCAGCGCCTTCGCGTGCAGCATGCCCTCGTCGAACTCGTGCACCACCACGCCGGTGTCGAAGAGCTCCTCGTAGAAGCTGCGGCCCGCCCACTTGACCAGCGGGTGGTTGGAGCGGCGCGGCAGCATGATGCGCACGTCAACGCCGCGCAGCGCCGCGAGGCTCAGGGCGCTGACCAGCGCCGGATCGGGGACGAAATACGGCGTCACCACGTAGACGCGGTGGCGCGCGGCCTGGATGACCGCGAGCGTGTGGTGATGAAGGCGCTGGAGCGAATCGTCGGGACCGCTCGGCACCGCCAGCACCACGGCGTCGCCGGCGTTGCTGGCTTCCGGGAAATACCTCGGGTCGGCGAGGTTTTCCTTGGTGGCGAAGTACCAGTCGCGGGCGAAGACCGCCTGCATCGAGCGCGCCGCGGGGCCGCGGATGCACACCATCGTGTCGCGCCACGGAGTCGTGAAGCGGCGGCGCCGGCCGGCGTACTCGTCGCCCACGTTCATGCCGCCGGTGAAGGCCACCGCGCCGTCGACCAGCAGGATCTTCCGGTGGTTCCGGAGATTGAAGAACGACCAGCCCGTCACCAGCCCGAGCGGCAGGAAGCGCACCGCGTCGCCGCCCTCGCGGCGCAGCGGATCGAAGAAGGCTCGCGGGGTGCGCGTCATCAGCATCCCCACGGCGTCGACCATGAGGCGCACCTCGACGCCGCGCTTGGCGGCGGCCACCAGCGCGTCGAGCACGCGCTTGCCGGTGCGATCGTGGCGGAAGATGAAGAACTCGACGTGCACGTGACGGCGCGCCGACTCGATCGCCGCGAGCATCGCCGAGAAGGCACTCGGCCCGTCGGCGTGAAACGTCACGTCGTTGCCGGCGGTGCCAGGGCCGAGACCCAGGTTGCGCGCGACCTGGAAGAGCATCGCGTCCATCCACGGCTCGGGCGGCTTCGGGGCGACGCAGCTGCCGGGCTGCTCGCCGAGCAACGCCTGCAGCGATTGCTCGATCTGGATGTCGGACTCGCGGCGCACCGCGTGACGCCGCCGCACGCGGTTGTTGCCGCCCAGCGTGTAGAAGAGCAGTCCCGCGTACGGAAAGAGCAGGATCACGATCAGCCAGGCGAGCGTGGCGCCCGGCTCGCTCCTGCGCAGCAGCACGCGCGGCACGTAGACCGCGGTGATCAAGTACCCGCCGACGGTGATCGCCAGCGTGATCTCGACGTGACTGTGTACCCACTCGGGCAGCATGTTTCCCGACCAAACGCGCGATTTTCGCGCCCGCGAAGAGCTTACATCGGCTGGCGCGCAGCGGAGGGCGAGCCGGCACGCGGGCAACCCAGTCGAGCGCTCGCGCGCGAGGGACCACGCGCGCTCCAAACGGCCTCCGAGCGAGTCCGGTGGGAGGGCGACGGTCCCTCCTCCCGCGACACACCCTGGAGGCCCACCGGTCCCTCGGTGGGCAGCCGGCACGCGGGCAGCCCAGTCGAGCGCTCGCGCGCGAGGGACCGCCCGCGCTCCAAACGGCATCCGAGCGATTCCGGTGGGAGGGCGGCGGTCCCTCGCCGCCGCGGCGTCGCAACACGATCGAGCGCTGCGGACGGGAGGACCGCGTCCCTCCCGGCATCGTCGCGCTCGAGCGCGTGGGGCTTCGCTCGAGCGTGCGATAACTTGCTGCGCCGTGCGGATCGCGGCCGGGTCATCGGTGTCGAGCGCGGCGGGTGAGCCGGCGCTCCGGACGCAGCGCTGGGTGATCGCGGCGCTGATCGCGGCGGTCGGCGCGTTCGATCTCGGGACCATCCGCGACGGCCACGACTGGGGCGGCGATTTCGCCCAGTACATCCAGCACGCGCGGAACCTGGCCGCGCACCGGCCATACGCGGACACGGGCTACGTCTACAACCTCGCCACCGCGGGCACCGGGCCGCGCGCCTACCCGCCGCTCTTTCCGCTGATGCTGGTGCCGGTGGTCGGCGCCACGGCGCCGGTCGCCTCGCTCGACCTGAAGCCGATGAAGGTCGAGGAGGTGCTGTCGCTGCTGGTGGCGCTGGTGCTGATCGAGCGCGTGCTGCGATCGGTGGCGCCGTTCCGGTTGCGCGTCGTGACGCTGGCGCTCTTCGGCTTCAATCCGTGGCTGTGGGACTTCAAGGACCAGGTGCTCTCGGATCTGCCCTTCCTGGTGGCGGTTTACGCGACCCTCTGGTGCGCGCTCGCCCTCGAAACCGATCCGCCCGAGGCGCGCGTGCGCTGGCTCCACGCCGCGGGAGTGGGCTTCTTCGCGTTCGTC
Organism: uncultured bacterium; assembly: GCA_964650975.1. Lineage (GTDB taxonomy): Bacteria > JADJOY01 > JADJOY01 > JADJOY01 > JADJOY01 > CAZYWA01. Next base: position 2,387 of record CAZYWA010000348.1, read on the forward strand.
GCGACCGCCACGCGCACCGCGGGCATCACCTTGCTGCCGGCGCTGGCGCTCCGGGACCTGGTCCGCGAGCGCCGCGTCCGCGCGACGCTGGTGATCGCGGCCGCGGTTTACGCCGTCGGCTTCGTCGCGCAATCGAGGTGGCAGCCGCCGGAAGCGAGCTACCTCGATCAGCTTCGCCAGGACCCGCGGATCGTGGTGCGAAACATCGGGATCTACGCGCGGGCGCTCGCGGTCTTCTGGAACAACGGCCACTGGATCGCGCCCCGAATCGCACTCGCGGCGATCGTCACCGGCTTCGCGGCGTGCGAGTGGACGCGCCGCGTGCGGGCTGGCGCCACCATCCTCGAAGCACTGATCGTGCCCTACGTCGGCGTGGTGCTGATCTGGCCGAGCGAGCAAGGCACGCGCTTCTTGCTGCCTTTGCTGCCGCTCTATCTGGTGTGGGCGTTGCTCGCGATCGAACGCTGCGCGCCGGGGACCGTCGCGCTCGAGGGGCAGGACGCAGATGGAGCCGGCCGGTCTCCGGCCGGCTGGCGGCTGGCGCCGGGAGTGATCGCGCTGCTCGTGGCGGCCGTCCTGACCTACGCCTTGCGCTACGCGACGTTCGATTTCCACACCGTGCCGAACGGCGTCACCTCGGCGCCTGCGCGCGAGCTCTTCGAGTTCGTGCGCGCGCACACGGACCCCACCGACGTGATTGCGTTCCGTAAGGCGCGCATCGTGACGCTTTACACGGGACGTCCAGGCGTGGTTCCGCAGTCGGCGCCCGACGCCGAGCTCGCGGCTTACCTGCACAGCGTGAACGTGCGCTGGGCGATCGACGGGATCGACGAGGAAGGGCGCCTGGGCGGGATCGCCGAGCGGCACCCCGAATGGTTCGAGCCCGTGTTCTCGAACGCGATGTTCCGCGTCTATCGATTCACGGGGTGAGCGCGGAGGGCTCGAGTCCCTCGCAGCCGCGGCGTCACATCTCGATCGAGCGCTGCGGACGCGAGGGACCGCGTCCCTCCGACGGCGGAACGCGAAAGCTCTTCAGTGCGCCGCGTCGCGCAGCACGACACCGGTCATCGGCGGAACCGTGATCGAGCTCGCGGCCGGCGCCCACGAGAGCGAGCCGTGCGAGGGGAAGGCGCCGCCGCCCACCAGTGTCAGGCGCTCGCGATTCTTGGTGAGCGAGTCGTCGAGCTTCACCTCGGTGCCGTCGTTGACGTTCACGAACGCGACGCCGCGCTCGTAGCGGCGGGACCAGAGGCCGTCGTCGCGCGCGGTCATCGCGTCGACCGGAGCGCCGAGGTCGAGGGTTTGCTCGGGATACTCCTGGATGTCGGTATGGAGATCGACGCCGCTGAAGAAGAGGTACGAGCGGTCGCCGGCGGCGAGCAGGTAGCCGGCGAGCGTCAGCATGCGGCGGTCGAGGTCGGTGGATTTCGCGTAGTCGAGCGCCACGGTGATCTTGCCGGTGGCGGCGGCCGCGGCGAAATCGCGAAGCTGCAGCTCGAGGCGCGGGCGGTCGAAGAGCTTGCCGCCGTTGGTCTTGTACGCGAACGCCTCGAAATAGATGCCGTCCGCCACGTCGAGCATCTCGGGGCCGCGCAGGCCGGGATCGGCGAAGCCTTCGTACGAGTTGAAGACCACCAGCTTGTCGGGCAACGCGGCCTTCACCGCGCGCAGGATCTCGTGGATGGCGTCGTGGTACTTGGCGGGCGTGTAGCCGTCGGGCGGCGCGGTCCAGAGCGTGGGATGCACGACGTTCGAGTTGTCGAGCATGACGCCGCCGTAACCCACGAGCTCGGTCTTCAAGCGCGCGATCAAGAGCGAGGTCCACGCCGCGCGCTTCGCGGGATCGAGGATGTCGATGAAGTACCAGTGGTTGTAGGTCTGGCGCACCGGACGGCCTAGCGCGTCCTTGGCCATGAGGTTTTGCCTCTCGACCTGGGCCCAGTCGGAATCGCCCGCGGGCGGACGCGTTTCCGGCCCGTGCAGTCCGGCGATCTTCCAGTAGCGCAGCGCAGGCACCGCGGGATTGAGGGCCTCGACCTCGGCCAGCTTCGCGGGGCCGGTCGAGAGCACCCAGAGCTGGTGACGAGCCGCGACGAAGTGCATCTGCGCTTGCCGGTCACCGTCGAAATCGCCTTGAAACGAGGTGCGAACGGTGGGTCGAGCGGCGGGCGCGGCCGGGCTCGCGGGCACGGGAGCGATCGAAAGAATCGCGGCGATCGCGGCGACCACCCCTGCGTGAGCGCTGCGGCTGCGAGGGACCGCAGACCTCCGGATGACGCGATCGAGAGGCCGGAGGGACGCGGTCCCTCGCGTCCGCAGCGATCGATCGCGCTTCGTCACGTGCTCGCGACGCTGCGCTTGGCCCACGTGACGCTCTGCCGGCCGGTGGCGTACCGGTAGAGCCCGATCAGCGCCGCCACGTTCCCGCTCACGAAGAAATAGGAAACGCTCACCACCCGCGAGCGCGGCCAGTGGTGGCGCTCCGCGAGCCATCCGAACCAGGCCATGCCGTAGAGCAGCGCCTGCCCCATCACCAGGAACCACGCGACGTCGCCACCCCTGCGCAGCGCGCACGCGACGCTCGCGAGCAAGAGCCCGATCATGAAGAGCGGCGCCAGCGGACGGCTCAGCTTGTGCGAGACCAGCCGGAACGTGAGCCCGGGATGCGCGAGCGACAGGAACGACGTCTGCAAGAGCGCCTGGTAGCGCCCCGCGTTGATGCGCGCGCGCCGCGACACTTCGTCCGACATCGACGACGACACCAGATCGTGCGTGACGGCGGTGGGCTCGTAGAGGACCCGCAGCCCGCGCGACGCGATGTTCATCGCCACCGTGAACTCGTCGTTGATGGTGTCCGGCGGAAGCGGCGTGAAGAGCTCCTTCCGGAACGCGAACAGGTTGCCGTTCACACCCACCGTGGTGCCGGTGGCGCTCTCCCACACGCACAGCCACTCCTGGTAGCGCCAGTAGAGGCTGGCCGGCACCTCGACCGTGGAGGCGCTGTCCTTGAGACGGATGCGGCCCGACACCACGCCGACCTCCGGATCCGCGAAGTGCTTGAGCGCGGCGCGCAGCGCGTCGGGGCGGTACTCGGGCGACGCGTCGGAGAGCACCACGATCTCGCCGGTGGCGCGGCTCACGCCGAGGTTCACGCCGACGCTCTTTCCCTGCCGCGGGCTCTGCCGCTCGAGACGCACGCCGCGATCGGCGAAGCTACGCGCGATCTCGGCGGTGCGATCGGTGGAGCCGTCGTCGACCACCAGGATCTCGAGCGCGTCCTTCGGGTAGTCGAGCTTGAGCGCGTTCTCGAGCTTGCGCTCGAGCACGTCGGCCTCGTTGTGCGCCGGAATGAGCAGCGTCACGCGCGGCGTGATGGGCGCCGAGCGCACCGGCCGCGGCCAGACCTTCGAGAGCCCCGCCATGAGCAGCGGATAGCCGACGAACGTGTAGACCAGTGCCCCCAGGCAGAGCCAGATGAGAAGCGCGAGAGCCATCGGGATTGCGCGGCGGCGAGCAGCAGGCGGGCTCGGTCAGTGCTCTCGGTGCAAATCCGTCTCGAGCCAATCAGCATACAGCCCGGCGGCGAGGTCGGCGACGGAGAAGAATTCCTGGACGGCGCGGCAATTGTCTCGGATCGGGATCGGGTGAACCATTCGGTCAGGGGCGGGGTCTCCCGCTCGAAGATCCGTCGCGGCGCTGGGATTCCGACGAGGAGCTACGGTATGCCGGACCGGATGGATCCCTCTGCCTCGGACGGACCGCGAGCGCTGCTGGTCGACTTCTCGACCACGGCGGGCGGTGCCAGCGAGCGCGGGCTGACGCTGCTCGCGGGGCTGCCGGCGGGCTCGGCGGCGCTCGCGGCGCTCGACGGCACTCCGGTGGCCACCGAAGCGCGGGCACGCGGCCTCGAGGTGCACACGCTGGGGCGGTGGAAATGGAACCCCGGGATCGCGGCGCGGCTGGCTCGGTTGATCCGCGCGCGGCGCTTCGACGTGATCGATCCGCAGAATCCTCAGGCCAAGATCTGGAGCTGGGCCGCGGCGCGCGCCACGGGTGTGGCCCTGACGCCCACCGTGAACAGCTGGCCGCCCGCCGAGTTCTCGGGGACGATACGTAGATTTCCGTATCACTTCATCGAGATGACCATCGCCCGCTCGGCGCCCGTGGTGATCGTGGTGTCGGCCGAGATCGAGGCGCTGGTGGTGGGCTCCGGAGTCGACGCGGCGCGGGTGGTGCGGATCCCGGCGGGGATCGGCGTGGCGCCCGAGGACGTGACCGCCGACCGCCGCGCGTTGCTCGCGCGGTTCGGGATCGGCGAGCCCGCGGTGGTGTTCTGCGGGGTCGGCCGGCTGATCGAGCAGAAGGGCTTCGCGGACCTGGTTTCCGCGATGTCGCGCCTGGCTTCGTCGCATCCCGACGCGTGCTGCCTGATCGTGGGCAGCGGGCGGATGCACGACGTCCTGGCGCGCCAGATCGGCGAGCTCGGGCTCGCGCCGCGGGTGCTCTTGGCCGGCGGGCGTCCGCACGCCGATGCGCTCGCGCTCATCAAGGCCTGCGACGTCTTCGTGATGCCGTCGCACACCGAGGGGACGCCCGTGGCGCTGCTCGAGGCGGCGGCGCTCGAGCGGCCGATCGTGGCGTCGCGAGTAGGTGGAATTCCCGATATCGTCGAGAGCGGAACGCACGCCCTGCTGGTGCCTGCCGGGGACGTGGCGGCGCTCGCCGCGGCGCTGACCGAGCTTCACGACCGGCCCGAGCTGCGAGAGCGGCTGGGACGCGCGGCCCGCGAGCGCGTGCGCGAGCGCTACTCGGCCGTGGCCATGGCCGCCGCGACCCGCACCGCCTACCGCCGCGCCGTCACCGCGCATGCCGCGAGCCGGTAGAGCTTCCGATCGAGGCCACGCGCGCTCCAAGCGGGGAGGGGGACCGAGCCCCAGCGCGGCGGGCGCGCCGAAGCGGCGGGTCCTCCAAACAGCGGCCCTGATCGGTCCCCTGGAGGCCCGCCGGTCCCTCGGCGGGCGAGCGAGCGGTTGGTGCCCGGTCCAGCGCTCGCGCGCGAGGGACCGCGCGCGCTCCAAACGGCATCGCCGTTCTTCCCGATTGGAAGCCACCGGTCTCTCGGTGGTGGGAGTCACGACCGTGCGCCAGGCGAGATCCTCGTGAATGACGGCCGCTCGTGCTGACGGCGGGGCGGTCCCGATGGCAAGGTGGTTCCTCCGATGACCGCGTTCCAGAGCGCCGACCTGCTCCACTGGCTGTGGCCGCCGCGGCTCACGGTGCTCGCCTACCACCGGATCGCCGACCCGGCCGCCGACGGCTTCGTGGGCTTTCGCCCCAACGTCAGCGCCACACCGCAGGGCTTCGCGGCGCAGCTCGATTACCTGGCCGCGCGATTCACGCCGGTGACGATCGCTCGCGTGGTGCGCTGGCTCGACGGCGGCGAGCCGCTGCCCAAGCGCGCGCTGCTCGTGACCTTCGACGACGGCTACCGCGACAACCTCGACGCCGCGTGGCCCGCGCTGCGCGCGCGCGGCATCCCCGCGGTGATCTTCCTCGCCACCGACCACATCGGCAGCTCGCGGCCTTTCTACTGGGACCTGGCCGCCGAGGCGTTCCGGCTGAGCGCCGTCTCGCGCGCCACGCTGCCCGAGCTCGGCGAGCGCGCGTGGAACGGCGACGCGGAGCGCCAGCGCGTGCTCGACGAATGGATCGCCGCCGCCAAGGCCCTGCCCGACGAACGCCGCCGCGAGGCCGCGCGCCAGCTCGCGGCGTCGCTCTCGGTCACCGTGCCCGACGAACGCTTCGCCGCCATGCACCTCGACTGGGACTCGGTGCGCCGCATGCGCGCCGACGGCGTCGAGCTCGGCGGCCACACCCGGAGCCACCCCATCCTCACCCGCCTCTCGCCCGGCGAGGCGGCCGACGAGATCGCCGGCTCGGTCCGGCGCGTCGAGCAAGAGATCGGTGAGCCCGTTCATTCGTTCGCCTACCCCAACGGCTGCGACGGCGACTTCGACGGCGCCACCGAGACCGTGCTTTCGACCCTCGGCGTGCGCACCGCGTTCAGTCTCGAGCCCGGTCCCTCCACCTTTTCCGAAGTCCGCC
>CAZYWA010000349.1:0-2738 GCA_964650975.1 uncultured bacterium
GTCGCAGAACGTGTTCGCGATGTACCAGATGATGTTCGCGATCATCACGCCGGCGCTGATCGTCGGCGCGATCGCGGAGCGCATGAAGTACACGGCGGTGCTCGCGTTCGTGGCGGTGTGGATGGTGATCGTTTATTTCCCGCTCGCGCACATGGTGTGGGGCGCCGACGGGCTGATGAACGGTGTGTGGAACGCCGACGCCCGGATTCGCGCAATCGACTTCGCGGGCGGCACGGTGGTGCACATGTCGTCGGGGTGGTCGGCCTTGGTGCTGTGCTTGATGGTCGGGCCGCGGCTCGGGCTCGGCAAGGAACCGATGTTGCCCCACAGCATGGTGCTCTGCATGGTCGGCACCGGGATGCTGTGGGTGGGCTGGTACGGCTTCAATGCCGGCAGCGCCGTGGCATCGGACGGGATCGCGGCGAACGCGTTCACCACCACCACCCTCGCGGCGGCGGTGGCCGGCTTCACCTGGGCGCTCATCGAGTACCTGGAGAAGGGAAGGCCGAGCGTCCTGGGCTTTTGCTCCGGAGTGGTCGCCGGTCTGGTGGTGATCACACCGGCGTGCGGGTTCGTGAAGCCGGGATCGGCGGTGATCATCGGGATCCTCGCCGGGGTGGTGCCGTTCCTGGCCGTCACCAAGCTCAAGGCCAGGTTCGGCTACGACGACGCGCTCGACACGTTCGGTGTCCATGCGGTCGGAGGAACGCTGGGTGCATTCGTGACCGGCATCTTCGCGACCGCCGACGTCAACCCGAACCTCGCCACCAACTTGAAGGACGTCGTGGGCCACACGCTGTGGCTCTCGCAGCTCGAGGCGATCGCGCTGACGCTGGTGCTCTCGATCGTCGGCACGATCGTGATCGGCAGCGCCGTCAAGGTCTTGATCGGTCTCAAGCCCACCCCCGAAGTCGAGCAGCAGGGTCTCGACGTGAGCGAGCACGGCGAGGCGGGCTACGCCTACTGATCCGTGCCGGAGTCGACGGCGAATCAGGAGCTCGCGGCACCAGAAGAGCCGGCCCCGTCTCGGGGCCGGCTCTTCCTCCGCGGGTCCGCTAGAATCGCTGGCGCAACCGCCGAACCGGGGAGCCTCGCCCGCGCGGCCGAGCGCGAATGATCCGAACCGTTCCGCTCTGGACCGTGCTGCCCTTCGCCGGGATGCTGCTCAGCATCGCGTTGTTGCCGCTCTTCCTGCCGCGCTTCTGGGCGCCGCATCGGCACAAGCTGCTGGTCGCGGCCGGTTGGTCGTTGCCGGTGGTGGCGTACTTCGTGGTGGCGCACGGCGCGGCCGGCGTTCACGAGCTCCTGGTCGAGGGGAAGGACTACGTCTCTTTCATCGTGCTCCTGGGCTCGCTGTTCGTCGTCACCGGCGGCATCCACGTGCGCGGCTCGCTCTCGGGGACGCCGCTCGTCAACACCGGGATCCTGGCGCTCGGCGCCGTGCTCGCGAGCTCGATCGGCACCACCGGTGCTTCGGCGCTCTTGATCCGGCCGCTGTTGCGCGCCAACCGCTCGCGGGAGCGCGTCCAGCACATCTTCGTGTTCTTCATCTTCATCGTGTCGAACTGCGGCGGGCTCCTGACGCCGCTCGGCGATCCGCCGCTCTTCCTGGGGTTCCTGCGCGGTGTGCCGTTCTTCTGGACGCTCCGTTTTTTCGGCGTGTGGCTCGCGGTGAACGGGACGCTGCTGGTGCTCTTCCATGTCTGGGACCAGGTCGTGCTCGACGCGGAGGAGCGAGAGCGGCCCGGCTCGCAGCTCGAGGAAGTCATGAAGCACGAGCCGCTCGAAGTGCACGGGCTGGTGAACGGATGGCTGCTCGCGGCGATCGTGGCGGTGATCTTCGGCGCCGGACACGGGATCGGTCACGGCGGCCGCCCGTGGCCGTTCGGCGTGAAGGAGGGCGCGATGCTCGGCCTCGCGGTCGTCTCGTGGGTCGCATCGACGCCGCACACGCGCGTCGAGAACCGCTTCACCTTCGGCCCGATGGCGGAGGTGGCGATCCTCTTCGCCGCGATCTTCGTCACCATGACGCCCGCGCTGCTCGCGCTCGCCGCCGGGGCCGCGTCGCTCGGGCTCGCGGAGCCGTGGCGGCTCTTCTGGGCGTCGGGCGTGCTCTCGAGCTTCCTCGACAACGCGCCGACCTACCTGAGCTTCGGCGCCGCCACCAGCGGCCTGGCGGGCATTCCGCTCGAAGGCCGGTTCCTGGGTGAGCTCATCGCGCGCGGGCCGCACTGGGAGACGGCGCTCGCGGCCGTCTCGTGCGGCTCGGTGCTGATGGGAGCCAACACCTATCTCGGCAACGGCCCCAACTTCATGGTCAAGGCGATCGCCGAGGAGGCGGGCGTGCGCATGCCCAGCTTCTTCGGGTACATGGCCTATTCGTGCGGGATTCTGGTCCCGATCTACGTCGCGGTGACGTGGTGGAAGTTCTGGTGAGGCGGCGCGCCTGGGGCTGGGATTCGGCTGGGCAGGAGCGCAAGTGGCCGGCCCGAAGGCCGGCCACCGGTGCTGCTCGCGTCCGCCGGTCGGCGGATCCGCGATGCTCGCGCGCGACGCTCAGGCCGCGCCGCGCTTCTTCTTCACTTCCTGCAGCACGCGCTGGTACTCGACCTCGTAGGCCGCGGTGCCTTCCTGGAGATGCTTGAGCCGGCCCTTCACCTCGACCTCGATGGCGTTGTCGTCGTCGAGGTGCTTCTTCATCACGTCGAAGATCCGGCGCCGCAGCGTGGGGTCGTCCG
>CAZYWA010000349.1:2748-8477 GCA_964650975.1 uncultured bacterium
GTCCGAGTAGACCTCCTCCACGTTCGGGCTCACCAGGAATCCCTCGATCACCTGCTCGATCAACCAGTCGATGCCTTCCTCGCCGACCTTGTGCTTGCGCTCCTCGGCCACGATACGGCGCACGCGTCCCAGCTCGCCCTGCGGCAGGTTGCGCTGCGAAACCAGATCCTTGGAACGCTCCCACACCTCGTCCTCGACCTTGACGTACTGGTCGAGGATCGCGCGCACGTCGAGCTCGGCCTCCGAGACCTGACCGGGGCTGACCTCGATGTCACGGGCCGCGTTCAGCGTCCCGACAATGTCCTTGGCTAGTGGATCGACCTTCGTCCGGTAGAGCTTCATCCCGAGCCCCTTTCGTCGTTCCTCGACTCGTCGTTCTTTGACCGATCGTGGGAGTCTAACAGACGGGTCGCCGCGGCGGCGATGGATTCGACAGCTTTTTCTTCCATTTCTTCCCGGCGCCGCGAGCGCCCAGCCCTATACTTGGACGGATGCGCGCGCCGCCCGATTTCATCGCGGTCGATCTTGCCGGAGTGTGCAACTTCCGATGCACGACATGCGTGCTCGACGTGCGTTACCCGGATCCGGTGCTGATCGGCGAGCCGGTCCTGGAAGCGCTGGGTGAGGTGTTGCCGGTGGTGAGCGGCCTGGCGCTGGGATGCAACGCCGAGCCCATGATGCACCCGGGCGCGGCCCGGATCGCCGCCTGGATGCGAGCGCGCACCGCCGCGCGCATGCTGGTGATCAGCAACGCAAGCCATCTCGACGAGCGCCGCGGCGCCGAGCTCCTCGATGCCGGGATCGACGAGCTGGCGGTGAGCATCGACGGCGCGACGGCGCGGACCTTCGAGGCGATCCGGCTGCGCTCGTCGTGGGCCGAGGTGGTCGCCAATGTGGAGGTACTCGCCGCCCGCGCCCGCGCCGCGGGAGGGCCGGCGCTCGCGGTGATCTTCACCTCGATGCGCGAGAACCTGGCCGAGCTGCCCGAGGTGCTGGATCTCGCGGCGCGGTGGGGCGCCGCGCGGCTGGTCGTGAACGGCTACGAGCCATACGTGGAAACCCGGATGGAGGCGCGGCTCTGGCGACGGCCCGGAGAGGTCGCCGAAACCGCGGCGACGGCGGCGCTGCTGGAGGAGGTGGCGGTGCGCGGCGCGCGGCTGGGAGTGCGCGTCGTCCTGCCAGCGCTCGAGGCGTCGCCCGCGTCGCGGTGCTCGTTCGTGACGCCGGTGGTGGGGCCCCAGGGTGACGTGAGCCCATGCCCGGCGCTCTCCTACGAGCGCGACGTGCCGCTCCGCCCGCAGCCGGTCCACTACGCGCGGCGCGTCTTCGGCCGCATGCCCGAGCACTCGTTCGGCGAGATCTGGGAGAGCCCCGAGTACGCCGCGTTTCGCGAGCAAGCCACGTGCGGCACGTTCCGCGAGGACGCGTGCTCCCGCTGCCTCGTCGCGACCGGGGTCATCTGCCCGAAGCAGTAGTGCCGATTCGTGCGCTCGCGCGCGAGGGACCGCGCGCGCTCCAGCTGGAGGCCGGCCGGTCCCGCGGCGGACAGGTGCGGCGCTCGAGCGAGCTCAGAGTCCTGAGCCAATCGAGGCCCGCGCACCACGGCGTGGTGAGCCTTGAATTTGCCAGCGCGCCGCCTCGGGGTGGGCCCCGAAAGCTCACCGCAGCGCGACGGGTTTGGCCAGCACCTCGCTCCACACGAAGGCGCGCTGTAGCTCGGTGAGGCGAGCGGGGAGCCGCTCGGTCACGGGCGCGGCGACGCCGATCCGCTCGGCCGGTGCGCGCGGAGCGTCGGCGTCGTCGGTCTCGGGGCGGGTGTCGAGGATCGAGGCGTGGCCCTCGCGCGCGTGCGTGAGATCGAGATCGAGTCGGCGGCCTTCGACCGATTCCTGGAGGTGCCTTCCGGTGATCCCGCTCACGCGGGTCTCGAGATGCCGCGAGGCAACGTCGCTGCGCGCTCCCGGAGCGCGCGTGGCTGCGACGGCTGCTTCCGGCTCGGGCGCGGCTGCAGCCTTGCGAGCCGCCGGCTGCTTGGCGCGAGCGGCCGGATCCCGCGCGTCGCGAGGATCGCGGGGATTCCGAGGATCGCGAGTGGTGGGCGCAGCCGGCGTGCGGGGCGTCGCCGTCGGCTTGGTGCCCGGCGGCGGGGCGTTTTCCAGCGACTGCTGCGCCTCGCGCAGCTTGCGCTCGAGCTCGGCCAGCACGTCGAGCCCGCCCCGGCGGGGCGGCGTGCCTCCGCGCCCGGCTTGCGATTGCGCTCGCTTCTCGAGCCCCTTGCCGATCCAGCTGAGGAGCAGGACCACCCCGACCACGATCAGCTTGATGAGACCGCCGTCCTCCATGGCTCAGCTCTTGGGCTCCGCCGTCGCCGCGCCTTCGCCCTGCGCGCCGCCGGCGATCGAAGAGCGCATGTCGGTGTCGGCCATCACGTTCTTCATCCGGTAGTAGTCCATGATGCCCAGATGGCCGGAGCGAAACGCCTCGGCCATGGCCTTGGGGATCTCGGCCTCCGCGAGCACCACCTTGGCGCGGTTCTCCTTGATCGCCGCGACCATCTCCTGCTCCTGCGCCACCGCCATCGCACGACGCTCCTCGGCCTTGGCGCGCGCCATGCGCATCTCGGCTTCGGCCTGATCGGCCTGCAAGCGGGCGCCGATGTTCTCGCCCACGTCCACGTCGGCGATGTCGATCGACAGGATCTCGAACGCGGTGCCCGCGTCGAGGCCCTTGGCGAGCACCTTCTTCGAGATCAGGTCGGGATGCTCGAGCACCTGCTTGTGCGAGTCGGCGGAGCCGATCGCCGACACGATGCCCTCGCCGACGCGCGCGATGATCGTCTCCTCGGTGGCGCCGCCCACCAGCCGGTCGATGTTGGAGCGCACCGTCACGCGGGCGCGCGCCCGCACCTGGATGCCGTTGACCGCGATGCCGTCGATGGTCTTCTTGCCCTTCGACGGATCCGGGCAGTCGATCACCTTGGGATTGACGCTGGTCTGCACCGCGTCGAGCACGTCCCGCCCCGCGAGGTCGATCGCGGTGGCGCGTTCGAACGTGAGCGGGATGTTGGCTTTGTTGGCGGCGATCATCGCCGTCACGACGCGCGGCACGTTGCCCTGTGCCAGGTAATGCGCCTCGAGCCGGTCGACGTCGAGCTTGAGCCCCGCTTTGACGCCCATGATGCGCGCACCCACGATCGCGTTGGCGTTCACCCTTCGCAGCCTCATGCCGACCAGCTGCAGCATGCCGACGTGAGCGCCCGACGCGAACGCGCGCAGCCACAAGAGACCGAAGTTGACCAGCACCACGAACATCATGAGCCCGAACAGAAACGCCACGGCGACCGCGAGCAGCTCGAACGTACCCATCGACTCTCCCCTCTCGGCTCAGATCCGGTTGCGATCCACTTCGGCCCGCGGCGGCGCCGCGGTGGTCCGCGGCCTCACCACCACGCGATTGCCTTCCACGCGTAGAACGCTCACCGGGGTTTCCGCCTCGACGAAACCCAGCTCCGCCACCACGCTCACGCGCCGTCCCTCGATGTCCGCGACTCCCGCGGGCCGGAGTGACGTCAGCGCGACGCCGTGCTTTCCCACCAGCGCGTCGAGCCCGGCCTCGGTAGCCGCGCCGCCCTCCGCGGGCGACGACGAGTCGAGCGAGATCCGCCTGAGACCGTAGCGCGCCATGAGCGGCACCGCCACCACCGTGATCGCGAGCAGCGTCATACCGGTGAGCGTGCTACCCGCGAAGAACGCGGCCACCACGGCGTAGAGCACCAGGATTCCGCCCACCACACCCATCACGATTCCGGGCGCGAAGAGCTCCGCGAAGCAGAGCGCCATCCCGACCAGGTAGATGACCACCAGCGTCACGAGTGCTCCAGCGGTGTCACCAGCAGGCGGTTGCCGTCGGCGCGCGTCACTCGCACGCGCGCGCCAGCCTCGAGATAGGTGCCCTCGGTGGCCGCGTCGAGAATCTGCTCGCCGATCTGGATCTTCCCCGCGGGGCGCAGGTCCGAGAGCGCCCGTCCCTGGCGCCCCACCAGCGCCGAGTCGCCGGCCACGCGGGTGGTGAATCCGGCCTCGGTGCTCACGTCGCTGTGCTGCACGATGCGGCTGAACCCGGGGATCTCGGGCAGCAGCCGCGCGATCACCAGGGCTGCGGCGCCGAACCCCACGAATCCGATCGACATGCTGAAGAGCGCATCGAGCATGGCGTGGCGCGCGGCCGGCAGGCGCAAGTCGGGAATCGATCCCGATTGAAGCGCCATCGTCAGTCCCAGAAGCGAGCAGCCGATGCCGGCGATCCCGACCACGCCGAACCCGGGAATGATCGCCACTTCGAAGACCAGCAGGATGAGCCCCACCACGAACAGCAGGATCTCGGGGAGCGATGCGTGCCCGACCGCGTACTGGCTGCCGAAGAGCAGCACCAGCGCCGCGCCGCCCACCGCGCCGGGCATCGCGAAGCCCGGCATCTTGAGCTCCAGGAAGAGGCCCAAGAGCCCGAGCCAGAGCAGCAACCCGGCGACCCACGGATTGGTGAGCACGGCGAGCACGACGTCGAGGACATCGTGATCGATGGTGAAGCCCACGACCAGGGAAGCTAGGTCCCCGTCCGGGACGTGTCAATTGCGAGCGTCAATCGCGCGTTGCGGGGGTGGGGGGGCGTTGCTATGATGCGCGCGCTCATGGCGACCGAAAGCGGTTCCGACAAGATCGTGTGCCCGAAGTGCGGGTTCCAGCAGTACAAGCGCTCCGCCATTTGCAAGAAGTGCGGCCTGATCTTCGACAAGTGGCGGGAGATGCAGGCCAAGAAGCAGAAGGCCGAGCGCGCCGAGATGACCTCGGCTCCGGAGGCTGACGAGCCGGGCGAACCCAGCAAGGTGAGCCCACTGCTGGTGGTGCTCGCCGTCGCCGCGATCGCCATCGCCGGCTACACGCTCTTCGTCCGCCGTCCGACTCCTCCGGCCGCACCGCCCAAGCCCTCGACCACCAGTCCAGCTCCCGTCGCGGGCGCGCCTGGCGCGCCGCCGGGCCCCGGTGCTCCCGCCGGGCCGGCGCCGGTGGTGCGGAACACCACGGTTCCCGCTCCGACCGCGGCGCCGACCACTCCCGCTCGGCCCGACGTCGCGCGGGGAGTGGATCCGGAAGCGGAGCGCTACGAGTCCTATCGAGCCGAGCTGGCACAGGCGACGCAGCTCTTGGCCGGCTTCGAGAAGAAGCTCAAGGAAGGGCTCGACTTCAAGAGCATGCGCGGGGAATTCCTCGAAATGCGCACCAACGTGGCACGCGCGTTCAAGGAGCCGCCCAATGAAGGGTGGGTTTCGTACCAGGCGGTGGACAAGGCGCTCACGGCTTACTCGGACAGCCTCAAGTTCTGGGAATACCGCGTGTACAGCGGCGACTACCGCAACAAGCTGTGGTGCGCCGGGGAATCCTGCCCGTTCCAGACCGAGCAAGACTTCAAGGAAGCGGTGGGCGGCTACGTGAACCTGTGCTGGGATCGGGCGAACGCGTTCCGCGCGATCGCCGAGCGATACCTCCAGTACGGCGATGGCTTGCACCAGGAAGCCGATGCGAGCGCCCGCGAGGAAGTCGCGGACGCGTACAAGTCGGTCGACGACATCTGGAAGAGGCTCGGTCGGGCGTAGGGCGGAGCCCGGGAGGGGAGCCCCCAAGACCCCCCCGGGGGGTGGTTTAGGGGGGGGGGGGGGGGAGGCCCCCCCCCCC
>CAZYWA010000350.1:0-8451 GCA_964650975.1 uncultured bacterium
GGCGCGGACGACCTGATCGTTCCGATGCGTGGTGGGAGCCGACGGTCACCGCAGTGGACGTGGGAGATCTTTCAGCGCCACCTGGACATGCTCGAATTTCGTCGCCGGCGCATCCACGACGCGCGGCGCACGTTCATCTCGCTCGCACTCGCGGACGGCGCGCGAAAGGACGTGCTTCGACACGTCACCCACACCGGCAATGCGGACGTGTTCGACGGCTACTCGACGCTTCCATGGGAAGCGCTGCGCGAGGCCGTCACCTGCCTCCAAATCGAGCACCGCGAGGAGGCTGCGGTGATCGAGATCAATCGCGCGGTCGGTGACCCCGAGCCCCGGACGGGCGGCTCGTTTGGTTCCGCTTTTGGTTCCGCGCTTGGTTCCGGAGGGTCTAAGTCTGTGAAATCACTGGTGCGAGGAGGGGGACTCGAACCCCCACAGCCTTGCGGCCACCAGCCCCTCAAGCTGGCGTGTCTACCAATTCCACCATCCTCGCGAGAACGTCGACGGACTGAGTTGCGCGTGGGTGAGGTGCCCGATCGCGCGGCCCGATCGACTCCAATCGAGCGAGTGTATGTGACGCGTTTTCGGGACGTCAACGCGATCGAGCCTGCGATCGGGGGGCTATCACCCGTGCATCGCTAGCTGCTGGCGAGAGGCGGCCGGGTCGATCGTGGCCGCTGGTTGACGGCCGCACCGGCTCGGGGGGACTATCGAAGGGTTAGCTGCACGTGTCCATTCCCGAAGGAGGTCGGGCCTTGCCCGCGCTCGACGAGGCATTACCCGAGATTTACGAGGAACTTCGCAGGCTGGCCCGGCGGGTGGGTGGCCGCGGGCAAGATCGAACGGTTCAGGCCACGGCCCTCGTCCACGAGGTGTACCTGAAGCTCGCCGAGCACACGGACTACACGTTCTCCGAGCGAGCGCAGGTGCTGGGTCTGGCGGCGCGCGCGATGCGCCAGGTGCTGGCCGACCAGGCTCGATCCCGGGGCCGGCACAAGCGAGGCTCGAACCCGCTGCGCGTGACCTTCGCCGAGGAGCTCGCGGGGATCGGCCCACGGGGAGTCGATGCCGCCGCGCTGCACCAGGCGCTCGATCAGCTCGAAGCGGTCGATCCGCAGGCGCTGCGAATCGTCGAGCTTCGTTATCTCGCGGGACTCTCCGTCGAGGAGACGGCGGCCTCGCTCGGGATCTCGACGGCCACGGTGAAACGCGACAGCGCGGTGGCACGCGCCTTCCTGCTCCGGCAACTGGCCCCCGGCTCACTCGCCTGATGGATCCCGAGCGCTGGCAGGTCGTGAAGGAGCGCTTCGCGGTGGGCGCGGAGCTTCCTGCCGTCGAGCGGGAGCCTTGGCTCGAGGAGCTCGCGGCCAACGATCCGGAGGTCGCGAGAGAGGTGCGCTCGCTCTTGGGTGCGCACGAGGCACCGGGCGAGCCGCTCGAGGAGCTCCGCGTCGCGGGCGATCAGACCCGCGCCACCGGCTCGTGGGTCGGTCGCCGCATCGGCCCGTACGAGATCGTGCGTCTGGTGGGCGAGGGCGGCATGGGTGCGGTGTTCCTGGCCGAGCGCATCGACGAGGAGTTCCGCCACCGGGTCGCGGTCAAGGTGCTGCGCGCGCCGTTCCCTTCGGAGGAGCTGGTGGCGCGCTTCCGCATCGAGCGCCAGGCGCTGGCGCAGCTCAATCACCCGAACATCGCGCGGCTGCTCGACGGCGGCACGACGGCCGAGGGCTGGCCGTACCTGGTGATGGAGTACGTGGAAGGCCGCCCGATCGACGAGTATTGCGACCGCGAGGGCCTGTCGCTCGCTCGGCGCATCCGGCTCTTCCTGCACGTGTGCGGCGCGGTCGAGCACGCGCATCGCAGCTTCGTGGTGCATCGCGATCTCAAGCCGTCGAACATCCTGGTCACCGAGCAGGGCCACGTGCGGCTGCTCGATTTCGGCATCGCCAAGATCGTGGGCGATACCGAGGGCGCGGCGGGCGTCACCCGCACCACCGATCGGGTGCTCACTCCCGAGTTCGCGAGCCCGGAGCAGATCCAGGGCGGGCCGATCACCGTCGCGACCGACGTCTACGGCCTGGGGCTGCTCTTCTACCGGCTGCTCACCGGCGAGCATCCGCACACGTTCGCGAGCTCGACGCCGCTCGAGATCGAGCGCGCGGTGTGCGATCGCCCGCCCACGCGGCCCAGCAGCCGCGCGGCGGAGAGGGGCACGCAGGCCTCGATTCCCGCGCGCGCGCTGGTCGGGGATCTGGACAACGTGGCGCTCATGGCGTTGCGGAAGGAGCCCGAGCGTCGCTACGCGACCGCCGCGGCGCTGGCCGACGATTTGCGCCGCTATCTCGATCAGCTGCCGGTGGCCGCGCGCGGCGATTCGTTCCGTTACCGGGCGTCGCGCTTCGTGCAGCGGAACCGGGTCGCGGTGGTCGCGAGCGCGGCGGTGATCCTATCGCTGGTGGTCGGGCTCGCGGTGGCGGCGCGCCAGGCGCATCGCGCGGCGGTGTCCGGTGCGCAAGCGCAGCACCGTTTCGACGAGCTGCGCTCTCTGGCGCGCTCGATGCTCTACGAGCTGCACGACGGGATCGAGCGCTTGCCCGGTTCGACTCCGGTGCGCGAGCAGCTGGTGGCCCGCGCCAGCGAGTACCTGGACGGGCTCGAGCGCGAGGCCGGCGACGACCCCGGGCTGCTCTTCGACCTCGCCTCGGCCTACCAGCGAGTCGCGGATCTGCGCGGCAATCCGGCCCTCGCGAATCTCGGCGACGTGGACGGCGCGCTGGCGAGCTACGGCAAGGCGAGCCGGGCCGTCGAGCGGCTGCTGGCGCTCAGGCCCGACGATCGCGGCGCGCGCTTCGAGCGCGCACGCATCGAGCGAGGCACCGGCGACGTGCTCTTCTGGACCGGCGCCACCGACCGGGCGCTGGCACCGTACAACCGAGCCCTCGCGGAATATCGCGCGCTCGCGGCGAGCGACCCGTCGGACGCAGCGGCGCGCGAGGAGGCGGGGCGTACCCTGGTGGCGCTCGCGTCCTATTCGTTCTGGAACGGCGACCACCCGCAGAGCCTCGCCCAGGCGCGCGAGGCCCGCGAGCTGCTGGCGCCGATCGTCGGGAGCTCCGACGAGGATCTGGCGTTCCGCGCGGCGCTCGATCTCGGCTCGGCGTGGACGCTGACCGGCGAGGAGCTCTCGTGGAACGATCGCGCGGTCGAGTCCGAGCAGGCGTTCGGCGAGGCGATCCCGCGGCTCGAGGCGCTCTTCCGCACGCGTCCCGACGACGGCGAGGTGGCGCACGCGCTCTTCAACGCGCGCCTCAAGGCGGGCGACAACCTGGGCGACCGGGGCCGCACCGAGGATCGCCTCGCGCACTACCGCGCCGCTCTCGAGGTCGCCACTCGCGCGGCGTCCACGGACCCTCAAAACGAGCGCACCCGTCGCGACGCCTCGCTGGCGCACGCGACCCTCGGCGATGCTTTTCTCGAGGCGAAACGTTTCGACGAGGCGCACGTCGAGTACCAGGCGAATCTCGAGCTTCTCGAGGCGCTGGGCCGGAGCAGCACCGGCAACCGCGAGCTGGCGCGCGATCTCGCCAACGCGGAGCGCCGGCTCGCACTGCTCGACATCGAACGCGGCAATCCGGAGGAGGCACGTGCGCGCCTCGAGCGGCTGGTGGCGGTGCGCGAGCAGCTCGCGGACGCCGACCGCGCCAACGGCATGAGTCAGCGCGACCTGCCGAGCGACGTGGGCACGCTCGCCCAAGCGATCGACGCGGTGGCGGCCCGTCAGAGCGACGAGGCCGCCGTGGCGACGCGATCCGCCGCGTGCCAGGAGTGGCGTCGCGCGAACGATCTCTGGAACGCGCTCGAGACGCGCGGAATGCTCCAGCCTTTCGACCAGAGCGAGCGCACCCGAGCGCAGACCGCGCTCCGCGATTGCGATCGCTAGTCGGCGCCCGGCCGGCCGAGTGGTGGGTGCGCGCGAATTCGCGCTTCCGGCTTCCGCTCAGGGCGCCGGAGGCGGTGCCGCCGGCTTGTGGCCCGGCGTCGCCGAGTGCTTCGGGCGCGACGGTGTCGGTGCTGCTGGCTTCGACGGCGCAGCCGGTGGCGCGGGTGCTTCCGCAGCTGGCGTGGGCGGCGGCGCCGGACTCGCTTCGGCTGCGGGCTGGGCCTCGGCGGGAGCCTGCGCTGCCGGCTGCGCCGCGGCCGGCGCCTCCGCGGCAGCCGGTGCGCCGGCCTGCGCGTCGGGAGTGCCTTCACCCGGCTTGGTCGCGGGGCTCGGTTCGGTGGGCATCGCCGGAAGCGCGCTCGGTTCCGCGGTCTTCGACGGAGTGGCTGACGCCGCAGCCGGCGCTTCCTCGTCGGGGATCAAGCTCTTGGAGTCGCCGGCGCCCCCGGTGCCGAGGCGCGCGAGCACCAGCGCCACGACGAAGAAGGCGGTGGCGAATCCCGCCGTGAGCTTGCCCAGGAAACTGCCGGCGCCAGCGGCGCCGAACACGGTCTGGCTCGAGCCGCCGAACATGGCGCCCATGTCGGCGCCGCGGCCTTGCTGGATGAGAACGATGCCGATCAGGCAGAGCGCGGTCACCACCTGGAGAACGACGAGAGCGGTGTACATGAGGTCTCTTCTCCGAATCGGGCCGCGCGGAATGCCGCGGGTCGCTACTTCGCCGCGAGAACGATCGCCTCGAAGGCCGCGGGATCGAGGCTGGCGCCACCGACGAGGGCACCGTCGATGTTGGGCTGGGAAAGCAACGAGTTGGCGTTTTCGGCCTTTACGCTGCCACCATACTGGATTCGCGTGGTGCTGGCGCGCTGCGAGCCGAAGAGATCGCCGAGCCAGCCGCGCAGCTTGGCGTGGACGTCCTCGGCTTGCTCGGGTGTCGCCGTGCGCCCGGTGCCGATCGCCCAGACGGGTTCGTAGGCGATCACCAGGCCGGGAGCACCGTCGGCGGCGAGATCCGCGAGACCGCCGCGAATCTGCGCCTCGATCACCGCGTCGGTGCGGCCCGCCTCGCGCTCCGCGAGCGTCTCTCCGACGCACACGATCGGCACCAAACCGGCCGCCGAAGCCGCGCGCAGCTTCTTCGCGACTCCCGCATCGGTCTCGCCGAAGAACTGGCGGCGCTCGGAGTGGCCGATGATCACGAAGTGACAACCCGCTTCCACGAGCATCGGCGCCGAGATCTCCCCGGTGAAGGCCCCTTTGGGCTCCTCGTGGAGGTTCTGCGCGCCGAGCCGGATCGCGCTGCCCGCGATCTCGGCGCGCACCACTTCGATGGCGGTGAAGGGTGGCGCCACTCCCACCTCGACGCCGCTCACGCCGCCGATTCGCTCCCGAAGCGAGCGCGCGAGTGCCCGCGCCTCGGCGGCGCGGCCGTGCATCTTCCAGTTCCCGGCGATGAAGGGTGTGCGGCTCATGATCGCCTCAGCTCTTACCGCCCGAGCGGTTCTCGAGCGCGGCGATCCCGGGCAGCTCGATGCCGGAGAGGAACTCGAGCGACGCTCCGCCCCCGGTCGACACGTGGCTCAGCCGCGAGGTGAAGCCGCCGCGCTCGAGCGCCGCCACCGAGTCGCCGCCGCCGGCGACGGTGAACGCCTTGGCGCTCGCGACCGCCTCGGCTACGGCGAACGTGCCCTTGGCGAATGCGTCGGTCTCGAACACGCCCATCGGACCGTTCCAGAACACACTCTTGGCGCCCTGGATCACACGGCCGAACTCGGCGACCGTTGCGGGTCCGATGTCGACACCGAGCTTGTCGGCCGGAATGTCGGCGCGCCCCACGATCTCGGCGCTCGACGGATCGTCGATCGCGTATGCGGCGACGTGATCCGACGGCAGATGGATGCCGATCCCGGCCCGCTTCGCATGCTCGAGCACTCCGCGCGCGAAGTCGAGCTTGTCCTCCTCCACCAGCGACTTCCCCACCGCGACCCCTTGCGCGCGCAGGAACGTGTAGGCCATGGCCCCGCCCACCAGCAGCGCGTCGACCCGCTCGAGGAGCTTCTCGATCACTTGCACCTTGTCGGAGACCTTGGCGCCGCCCAGGATCGTGACGAACGGGCGATCGAGGGCGCCGCGCAGGAGCTTGCCGAGTGCCTGGATTTCCTTCTCGACCAGCAGTCCCGCGGCCGCGGCGCCAGCGAGCGGCACCATCCCCGCGGTCGATGCGTGTGCACGATGCATGGTGCCGAAGGCATCGTTCACGTACAGGTCGCAGAGCTTCGCCAGTGCTTGCGCGAAAGCGGGGTCATTTTTCTCCTCGCCAGCGTGGAATCGCAGATTTTCGAGCAGCAGACAGGTGCCGGGCGCGAGCGCCGCGACGCGCGCTTCCACTTCGGCGCCCACGCAATCCGGGGCCAGCGGCACCGGCTTACCGAGCAGCTCCGAGAGGCGCGCCGCGACCGGCGCCAGCGTGTACTTGGGATCGGCCTTGCCCTTCGGCCGGCCCAGGTGGCTCGCGAGCGCGACCCGGCCGCCGCCTTCGAGCAAGCGGCGCAGCGTCGGCAGCGTCGCCGCGAGCCGCGTGTCGTCGGTGACCTTGCCGCTCTTGATGGGGGCGTTCAGATCGGCGCGCAGGAACACGCGCTTCCCGCGGACGTCGAGACCGGCGAGCGTGGGAAGCGTCACGGCGTTTCGCTCACAGGCTCTTCGCGATGTAGAGCAGCACGTCGATCATGCGGTGCGAGAATCCCGTCTCGTTGTCGTACCAGCTGAACACCTTGGCGAGCTTGCCGTCGATGACGTTGGTGCTGAGCGCGTCCAGGCACGACGAGTGGACGTCGCCGTTGAAGTCGATCGACACCAGCGGCTCGGCGACGTAGCGCAGCACGCCCTCGAGCGGCCCGTCGGCGGCGGCCTTCATCGCGGCGTTGATCGAGTCCTTGGTGGCGTCCTTCTCGAGCTCGCAGGTCAGGTCGACGAGCGACACGTTGGGGGTCGGCACGCGGATCGAGATGCCGTCGAGCTTGCCCTTGAGCGCCGGCAGCACCAGCGACACCGCCTTCGCCGCTCCGGTGGTGGTGGGGATCATCGACAGCCCGGCGGCGCGCGCGCGGCGCAGATCCTTGTGCGGGAAGTCGAGAATGACCTGGTCGTTGGTGTAGGAGTGGATCGTGGTCATGAGGCCGCGGCGAATTCCGAAGCTCTCGTGGAGCACCTTGGCCACCGGCGCCAGGCAGTTGGTGGTGCACGACGCGTTCGAGATGATGTGATGCTTGGCGGGATCGTACGAGGTGTGATTGACGCCGAAGCACAGGGTCACGTCCTCGTTCTTGGCCGGCGCCGAGATCAGCACCTTCCTGGCGCCCGCCGCGAGGTGCTTGGCTGCTCCCTCGCGGTCCGTGAACTTTCCGGTCGACTCGATGACGATGTCGACCTTCAAGTCCTTCCAGGGAAGTGCTGCCGGGTCCTTCTGGGCCGTGACCTTGATCTCGCGGCCGTCGATGGTGAGGCTTTCGGCACCCGACTTCACTTCGCCGGGGAAGGTCCGATGAACCGAGTCGTACTTGAAGAGGTGGGCCAGGGTCTTGGGATCGGTGAGATCGTTCACGGCCACGAACTCGATCTCGGAACGCGTGAGACCCGCGCGCAGCACCAGCCGGCCGATTCGACCAAACCCGTTGATGGCGACTCGAACGCCCATGGTTTTCCCTCCCCGAAAGCTCGATTGCGGGCCCATCCCGCGTCGCGCCCCGACCTTCGCTGGGTGCGACTCGTGAGCCTCGCCTTGGACCGCGCGTGCCGACGGCCGACCGGCATTCGCAGCCCGAAATCACGAAAATTACTCACCGGGTACACGGCCCGTCAAACGGGGCGCCGGCGCCGTGTCCGGGTTCGAGGGGTCCCCTGAAGTTCGACCTCGGACGCAAGGCCGGCGGCCTCGAGCCCCGGTCCGCCGGCGACGCCGCCCGGGTCGAGGGCGAGGTCGAGCGGGTGGTGTACGAGAGCGCGGGCAGTGGCTACCGCGTGCTGCGTGTCTCGGTGCCGGGGCGAATCGGTGTGGTGACCGTGGTCGGGTCGGTGCCGAGCCTGAAGCCCGGCCAGGCCATTCGCGTCGAGGGGCGCTGGGAGACCGATCGGCGCTTCGGACGCCAGTTCCGAGCCGCGCTGGTCGAGGTGGTGGCGCCGACCACGCCGGCCGGGGTCGAGCGCTACCTGTCCTCGGGGCTGGTGAAGGGGATCGGACCGGGCACCGCGAAGAAGATCGTCGATGCGCTGGGAGTCGACGCGCTGCGCGTGATCTCCGCCGAGCCCGCCCGGCTGCGGGACGTGCGCGGGCTTTCGCGCGCCAAGGCGGCGGCGCTGGTGGAGGCCGTCGAGACCGAGCTCGGTGTCGGCGACACGTACGCGTTCCTGCACTCGGTCGGCCTGGGCGCGGCGCTGGCCCGGCGCGTGATCCAGGCGTGGGGGCGCGATACCACCCGGCGTATCCAGGCCAATCCGTACGACCTGGCGAG
>CAZYWA010000351.1:0-8408 GCA_964650975.1 uncultured bacterium
GGTGCGAGATCGCCGCCGGGTAGTCGCGCCACGGCATCAACACCAGCTCGGCGTAGCCCCAGTTCGCGATCGGCGACTGCGGGCTCACGTCGAGTGCGGCGTCGAAGAGCGCGGCAGCGCGCTCGAGCTCGGGGGCGTCGGCCCGACCGGCGCCCGCCAGACCGTAGGCCTCGGCGAGCGACTCGAGCGCCGCACCACCCGCGAAGCGCCGGTCCGCCGCGAGCACGGGCGCCAGCAGCGCGCGCACTTCGGCCAGCACCGCGTCGCCTCGCGCGCCTGCCCGCAACGCGTCGAGAAGCGTGCGCGCCAGCGTGAACCTGGCCAGCGGATCGTCGGGCGCGATCTCGAGGGCCGCTCGCGACCCGCGCTCGGCGCGCGTGAGCTCGACCGAGCGCTCCGCCGGCTCCGTCGCCGCGAGCGCCACGTTGCGGCTCGCGTTGGCCGCATCGAGAAGGTCGGGGGCTGACGGCGTGGTGGCCGAGGCCACCCGCGCCGCCGCCGCATCACGGCGCGCGATCCAGGTGGCGCGATCCGCCGAATCGCCCACCATCCGCGATCCGGCACTCTCCCCGACGGGCACCGGCGAGACCGCCGGGGCCGGCTCGCGTGGGCAGCCGCCGCACGCCATCGCGGCCGCGACGCTCGCGACGGCGAGACGCGCGGCCCAGCGTCTCAAGAGAAAAGACCCGCCGTTTCGAGCGCCGCGATCTCGCTCTCGCCGTAGCCGATCTCGCCCAGCACCTCGCGGGTGTGCTCGCCCCACTTGGGAGGAAGGCGGCTCACCGCGGGCGGCGTCGCCGAGAGCTTGATCGGGCAGCCGACCTGACGCACCGGTCCGGCGTCCGGATGATCGAGCGTCCACACCATGTCGCGCGCCACTGCCTGGGGATGCTCGAACGCCTCTCGAATGTCGAGCACGGGCTCGACACAGCAGTCGACGTCCTTCAGGAACTCCACCCATTCGTCGCGAGTCTTGGAGCGGAAGAGATCGGACACTTGGGCCAGCACCCAGTCTCGCCGGTCGCCGTCGGCGAACGCCTCGGGGATCAGGTCGGCGCGGTCGACGGCGTTGCAGAACGCCATCCAGAACTGCGGCTCGAGGGCGCCCAGCGAGATCGCCTTGCCGTCGCCGGTCTCGTACACCCGATAGCAAACGGCGTGGCCGTTCAGCGCCTCCCCCTCCCGCGTCGGGATGTGACCGTCGGCGAGGAAGGAACCCGCGTGCATCGCGAGGAGCGAGAGCGACCCGTCGAGCATCGACACGTCGACCAGTTGCCCCTCGCCGGTCCGTGCGCGGTGGATCACCGCCGCGAGGATCCCCGCGACCGCCATCAACCCGCCGCCGGCAATGTCCGCGACCTGCACTCCGTACATCGCGGGCGGGCTCGACGACCAGCCCGAGGTTCCGGTGATGCCGGCGAGGCTCAAGTAGTTGAGGTCGTGCCCGGCACGATCCCGATACGGTCCATCCTGCCCGTAGCCGGTGAGCGCGCAGTAGATGAGCTTCGGATTCGCCGCCTTCAGCACGTCGTAGCCCACGCCGAGTCGGTCCATCACGCCGGGGCGGAACTGCTCGATCAGCACGTCGTAGTGCTGCACCAGCCTGAGGAGCACCTCGCGGGCACCGGCCTTCTTGAGGTTGAGCATCATCGAACGCTTGCCGCGGTTGAGCGACATGAACCGCGCGCTCTCGCTCCCCAGGAAGGGCGGCGAGATCCTCGTGTAATCGCCCTTGATCGGGTCCTCGACCTTGAGCACCTCCGCGCCCAGGTCGGCGAGCAGCAGCGTCGCGAAGGGACCGGGCAAGAGCCGGCTCAGGTCGAGGATGCGAACGCCTGCGAGCGCGCCGGGCTTGGCAGGTCGAGCGGTCGGGTTGGGCATGGTCTCTCCGAGGGTTGACGCTGGGAGCAACGAGGGGCGGGACGTCACCGTCCCGCCCCTCGGGCGTTCTCACGGCAAGACGGACGACTCAGCCCTTGAGCACCTGGCCGAGCTTCATCGCCTTGCTCATGTCGCCCTTGATGCGGAGCTTGCCCGACATGAACGCGACCTGCGGATTGAGCTTGCCGGTGTCGATGTCGAGGAAGTCCTGCGACGACACGGTGATCGTGCACTCGGCGTTCCCCGCGTCTCCCGCCTTCACCGCCGGCGGATCGCTCTTGAGGTCGACGGTCCACTTGCCGCCACCGTCGCCGGTGACGTCGAAAACGTAGATCGCGTTGACGGTCTTCGCCTTCGCCGGGTCCTTGGCGATCCGGCCCCCGATGTCGGTCTCGAAAATGTCCTTGCAGGTCTTCGACATGGCCCGTTCTCCTCCTCGCGGATGAACTCGGTCGGCCGAGCGGGATTGCTCGCGCCCCCCGTTGTGTTCGCCCCACCCCCTGGGTGATTGATTGGTCAATCGGTTTCGTAGCCCGAACCAGGGCACCTGTCAAGATGGGGTCTTCAGTCCCCAGCCGACCGGTACATGTCGTCCAGCAGGCTCTGGTACTTCGCGGTGACGACCTTGCGCTTCACCTTGAGCGTCGGGGTGAGGTCGCCCGACTCGGGCGTGAAGTCCTGCGCCACGATCTTGAAGTACTTGACCTGCTCGAAGCTCGCCAGCTTCCGATTGACCGCGTCCACCGCCGACTGCACCCGCGCCAGCACCTTGGGATCGCTGGCGAGTCCCTGCGGAGACGTGTCGGCAACGCCGTTCGCCTTGGCCCACACCGGCGCCTGCTCGGGATCGAGCGTGATGAGCGCCGTGATGTATTTGCGTTTGTCCCCGTACGCCATCGCCTGGCTCACCAGCAAGTCGTTCTTGAGCAGGTTCTCGATGTTCTGCGGAGCGATGTTCTTTCCCGCGGAGGTGACGATCAGGTCCTTCTTGCGGTCCGTGATCTTGAGAAACCCGTCGCCGTCGATCTCGCCGATGTCGCCGGTCGCGAACCAGCCGTCGGCCAGGAACGCCTCCTTGGTGTCGCCCTCACGCTTGAAGTAGCCCAGGGCGATGTTCGCCCCTCGCCCGAGGATCTCGCCGTCGGCCGCGATCTTGAGCTCCACACCGGGCAGCGCCGGACCAACGGTCCCGAACTTGTAATGCTCGGGGCGGTTCGCGGTCAGCACCGGGCAGGTCTCGGTGAGCCCGTAGCCTTCCAGGATGAGCACGCCGACCGCGTGGAAGAACTCGGCGATCTCGCGCCCGAGCGGCGCGCCGCCCGAGATGCAGTACTTGAGGCGCCCGCCGAGCCTGGCGTGGATCTTCGAGAACACCAGCTTGGTGGCGATCTTGTACTGGAGGTCGAGGAGCGGCGGGATGGGCTGCCGCGCCACCTTGAGGCGGCTCACCTGGGTGCCCACGCCGAGCGCCCAGCCGAAGAGCTTCTTCTTGAACGGCGGGCTCTGCTCGACTCCCGCCAGCACCTTGGCGTGGAGCTTCTCGTAGATCCGCGGCACCGAGAACAGGATGGTCGGCTTCACCTCGGCCAAGTTGTCGGCGATGAGCTCGATCTTCTCGGCGAACGCGGTGGTGGTTCCGACGCGAAGCTGCGTGTACTCCTCGAGCCGCGCGAACGAGTGCGCGAGCGGAAGGAACAGCAGGTCGACGTCCTCTTCCGTTCCCAGCCCGATCGCCGCCGCGGCCTCCGTCGCCGCCAGATGATTTCCGTGCGTCTGGACCACGCCCTTGGGGTTCCCCGTGGTGCCCGAGGTGTAGACGATGGTGGCGACCTGGCTCGGCTGGATGGCGTCGAGGCGCGCCCTGAGGTCCGCTTGATCGCGCTTCTTCCCGCGCGCCACGACCTGTTCGAGGCTCAGGATCGAATCGGAGAGCTTGCAGCCCGACGGATCGATCACCATCAGCAGCCGGATCGCCGGTAGCTCACCCTTGATCTTGAGGGCCTTCTGGAGCTGTGCCTTGTCCTCGACGATCAGGTACTTCGACTCCGAATCCTGCACGACGTACTGGATCTGCTCCGGCAGCAGCGACGGATAGACCGGGATCGTGACCCCGCCGGCGCTCAGGATCGCCAGATCGCAGCGAGTCCATTCGCCGCGACTCTGGGAGAGCAGCGACACCGCCTCCCCCGGCTGGTGGCCCAGGTCGATGAGCCCCAGGGCCAGTGCTTTGACCTCGTCGCCCACCTGCTTCCAGGACGTGTCGAGCCATTGCCCGTACTTCTTGATGCGCTGCATCGGCCGGTCGGGATGCTTGGCGACACGGGCCCAAAAAAGCTCGGGGATGCTGCGCTCTGCCATGACGGAATCCCTCCCTGCGAGATCGCTGCGACCGGGGAGTGTGCGGACTCGGCGGAGAGCGTGTCAAGAAAAGGGCGTGGTTTTGCCCGCGCGGAAAACGCTCTGGTACCCTCACGCCATGCCGCGGCTCGATCCGATCTCGGAGACGCACGGGCCGCGTCTCGGATGGAGAATGCGGGCTCGCGCCGCGCTGCTGGTAGCGCTCGCGGTGCCCGGCTGGGCACTGGCGCAGCAGCCGGCTCCAGCGCCGGGGCCGGCCTCGGCGTCGGGCAAACCTCTGCCGGTGCGGCGCGTGGCGGTGCTTCCGTTCTGGAACGAGCCTGGCACCGACCTCGGAAGTCTGGGCGGCGTGATCGCGAAGTCACTGGTCGATCCGACCAGCAAGCTAGGCCAGAACGCCCGCATTCAGGCCGTTTCCGAGGCCGAGATCGACGCGGCGATGGAGCGCGATCTGACCGCCGCCGAGCGTGACGCGTTCGCCGCGTCGGCGAAGCACGGTGACCCGGGCGCCGCGATCCCGCTGCTCAGCAGCGTCGCGCGAGCGGCACAGGTCGATCTGCTGGTGGTGGGCACGGTGCACAGGCTCGCCACGTCACTCGGGCAGCCCGAGAGCGTCGAGGTCGAGTCGTGGCTGTTCGTGCGACCGCCGGCGGGGCCGCTCGAGGACCCGGTGAGGCATCTGTTCAAGGCCGGTCTCGCCTCTGGGCCGAGTGCCTTGGCACGGGAGGTCGGACAGGACGCGTGGTGGTCCTCCTCCGACGAGATCCAGTGGTTCACCAACCTGGCGACTCTCCACCCGACGGAGGTCCAGAAAAAGCTCCTCGAGCTCGGCGCGCAGACCACGAAGGACCGCATGAAGCTGATCGAGTCGATCTTCCCCGAGCAGTTCCTGCACGCCAAGACGTGCAAGATCTCGCCGGAGCAGATGCGCAACGCGGCGCTCGCCACCGAGCAACTGGTCGAGCGGATCGAGCCCGACAAACCGCGGCCGCACAACTATCGCGGCATCCTCTATTACTGCGGCCAGAACACTCCGATGGCGCTACGCCACTTCGAGAAGGCCGCGGCTATCGACCCCACCTTTCCCGACCCCTGGTACAACGCGGGATCGATCTACTGGGAGTCCTACCAAGCGAGCCACTCACCGGACGACCTCGAGAAGGCGTTTCAGGCCTTCTCCAAGGCCGTCGACGACGAGGCGGGCTTCGCCGAGGCGCGGGCCAAGCGCGGGCTCGCGTGGCTCGCCAAGGGTGACTCGAACAAGGCCGACGCCGACCTGGTCGCCGCCTACCACGAGGACGGGCGCAACCCGGACGTGTTGATGGGGCGCTGCCAGCTGGCGATCGCGGCGCATCAGCCCTCGCAGGCGTCCGGATTCTGCGGCGACGCGGTGCTCGTCGATCCGACGCTCGCCGACGCGCACTTGATCCTGGCCGAGCTGGCGCGCGACGAAAAGCTGCTCGAGAACGCGATCGGGCACTATCGCCAGGCGATCCAGGCGCGGGCCGATTTCGCCCAGCCGCGGATCGAGCTGATCGAGCTGTTGTTCGGCGCCAAGCGCTATCGAGAAGCGCGGGACGAGGCCAACGCCATGGCCCTCGCCATCCCCAACCATTCCGTCTCGCACTACTGGCTCGGCAAGATCTGCGAGGAGTGGGAGCGCAACTACCTGTGCGCGGAGCAGCAGTACGCCAAGGCTTCGGAGCTCGATCGAGGCTGGGCCACGCTGCGCGACGACATCGCCCGGGTCCGCGGAAAGCGCGGACCCGGCGCCCTTCCCGCCCCGCCGCTCGAATCCAACCCGAGCCCCGCCACCGCACCCGCCGCCAGCGCCGGTGCTGGTGCTGCGCCCACTCCGCCGCCCCAGGCCGCGGCGCCTCGCTCCCCGAGCGCTACTCCTCCCGCGCACCAGAGCTACGAGGAGTTCCTCAAGCAGTACCAGGCGACTCAGGGCAAGTGAAGCGGATCGGTCTCACCGGGGGGATCGGCTGCGGCAAGTCCACGGTGCTCCGGATGTTCCGGGATCTCGGCCTCGAGGTCGTGGACACCGATCAGCTCGCTCGCGACGTAGTGGCACCCGGCACGGCAGGGCTACGGCGGGTGATACGGGCCTTCGGCCGCGACGTGCTGCGGGCCGACGGCTCGCTCGATCGCGACGCGCTCGGGAAGCGCGTGTTCACGGATCTCGCAGCTCGCGAGCGCCTCGAACGAATCACCCATCCGGCGATCGGACGCGCGATGGCGTGGCGGTTCGCCATGCTGTGGATTCGGCGCGTGCCGGCGGTCATCGTGGAAGTCCCGCTGCTCTTCGAAAAGAAGATGGAGAGCCGCTTCGACGAGACGGTCGCGGTGGTCGCGGACGCCGCCGCGATGTTCCGCCGGCTGCGCGAGCGAAACGGCTGGACCGACGACGTCATCCGCGCGCGGATCGAGAGCCAGCTGCCGGTCGCCGAGAAGGCGAGCCGGGCCACGCACGTCATCGACAACTCGGGGGATCTCGAGTCGACCCGCCGGCGCGTCGCGGAGCTGGCCAGCCGCTGGCGCTGACCGGCGATTCACCCCAGGCGCGCGCTTCGCCCGAAAACGAGAAAGCCGGCCCCGCGAGGGACCGGCTTTCCGGTTCGCTTCGGACGCTGGTTACTGCAGACCGATGGTGAACGTCCGCTCGGCGCCGCCTTCATCGGCGGCCGTCCGGGCCTGCCGTGCCGCGACCGAGAGCACGTCCGCTCCCGAGAACACCACCTGGCAGGCATGAACGTTGCCCGGGGCCACGTAGTTGGGGCCGCTCGGGTCGATGCTCTGCACGAACGCCGGTTCCGGCGCGCTGGTGTTGAAGCGCTTGTTGTTGTCCTTCGACCACGGGTTGGGGTCGTTGCTCGTCGGGTGGGCCTTGAGCACGATGTCGATCACTTCGGTCGACGTGAAGATCAGATCGTCGAGCGCGTTGTGGATCTCGGAGTCGAGCTGGGTGAAGAGCTTGTCGCACTCCTTCCCCTTCGCTCGCTCGCGCACGCCCAGGATCTGTGGCACCGCGAGCGCGGCGATGATCAGCAGCACGGCGATCACCGCGAGCAGCTCGATCATCGAGTAGCCCGCGTCGGGGAGCTTCCGCTTGCGCGCTCCTCGGCGGACCGGCGCCGCAGGAACCATCTCCGGGGACTCGGTCATCTCAGGCGCGCTCATCGCGCGTCCCTCGCTCGAACCGGGCGAGCGAGAATCTCGTCGATCGGAACGCATGTTCCGATCGTCATCACGGGCGTTTGGATCAGCCATCGATCCTGCCTCCAGGTCGTTCCGCAGTCATGGTAGGGGGCACTACGAATCCTACAGGTTTGGGGTAGCAAGTTCAATGCCTCGGGACCGGATGGATCGCCGCGCTCACGCAACCGCTACACGGCGGAAATGGTGCCCGATTGCAAAAACTCTCGAAACGGGCCGAGGGAGGGCTCGTGGCAAATTGCGAGGCTGTCGCAATTTGCAACACTCGACTGCGACGACTGCCTCATCCGACCTCGTCGAGCGAGTAGCGCTTGATCTTGCGGTAGAGCGTGCTGCGATCGATGCCGAGAAGCTTCGCGGCTTTGGCTTTGTCACCACGGGTGCGGATGAGCGCGCGCTCGATGGCGTCGCGCTCGAGCGTATCGATCGCCAGATTCGAGTCCGCCGGTGCGGGCCCTTCGGGCTTCCAGTCGACCACGTGGCGCGGCAGGTCCTCGATCCCGAGCACCGAGCGGGCGCCAAGCGCCACCGCGCGCTCGATCACGTTCTCGAGCTCGCGCACGTTGCCCGGCCACGGATACCGGATGAGCTTGTCGAGCGCCTCCGGCGACACACGTACTTCGATGTCGTCGCGCCGGTGCTGAGCCAGGAAATGATCGACCAGCGAGACGACGTCGGTGGGCCGTTCACGCAACGGCGGCACCCGAAGCTGGACCACGTGCAGGCGGTAGAAGAGGTCCTGACGGAACGAGCCGCCGCGCACCGCAGCGTCCAGATCCCGGTTGGTGGCGGCGAGAAAGCGCACATCCACCTCGTGGTAGTTGGTGCTACCCACCGGGCGAATCGCCTTCTCCTGGATCGCGCGCAGCAGCTGCGTCTGGGTGTCGAGCGGCAGCTCGCCGACCTCGTCGAGAAACACGGTTCCGCCGTTGGCCCAGCGAATCAGCCCC
>CAZYWA010000352.1:0-8368 GCA_964650975.1 uncultured bacterium
CTGGGCGGAAGGCCTCCAGATGAGCGTGATCCTCGCCTCGCCGAGCGCCGCGCGGATCGACCAGATCCGCGCGCGTCTCGACGAGGCACGCACCGCCTCCGGGCTGCCACTCGAGGTCGCCGTCGAGCCCACGGCCGTGCCCGTGGCGGGCGCGCTCGCGCCCATGACCGACGACCGTCCGTTCGTGAGCGGATCGCCCGACTCGTGGATCGCGCCACTCGTGGCGGGCGTGGCCGCGCTGGTGCTGCTCCCACTTGCATGGCGGCCGGTGCGAGCAGCGCGCCGTGCCTTCCCGCCGTTCGTCGCCCTCGGTGCCGGATACCTGGTGCTGCAGGCGGGCTTGGTGGCGCAGGGCTGCCGTGCGTTCGCCTCTCCGGTGCTCGGGGCGCTGGCCTTGGTCTCGCTCTTCACGCTGGGGAACGTGCTGGGAACGCTCGTCGCTCATCGCTGGGGAGCGGTCCGTCCACGCCTGTCGATCCTGATCTCGGGAGCGGTCGTGGCGGTGTGGTGGTGGGTGCCCACGGCGTGGCTCACGACCGCCTGGAAGACGAGTGTGCTGGCGCTGGCTTTCGGAATCGCGGCTGGTTTCCCGCTGCCGCTGGCGCTCAGAACCCTGCCGCTCGAGCTGCGGCGCGCGGCCTTCGGTTTCGACGCCTATGGAGCCGTGCCGGGGCTGGCGCTCTTCCAGACGGTGCTGTTCGCGGAAGGCTTCGCGGCGGCGCGAATCGTCGCCGCCTCGTGCTACGTGCTCGCCGCGGTGCTCGCGGTGCTCGGCCTTCCGCTAACCCGCTCCGGGAGCGCCAGGCCGTCCGCCTAAGTCACCGGCCAAGCACTAGAGCGATCTCGTGGGGGAGGGCGCCCGCGCCTTCGGCGCTCCTGCCGCGCCGGGCTCGAAGCGGACCGGCAGGAGCCGGTCCCTCCCGCAGATCGCTCACATTCATGGTCGGTGATTTAGGTAGGTGGCGAGGTCGATCTCGAAGATGCCGTCGCGGCTGCCCAGGTAGAGCAGATCGCGCCGGCTGTCGAGCGCCAGCGACATCGACTTGTTGCCGACCCGGTCGACCCGCAGCACTTGCCCATCGGAGTAGCGGATCGTCCACAGCTCGCCGGCCAGGAAGGACGTGGCGAGCAGCAGGTCCCGCTTCGGGTCGTAGACCAGCTCGCGGCAGTTTCGCGGGCCGCGAAGGGTGCGCCGGATGTCGAGCGTGCGCTCGTCGATCTCGGTCAGGCGATCGGAGAAAAATCCCGCGGTGAAGACCGAGCCATGCTCCGGCACGCGCAGCATGGCGAGACCGCCGTCGGGCAACTCCGTGGTGCGATCGACGGCGAAGCGGTTCAGATCCACGCGCACCAGCCGAAACCGCTTCGCCGAGTCCACGGCGCCGATCTCCATCACCAGGAAACCGGCGTCGACGTCGCCCACCGCGTACCAGGCGCCGCTACGGAACCGGGTGAGGCCCAAGTCGCGCAGCCAGAGCGACCGGCCCGCGTCCACGACCTCCGCCTGGGTGCGGCTTCCATTGAGATCGGCGGGCTCGACGGTGACGCGCGGCGCGGGAGCGGCTGCCTCGCCATTGCCGGCATCGTGCGCGGGACTCTCGGGTTTGAGATCCACCCGATCGAGCTCGACCACGCCAGGAAACTCGGTGAACACGGTCTCGAGCCGCTCGCGTCCCACCACCAGGCTCATCGGCACCACGCGATTCCCGCCGGTGAGATCGAAGCGCTTGCGAACCGCGAACGGCTCCTTCCCGATCTCGAGCAGGTCACCGTAGATCCAGTCGAGCGCCAGCAGGTGGTCGAGGCCGGGCTCGGTCCACAGGTTCCGCACCAGGCTGTTCTCGCTGGGGATGGTGTCGAGCGCTCCGCTCACCACGTCGAGCTTCATGACGCCCGACGTCGGCCCGTACGAGCTGTAGAGCTCGCGGCGCTCGGGATCGAGCGTGAACGCGCGCACGAACGCGAGCGGCACCGGCGCCTGGCCGGGGAGGCGGGGATGAACCGGAATCCGGCGAACGCCGGGGACGCGCTCGAAGCCCGAGTGACCGAAAGGAATCGCGCCGACGTAGGGGACGAAGAGCATCGCCGTGGCGGTGCCGATGGCCGAGGCTCGTGTCGCGAGGCGCGTCCGGCGCAGCGCGAAGCCCAGCGCCGCGAGCAACCAGGGCAGTGCGTAGACGAAGATGTAGACGATGCTGCGGAGCCCCGCTCCCAGCCCGAAGATTCCCCACAGCACCAACGCGGCGATCGCGAGCGCCGCGACCGCCCCGAACGGAATGCGAGTGGGACGTGCCGCGAGGTAGGTCGCGAGCAGCAGCACCAGCAGCGCCGCCGCCACGGTCCACGGGAAGAGCTGCGCCAGGAGCACCAGATTGTCGGGGATCTTGGCCCATTCCTGCGCGAGCCACAGGTAGGTCTCGGCCTTGCGCGGCGGCGTGTCGCTGAGCCAGCCGGGAAACCACACGAAGGCGGCGAGACCGGCCAGCTCGAGAACCACACCGGCGGGACGGCGCGGCGAGCCGAGCACGCCCGGAAGTCCCAGCGCGAGCGCCGCGAGACAGGCGGCATAGGTCACGAGCTGGAGGGCGCCCGAGCCGCTCGAGATCACCCCGTCCCGCATCAGCAGGTTGGCGCGCACCGAGAGGAAGCTGAGCGCCAGGAACGCGAGCGCGTCGGCCGAGAGCACCGCCACGCGAAGGCGCTGGCCGGCGGGTCGCTCGCGGGACGAGATCACGGAAGAAACGCGGCCTCGAACGCTGCGCGAGGGGGTCGGTGTTTTATCGAGCCCAGGCTCGATAGGCCACCCGAGCCCGCGGCCTGTCTTGCCGGAGCCCGAGCGTGCGAGTAGGCATGGACGCGCCTCGCTCGACGCCCCCGTCGCGCCATGGCCGTGGGTGGTGGCGCTTGAACGATTCCGAAGTCGCGTCGCGCAGCGAGCCGGCCTCTTCGAGCCCGTCAGCGCCGCCCGCGATCCAGTTCCGGATCGATTGGTTCGTGGCGCTCGCGTGCTTGCTGGCGACACTCGGCATCGGGCTCGTCTCGGACGCGCTGCTGCCGCCGCTACGGTCGCGAGACGGACGGCTGGTGCAGCAACCGTTCGACGGCGGGCTGCTGGCGCTCGCCAACCAGCGGCTCGATCTTCCGGCCGGGCGCTCCTGGAAGCGCTTCGATGCGTGGATCGAGGTCGAGAAGGACGAGGCGCTGAGCTTCGTGGTCGACCGGCGCGGGGACGATTTCGACGTGGTGCGGCTGAGTCGCGCGGCCGAGCTTCCGAGCGGCAGCTTCGAGATGCGGGCTGGCGCCATCGTGAGCCGGAACCCGCTCGAGTTTCCCGACGTGTCCGCCCGGCGGCGGCTCATCGTCGACCACACGGCGAGCGAGATCCGCGCCTTCGTCGACGGTCTCGAGGTGGCGAAGCTCCCGGTCACCGACCCCGGCGACCTGGAGATCGTCATGTACCCGCCGTGGTGCACCCGGCTGCCGCACCGGGTGAGCCTGGGCGAAGTGCTGCTCGACGACGGAACCCAGCTTTTGCCCACGACCACCCTCGCGCGCCGCGCGGCCAATCTGCCGTTCCTGCATGCCGCGCTGGCGCTGCTCGTCGCGCTGCCGTTCGCTCGCGGCAAGAAGCCGTGGCTGGCGCGGATCTTCCCCGGTCATGCGCGATGGCGTCCCACCCATCTCACGGTGATGCTGGCGTGGCTCACGGCCATCGAGATCGCCGGCGCGCTTTTCTTCGGCCACTGGGGCTATTTCGCGCCCATCGGGCCGACCCGCCAGACCAGCTTGCGGGTCATGGCGGTGGCTCTGGTGATCCTGTCGATGCTGCTGTTTCGGATTCGCGACGCGCTGGTGTCGCGGTTTCCTCGGGTCCGCGAGGCGTTCCTGATGAAGGCGCCGTGGATCCCGCTGACCCATCTCCTGGGGCTCATCGCGCTGCTCGGAGTGATCGGCGGCGTGCTCGGGCGCAACATGCACGACGCCGATTTGCCTCAGGAGGCCGCGAGCCCGGAGGCCCGCTTCCGGGTCGCGTGCTACGGCGGATCGAGCACCCGCGGACACCCGTTCGACGTCGACTGGCCATTCACCTTCCCGCGCCAGCTCGAGGGTGACCTGCGGCGCACGGCCGATCCCGCGGCCACCGTGTGGAACATGGGCATCTCGTCGGCCCGCATCACCGACATCAACGCGCGGTTGCTGGCGGACCTCGCGAAGCTCGCGCCCGCGCAGGTGGTGCTCTACTCGGTGGGCAACGACGTGCCGATGGATCCCAAGGACTTCCGTCACGAGGTCGAGTGGTTCCTCGATCGGGTGACGCCCGTCGCGCCGGTGCTCTTGGTCGAGGAGCAGGACTTCGACATCGTCTACGACTGGTACAGCGCCGCGCAGATCCCGCCTCACTACGGGGTGCTACGCGACATCGCGTGCGAGCGCGGCATTTCCTTCCTGGATCCGACCGAGGAGATGAAAGCGCACCGCGACGAGTTCCTGTCCCTCGACCAGGACGGGCACCTCACCAAGTACGGCTACGCGATCATCGCCCGCCGCATGGCCGAGCGCCTGGTCACTCCCACGCCGCTGTGCCCGAAGCCGTCATCCTGAGTGGACCGGCGTCTTTCCGAGCCAGCGCGCGGCTCCTGCTGTCCGACGGCGTCGCGACGCGATGCCCGCGCTTCGGCCGAGGTAGTCGTAGCGACGGGGGCTTGTCCCCCGTCGAATGCCTGCATCGTGAAAACCACCAGTTCGAATGCCGGATGAACCCTCGACGCAAAGGCGGGACACGTCGAGCGACCGACCCGCGATCCGCGCGTTCAGCCGAATATCCGCCCTCGTAGTGCCCCACCACGTATCCCCGGTGCCTCCGAACGCTCTACGCATCATCCGCATCGCTTTTTTGCCGCATATCACTGGCCCTATCGGCTCGCCACCTGCACCGATCCACATGCAACTTGTTGCACTTTTTGCATGCGAACTGTGAAGTTTTCCGCAATCATTCGCACGAGAATCTTTCAGGCAGACTGTAGAGGACGCCCAGCCCGCATACCCCCTCGGGAAGTACTTACTTGGCCCGCGCAAAGCGGCTCTCATGAGCCAGTCCCGGCTCGCGAAGGCGATCGGCGTCAGCCACAGCTACGTGAGCGAGGTCGAGCCCGGCCAGCGGCCGCCCTTCGACCCGCGGCTCTGGCCCGCGATGGTGAAGATGCTGCCCGGCACCACGATCGCCGACCTCCAGCGCGCCGCCGCCCAGACCCGCCCGCTCGAGATCGACCTCTCGAAGCGACCCCCGCGCGAGCCGACCTGGCGCTCGCCGTCGCGCTGCGCTTGCGCGACGGCAGCCTCGACGACACCGAAGCCGCGGCGCTTCTCGACCAGATCCGCGGCCCCGCCGTACCACCGGTGCGCGCCTACGGACGCGTGGTCGACGCCGGCGGCACGGCTGGACGGACGACGCCGCTCGACCGCATCCCCCGCGACCTCGACCACATCCACGCCGCCGGCTTCGCGCACGCGGGTCGACTCGGAACGGCCGAGCGGTGGTCGCGCACGTGGCCGAGGTCAGGGGTGGGCGGGGACCGGACGCCCGATTTTGCCGCGGCAAACACCACCGGGTCTTCCGAACCATCTATCTCGACCCGCGCTGCCGAGCCATGCCGGCAACTCGCCGATCGCCCATGACTTTCAGCTATCGCCGGTTCGCGATCCGAGATATCTTCGCCAGGTTCGCGGCGCACCCCGGGGATATTTTGTTCCGGTAACGCTGGGGTTACGCCCACTCGGGGTCTCAATTGAGCACTGAAGCGGTGTCCCTTGATGCGAGGCTCCGAGATGTCCTCCGGGCATATCGAAACTCGTTCTCTATGAAGACCTACAGCGAGGAAAATGATGCCCCCGACCCGCTAATGGACGTCTTCGGGATTACGCCGGATCGGAAGCGTGAAAACCGTCAGTATTGGGGTCGAGAACTGGGAATGTGCTGGCAACTCCTAGTCACCAACGTCCTGTCGCATCACTGCAAGGATTATGCCCCGGCGATCCGGGTCGGGGACGATGAGCCTTGCGACTGTTGTAATGGGCGAGACGCCATCGATACCAAGTATCGAATCGGATCAGGAGACTCCGGCACTCTGAAGAAGTTTAAGGCGAACGGGAGGCTTCTTCAGGAAAAGGGGTATCGTCCCGTGCTTCTGATCGTCCGACAGGATAATCTCGGTGCCGCCATGAGCGCATGTGAGGCGGGGGGCTGGGTCATCATCCAAGGACCGGACACGTTCGACTACATCCGCTCCGCATCAGGCTTCGATCTTCGAGCCTGGTTGGAGTCATGCAAGGCAAGTCAGGACTTTTTCCTAAGCAAGGCATAAGCAATGCCATCTCCCATAGAAAATCGTGTGTTGCTCGGTGACTGTCGGACCGTCCTCCAATCATTGCCTGAAGAGTCAGTTGCGTGCTGCATTACGGACCCTCCCTATAATTACGAGTTTATCGGCCGAAACTGGGACCATGCCGAGATCAGCCGACGCATCGACCGTATTCAGGACAGCTCTACTCTTGTCAAGAACATCCCATACGGGAGCGGCCTTGCGGGGGGAGTACGCAATAAGCGTTGGTATGAAAGAAATAAAGACAACATCGTCGAATATCAGAACTGGTGTGCCCAGTGGGGCAGCGCTGTCTTTCGGGTTTGTAAGGCTGGCGCCATAGTTGCGGTCTTTAGCAGTACCCGAACCTTCGCGCACGTCCAAGTGGCATTGGAGGAGGCAGGTTTCTATGCAAGAGATTGCCTCGTGTATCGACGCCATTCGGGGATTCCAAAGGGCCTAAATCTTAAAAAAAAACTCAAAAAGATCGGGCGTTCTGACGCGGACGAATGGGACGGTTGGCACACATGCTTTCGTAGTGAGTGGGAAGCAATCGCTATCCTACAGAAACCCCTTGTCAATAACTACATTGAGACAACGGCGATCACTGGCCTTGGCCCGTTCAAAACCATCAACAAGGACGGCTCGTTTCAATCCAATATTCTTGAGGGCTTCTCGAGGAGTGCCGAAGAATCCTTCGACGCTCACTGCACGATCAAGCCTCTTGCGTTGGTCAGAAGATTGATCGACTTGTTCGTTCCGAGAAGCCCACGCAATATCGTCCTTGACCCGTTCGCGGGGTCGGGAACCACTCTCGTGGCTGCGGCTGAACTGGGGTATCCGTACCTTGGCATCGAGATCGAAGAGGAATATCTCAAGCTCATCCGTGAACGACTGGCCGCGGTTGAAACAGGCAGCTTGTTCCCGTTGTTTACGCACGGTGCGTAACTCTGCGCTGCACCAGTCGGCACGCGGGGTGGCAGATGATCGACGGCGTGGTAGCCCGAGGCCGCTGGTGGGCTTTGCGTTGGCGCTACTTGCTCGCTAATCCGTCGACGTGCTGGTTGACCGGGACCAGGCCGCGTTCGACCAGTGCGTCCGCGAGCGCCTCGGCCATGACCCGGTTGCCTTCGACCGAGAAGTGCACCTCGTCGATGTAGAGGTGGCCGGGATCGCCGGGCTGCGCTGCGAAGCGCGGGTAGGCGTCGATCAGCCGGTCCTCGCGCCACGCGTCGAGGGGCCACACGCGTCGCAGCTGGCCGTCCTTCCAGTCGATCGGGATGGTCCAGTAGAGCGGAAAGCGATCCGGTTCGCGCTCGCCGATCCGCTCCATCTCGCTCAGGTTGAACTGGAAGTTGTGCTGCAGGATCGATTCGATCCGTTCGCTCTCGCCGAAGCTCCGCACGTAGCCGCGCTGGTGCACCCAGTGACCGAGCACCCAGAGCTGCACGGTTCCGCTGTGGAGCAGCGTCCGCTCGAAGGGTGACGGCATCATGGCCTGGTAGTCGGCGAGGGTCGTGACCTCGGGCATCAGCATCTCGTGAAGACCGAAGTAGGCGAGCACCAGATCGGGGTGGTAGCGGGTGATCTCGTCGCGCAGGAACACCAGACCCTGGTAGGACGAGTAGCCCACCACGCCTGCGTTCAGCACCTCGATCGGCCTGAGCGGCGAGCGCTCGGCGAGCATCCTCCCGAGCGCGATCGGATAGGTGTCCTCGTCCCGCTCCGTGCCGTAACCGTAGGTGACGGAGTCCCCGATGCACGCGATCCGGAAGACCCCGGGCGGCTTCTCGTAGGTGGCCGCCGGCCCGCGCAGCCCGTTGCCGTTGGCGAGGCGAGGATGAGTCTCCCAGAACCGCGTCGGGTGGTAGCGGATGAAGAGCGGGTTGGTGAGCTCGAGCACCGCGAGTGCCAGCGCCAGCTCGACACCGATGACGCGGCTCAACCGGGGAATCCAGATTGGCGGCCGTGCCGCGCGCGGATCCTCCTCGACGGGTTGCG
The DNA here is from genome assembly GCA_964650975.1 of uncultured bacterium. Classification (GTDB taxonomy): domain Bacteria; phylum JADJOY01; class JADJOY01; order JADJOY01; family JADJOY01; genus CAZYWA01. The sequence goes on from CAZYWA010000352.1 coordinate 8,361, forward strand.
TTGCCGGA
>CAZYWA010000353.1:0-8367 GCA_964650975.1 uncultured bacterium
CCCCGAGCTCAACTCCACCGAGCAGGAGTACCTGATCGCGAAGCGCTCGTACGATCAGGTCAAGGGCCGGAACCTGGGCGACGCCGAGCGCCGCGCGCAGGACTTGCTGCAGGCGACCCGCGAGCGGCTGCTGCTCTGGGACGTCTCCGCCGCCGACATCGCGGCGCTCGAGAAGAGCGGCACGGCTGGGCGCACCGTCACGATCCGCTCGCCCTACGGGGGCGTGGTCGTCGAGCGGAAGGCCGTGCACGGCATGCAGGTGAGCCCGGGGGACACCGTGTTCGCGATCGCCGACACCAGCGAGGTGTGGGTGCTCGCCGACATCTACGAGTACGAGCTGCCGTACGTGGCCGTCGGCCAGCACGCGCGCATGACGCTCTCGTACCTCGCCGGGCGGAGCTGGGAAGGTGTGGTCACGTTCATCTATCCGACCGTCGAGTCGAAGACGCGCACGGTCAAGGTGCGCATCGAGTTCGCGAACCCGGAGCTGGTCCTGAAGCCCGACATGTTCGCGGACGTGGTGATGGAAGGAGACCTGGGCCAGGCGCTGGTGGTCCCGGAGCGGGCCGTGATCACCACCGGTCTGCGCAATCTGGTGTTCGTCGATCTGGGCGGAGGCCGGCTCGAGCCACGCGTGGTGGACGTCGGCACGCACCTGAGCAACGCATACGAGATCCGCTCCGGTCTGGCCGAAGGCGAGCGGGTGGTCACGAGCGGCAACTTCCTCATCGACTCCGAGTCGCGTCTCGAGGCGGCGGTGTCGGGCGCCGCGGCCGCGGCCGCGGCGGAGTCGAGCGGCCGCGAGGGACCGCGGCCCTCCGGATCTCCCGCTGAGCCTGCGGATCGCGGAGGTGCGTGATGATCGACCGGCTCATCGCGCTCTGCGCGCGCCGTCCGCTGACGGTGCTGGTGGTGGTCGGCGTGCTGGTGGTGTTCGCCATCCAGCAAGTGCGCACCATCCCGCTCGACGCGCTCCCCGACCTCTCCGACACCCAGGTGATCGTCTACTCGCGCTGGGATCGGAGCCCCGACATCCTCGAGGACCAAGTCACGTATCCGATCATCTCCGCGCTGCTCGGCGCGCCGCGCGTCAAGACCATCCGCGGTTTCTCGGACTTCGGATTCTCGTACGTGTACGTGATCTTCGAGGACGGCACCGATCTCTACTGGGCACGCAGCCGGGTGCTCGAGTACCTGAGCAAGATCCTGCCCGTCTTGCCCGAAGGCGTCCGCACGGAGCTGGGGCCGGATGCGACGGGCGTCGGCTGGGTCTACCAGTACGCGCTCATCGACCGCAGCGGCCGCCACGACCTGGCCGAGCTGCGCTCGTTCCAGGACTGGAACCTGCGCTACGCGCTGCAGGCGGTGCCGGGCGTGGCGGAGGTCGCGTCGATCGGCGGCTTCGTGCGCCAGTACCAGGTCACGGTCGATCCCAACCGCCTGGTGGCCTACGACCTCTCGGTGATGCAGGTCGCCGACGCGATCCGCAAATCGAACGTCGAGGTGGGCGGGCGGTTGATCGAGATCAGCGGCGCCGAGTTCATGGTGCGCGGCCGCGGCTACCTGAAGCAGATCTCCGATCTCGAGCAAGCGGTGCTCAAGACCGACGAGCAAGGAACACCGGTCTTGCTTCGCGACGTGGCGCGAGTGCAGCTCGGGCCCGACATCCGTCGCGGCGTGGTCGATTTCGACGGCATCGGCGACGCGGTGGGCGGCATCGTGGTGATGCGTCACGGCGAGAACGCGCTCAATACCATCCAGGCGGTGAAGACCAAGCTCGCCGAGCTGAAAGCGTCGCTTCCCGAAGGTGTGGAGCTGGTGCCGGTCTACGACCGCTCCGAGCTGATCCACCGCTCGATCCACACGCTGAAGCATGAGCTCTTGATCGAGATGGCGATCGTGTCGGGCGTGATCTTGATCTTCCTGTGGCACATCCCTTCGGCGGCGATCCCGATCTTCACGCTGCCGGTGGCCGTGCTCTTGGCGTTCATTCCGATGCGCGCACTCGGCGTGTCGAGCAACATCATGAGCTTGGGCGGCATCGCGGTGGCGATCGGTGCGCTCGTCGATGCCGCGGTGGTGGTGGTCGAAAACGCCCACAAACGCCTCGAAGCGTGGGACCGGGAAGGGCGCCACGGCGATTACCGCGAGGTGCTGATCCGCGCGATCCAGGAGGTCGGGCGTCCGAGCTTCTACTCGCTGCTGGTGATCGCGGTCTCGTTCCTGCCGATCTTCGCTCTCGAAGCGCAGGAAGGACGGCTCTTCAAGCCGCTCGCCTTCACCAAGAACCTGTCGATGGCGGTCGCCGCGGTGCTCGCGATCACGCTCGATCCCGCGCTGCGGCTGCTCTTCACGCGGCTCGAGCCGTTCACCTTCCGGCCGCGTCCGCTGGCCTGGCTCGCGAACGCCATGATGGTCGGAAAGATGCACCCGGAGGAGAGACACCCGATCAGCCGGGTGCTCTTCTTCCTCTACGAGCCGGTCAACCGGTTCGTGCTGCGCTTCCCGAAGCTCGTCATCCTGACGGCGATCGCGGTGGTGGCGCTCACGGTGCCGGTCTATCGCTCGCTCGACACCGAGTTCATGCCGCCCCTCAACGAAGGCGCGGTGCTCTACATGCCCACCACGTTGCCGGGCATCTCGGTGGGCGAGGCGCAACGCTGGCTCACCACCCAGGACCGGTTGCTCAAGACCATCCCCGAGGTGGAGCGCGTGTTCGGCAAGGCGGGACGCGCCGAAACGTCGACCGATCCGGCGCCCTTCTCGATGGTCGAGACCAACTTGCTCTTGAAGCCCGAGAGCGAGTGGCGCACCCAGCCGCGCTGGTACTCGAGCTGGGCGCCCAATTGGCTCAAGCCCGCATTTCGGCTGCTGGTGCCGGAGACGCTCACCTGGGACGAGCTGGTGAACGAGATGGACTCCAAGCTCAGGCTTCCGGGCACCACCAACGCCTGGACCATGCCGATCAAGAACCGCATCGACATGCTCACGACCGGCGTGCGCACGCCCGTCGGCGTCAAGGTGTTCGGTGCCGATCTCGCCGAGATCGAGCGCATCGGCACCGAGCTGGAGCGGATCCTGCCCGCGGTCGCCGGCACGCGCAGCGTCTACGCGGAGCGCGTCGCGGGTGGCTATTTCCTCGACTTCGATCTGCGCCGCGAGCAGCTCGCGCGCTACGGGCTCTCGGTGGCCGATGCGCAGACCACGATCATGACCGCGATCGGCGGCGACAACATCACCACCACCGTCGAAGGGCGCGCGCGTTATCCGGTGAACCTGCGCTACCCGCGCGAGCTGCGCGACAACGTCGAGAGCCTGCGCCGGGTGCTGGTGCGTACCGCCAGCGGAGCGCAGATCCCGCTCGAGCAGCTCGCCGACATCCACACCACCCTCGGCCCGTCGATGATCCGCGACGAGAACGGCCGGCTCGCCGGCTACGTGTACGTCGACGTCGACACCTCGAAGCGCGCCGTCGGCAGCTACGTCGCCGAGGCCAAGGAGCTGGTCGCGAGCAAGCTCAAGCTGCCCGAGGGCTATTCGCTCACCTGGAGCGGCCAGTACGAGGCGATGGAGCGGGTGCGGGCGCGGCTGCAGCTGGTGGTGCCGATCACGCTCGCGATCGTGTTCGCGCTCATCTACTTCAATACCGGCTCGGTGCCCAAGACACTCATCGTGCTGATGGCGGTGCCGTTCTCGATGGTGGGCGCGGTGTGGCTGCTCAAGGCGCTGGGCTTTCACGTGAGCATCGGCGTGTGGGTGGGAATCATCGCGCTGCTCGGGCTCGACGCGGAGACCGGGATTTTCATGCTTCTCTACCTCGATCTCGCCTTCGACGAGTGGAAGGCGAAGGGGCGCATGGCGTCCGTCGCGCACCTCAAGGAAGCGATCCACCACGGCGCCGTGATGCGCGTCCGCCCCAAGGTGATGACCGTCGCGTGCGCCTTCATGGGCCTGGTGCCGATCCTGTTCTCGACCGGCAGCGGCGCCGACGTCATGAAGCGCATCGCGGCACCGATGATCGGCGGCCTCACCACGAGCTTCGTGATGGAGCTGGCGGTTTATCCGGCGATCTATCTGCTGTGGCGGAGCAGGGGCCTCGTCAGAGCCGGGGGCAGGGCATCCGTTTGAGCCCGAGTGGGTATCCGTTTGGCGGCGCGGCGGCGGGCGCTCGCCCCGGGGCACGGCCGGCCATCGCATCGACTCTGAGGGCGGGCCGGCCTGCATTCGGCCTCGCGCGTACTTCATCGCGATGAGGACGCCGTCGCGATGCTCGGCCTCGAGCACCCCGGGGCGAGCGCCCGCCGCCGCGCCGCCACGAGATCGATCGCAAGCGAAGGCACTGCCGACCTAAATCACCGGCCAAGTACCAGAGCGATCTCGTGGGGAGGGTGCCCGCGCCTTCCGCGCTCCTGCCGCGCCGGGCTCGAAGCGGACCGGCGGGAGCCGGTCCCTCCCGCAGATCGCTCACATTCATGGCCGGTGATGTAGTGGCAGCAGGGCAGTTGCAGCAGTAGATTGAGCGCATGAGGCACGCCAGTTCCATGCGGGCCGCGGTCCAGGTGATCGCGGCGTTGTCGCTGGTTCTGGCTGCTTCCTCGCCGTGCGGGTCTCACTGGCGCGTGCCGTCGCGGGACTGCGCGTGCGCCGAGGCGGCGCCTCCGGCTGGGCCTTCGGCTCGTGACGCGCAACTCGCGGCTGCGAGCTGCTGCCGGTTGGGGTCGCACGCCAGCGACCAGGCCTCCTTTCCGGTTCGTGCGTCCGCTGCTTGGTCCGAATCGGGAGCCGCTCCGGCGGTCGTGCTCGCAGCTGCGGCCACGATGACGCGGCCTCTCGCGTTGCAGCGCGCGGCGGCCGGATCGCGTGGTCCCTCACCAGGCTCGGCATCGCTCTTCCAGCAGCACGCGTCGCTGTTGCTCTGATCCCCTTCACTGGCCGCTGATCCGCCTGCCCCTTGCGGTGCGAGGGAGGCGGCGTGCTGCCGTGGCGCTGCTCCTGGGCGGGCCGCGGCGCAATCGACGGGCCGTGAAAGGTCGCGGCACGAGGAGGAGCGCGATGCGAGGTCGAGGGTTGGTTCTGGGCTGGGTGCTGGTCGCGTGCGGCTGCGCCACGGTCGATCCGAGCGGCGATTACGCGTCGCTCGCCACGAAGGTGCGCGAGCGCACCGGTGAGGAGCTGCGGACACCGTCCGGTGCCGGCGATGCGGCGGAGACCGAGCGGCAAGTGGCCGCGCGGGTTCGGGAGCTTCTGGCCGAGCCCCTCACCGCGGATCGCGCGGTGGCGGTGGCGCTGATCGCGAGTCCGCGCATCCAGTCGATGCTCGAGGAGCTGGGCATCGCGGAGGCCGATCTGGTCGAGTCGGGCTTCATCGCGAACCCGAGCCTGCACGCGGAGGTCCGGTTTCCAGCGCGCCCGCAGCTGCCCTTCGAGATCGACGTGGCGCAGGAGCTCCTGAGCCTGCTCTTCCGGCCGATGCGGGTGCGCGTCGCGGAGCAGGCGCTCGACGCCAAGCAGGGCGAGCTGGTCCAGGGCGTGGTGGCCAGCGCGAGCGCCGTCGAGCGCGCGTTTATCGAAGCGCAGACCGCGGCGCAGCGGGCGAGTTTACGGCGAGCGATCGTCGAGTCGACGGCGGCCGCCGCCACCGCGGCCGGGAAGCTCCGCGTCGCCGGGAACGTCACCGATCTCGAGGTCGCGAGCGAGGAGGCGCTCCACGAGGAGGCGCGGATCGCGCTCGCCGAGACCGAAGGCGAGTCGCGCGCCAAGCGCGAGGCGGTGAACCGGTCCCTGGGACTCTGGGGCCCGGACGTGGGCTGGAGCCTCGAGCCGCGGCTGCCGGATCCTCCTGCGGACGACGGGCCAGGCGGAAGCCTCGAAGCGTTCGCGATCGAGAATCGCACCGACCTCGCGGCGTTGCGCCACTGGATCGAGTCGCGCGCTCAGTCGGCCGAGCTGGCTCGGTACATGGGATGGCTCGAGGGCCTCTCGGTGCTCGGTCACTACGAGCACGAGCCCGAGCCGGTGGGCACCGTCGGTCCGAGCCTGGAGCTGGTGCTGCCGATCTTCCTCCAAGGGCAGCCGGAGATCGCGCGCTCGGACGCGCGGCTGCGCCAGTCGCTCGACGAGTTCGCGGCGCTGGCCGTCGAGATCCGCTCCACGGTGCGCGCCGCGCGCGACCGGCTCGAGGTCGCGCGAGCGCGCGCCGAGCACCTCCGCACCGCGGTCATCCCGCTGCGCCAGCGGATGCTCGAGCAGACCCTGCGCGAGAGCTACGCGATGCAGGCGTCGGTTTTCCGCTTGCTGGAAGCGAAGCGTGCGGAGATCGAGGCCGGCGAGGCCTACGTTCAGGCGCTCAGCGATTACTGGCTCGCCCGCGTCGACCTGCAGGAAGCGCTCGGCGGGCGGTTTCCGTCGGATGCGGAGCAGGCGGCGGCCAACGACGTCGGGCCCGGCCGCGGGGAAGTGCGGCCCCTGAGCACCGCGCTGTCGCTCACGGGCGACGATTCCGCTTCGCCGCATCCGGGTCCGACCGAGACTGCACCGGCGAGCGCGACCGAGATGCGAGGTGACCCATGACCACTCCCGGTTCCACGATTTCCCGCCGGCGCGTGGTGATCTCGGCGGCGCAAGCGCTGGCAATGGGAGCGGTGGTCGGACCGCGCATCGCGCGCGCCGGCGAGAACGGCGCCACCGCGAGCACGCTCGCCGCAGTGCAGCCCGCCGCGGCGGCAACCGCCCCTCCCGCGATGCGGGGCTATCGCCCGGTCATCACGCCCAACGGCGCGACCCTGCCCTGGAAGTGGGTGGGCGGCGTCAAGGTCTTCCATCTCGTCGCCGAGCCCGTCGATCACGAGCTGGCGCCGGGACTCGACGCGCGCTGCTGGGGCTACAACGGCCGCGTCCACGGCCCCACCATCGAGGCCGTGGAAGGCGACCGCGTCCGCATCTACGTCACCAACCGTTTACCCGCACCGACCACGGTCCACTGGCACGGCGTTCGAGTGCCGAACGGCATGGACGGAGTGGGCGGGCTCACCCAGCCGCTGATCCAGCCCGGAGAGACGTTTCGCTACGAATTCACGCTCGAGCAGCACGGGACGCTCATGTACCACTCGCACCACGACGAGATGACCCAGATGGCGCTCGGCCAGATGGGGCTCTTCGTGATCCACCCGCGCGACGTGGACCGTGCCTCGCAGGTGGATCGCGACTACGCGCTGCTCCTGAGCGAGTGGAAGGTGGTGCCCGGCACCCGCCGCCCCGATCCCAACGAGATGGTGGAGTTCAACGTGCTGACCTTGAACGCGCGCGCGTTTCCCGGCACGGCGCCGCTGGTCGCGAAGACCGGCGAGCGCGTGCGGATCCGGATCGGCAACTTGAGCGCCATGGACCACCATCCGATCCACCTCCACGGCCACTCGTTTCGCGTCACCGCGACCGACGGCGGACCCGTGCCCGAGTCGGCGCAGTGGCCGGAGACCACCACACTGGTGCCGGTGGGCAGCACGCGCACCATCGAGTTCGTCGCGAACGCACCCGGCGACTGGGCGATGCACTGCCACATGAGCCATCACGTGATGAATCAGATGGGCCACAGCACGTCGAACACGGTGGGCGTCGATGCCGGTGCCATCGATGCCGCCGTGAGCCCGCTGCTGCCCGGGTACATGACCATGGGCGCCGACGGCATGGGAGACCACGGTTTGCACGTCGAATCCGGGCATCATCCGGTGCCGGAGAACAGCATTCCCATGGTCGGCGGGCACGGACCGTTCGGATACGTCACCATGGGCGGCATGTTCACGCTGCTCAAGGTGCGGGACGAGCTTCCCGCGCACGGTGATCCGGGCTGGTACAAGCACCCGGCGGGGACCGTGGCCTCGCTCGCCGGCGCGAGCGAGCTCGCGCGCGACGGGGTGAAGTCATGAGCGCCTCGAGCATGCCGGTGCCGCGAGCCACGCGAGCACGATGGCTCGTGCTGGGTCTCGTCGTGGGGCTCGCGGGAGCGATCGGCGTGGGAACGGCGCTCGTCCTGTGGGGTGGTGTGAGCGCCCGCCCGGAACCGTCGGCGCTCGAAGCGCGGATCGCACGGGCCGCTCGGCACTGGGCGATCCCCGCGGCCGATCGCGTCCGGGTGAACCCGATCCCACCGAGCGACGCCGTGATCGCGCTGGGCCGCGACCACTGGGCCGACCACTGCGCCACCTGCCACGGCAACGACGGCAGCGGCGACACCCCGATCGGCAGGGGGCTCTCGCCGCGCGCGCCTGACATGAGGCTTTCTGCCACACAGGAGCTCTCCGATGGGGAGCTCTACTACATCATCGTGAACGGAGTGCGGCTCACAGGCATGCCTGCATGGGGAGATCCGAG
>CAZYWA010000354.1:0-8341 GCA_964650975.1 uncultured bacterium
GCCCAGCCTCGCCAGCTGGGCGATCGGCGGCGAGCGCTATCTGCTGGTCTTCTGGCTCATCTTCCTGCTGGTGAACTGGGACGCGATCTTCGGCCGCATCGTCTTCGACCGCTGGCTCGGCGACACTCCGAGCATGAAGCTCTTCCGGCTGGGCTGGATCCAGACATCGATCTGGGTCAGCGTCGTGGGGCGGCTGCTGCTGGCGCTGGTGGTCGCGTGGCGGCTAGCCCGCACGTCTTGATCGCCCGTCGGGAGCGCGGTTCCGGCGTGGATCGTGCAGCGTGAAACGGTAACGACCTCGGAGAGAAGGGACAGGAGACCGCGATGGAGCCCCTCGCAACGGTGATGAAGACCAGCTTGATCAGCGTCAAGCCCCTCGACACGATCCTCCACGCGCGCAAGACCGCACAGGAGCACCGCGTGAACCAGCTGCTGGTGGTGCAGAAGGGGAAGCTGCTCGGGATCCTCACCGATCGCGATCTGCGCGACGCGTTCCCGTCGGTCTTCGACGACGTCGTACACGACGCCACCGGCAAACGCTCCGCCGAGTGGAGCCCCGATCACGTCCGGGTGGAGTCCGTGATGACACGCGACGTGCGCACGCTGCCGCCCGATGCGAGCCTCGCGGACGCGGCGCGGTTGATGCGCAGCGCGCGCATCGGCGCGGTGCCGGTCGTCGACAAGGAAGGCCACGCGCTGGGCATCGTCACGCGCACCGACGTGCTCGAAGCGTACGTCCGCCTCGACGAACGCCGTCGCTGACCGGACGCGGCCGCGCCCGCGCTTCACTCGGGGAAGACCGGCGAGCGCTGCACCGCGCGCAGGTAGTGCCCGCGCTCGAACGCCTCGGGGCTCTCGCGAAAGGCGCCAGCTTCACGGCCAGCGGAATGCGGATCTCGGCGCGCACCAAGCGCCACCTCGAGAAGCTCTCGCTCCACGTCCTCGCCGGGCCGGTCGAGGTCGGTCGGGATACCATAGAGGTTGAGCTCGATCGCGTCCGCGCCGGCCTCCTGCATGAGACGCGCGTACTCGGTCCACGCTCCACGTGCGTGCGTTCAGGCTCGCGATCACCGGAATCGCCACTGGCTGCTTCGCGAGGCGGACGTGCTCGAGGTAGCCCTCGGGCCTGATGGCGTCTTCCATGCGCTTCACCCGGTCGATGTCGTCGGACAGCGGCGGGGCCGACACCACGAGCGGGCTACGCAGTGCGTGACCCAGATAGTCGGTGCTCAAATCCATTCAGTTCCTCCTCGCGCGCGAGGGACCGCGCGCGCTCCAAACGGCGTCCCCTCGAGCCCGTTTGGAGGGCCACCGGTCCCTCGGTGGCCAGCCGACCAATGGATACAGGCCCAGATTTCCTGGGCCCCCGAGTGTCCTCTCAGCAGGTTTTTCGCCTGGCTCAGGTCTTCTCCGATTCGCCCGCGCGCGCGGCGGCGCCCGGCGCGGCGGCGAGCTCGCTGTAGAGGCGCCACTGGCGATCCACGTCGCCTTGCGCCTCGCGGAACAGCACCTTCGCGTCGGCGGGGCGCGTGGCGGTCAGCATGCGGAAGCGGTTCTCCATCTCCAGGTACTGCGAGATCGGGATCTTGGGCGGCTTCGAGTCGAGGGTGAGCGGGTTCTCGCCGGTCGCGGCGCGACCCGGATGATGGCGGTAGAGCAGCCAGTGCCCGCTTTCCACCGCGGCCTTCTGCGAGCGCAATCCCTGCGACATCGGGATGCCGTGCGCGATGCAGTGGCTGTACGCGATGATCAGCGACGGTCCCGGGTAAGCCTCCGCCTCGAGGAACGCCTTCAAGGTGTGCTCGTCGCGGGCCCATCGCGACCTGCGCCACGTACACGTGGCCGTAGGTCATCGCGATGCGGCCCAGATCCTTCTTGGGCCCGGGCTTCCCGCCGGCCGCGAACTTCGCGACCGCGCCGCGCGGCGTCGACTTCGACATCTGGCCACCGGTGTTCGAGTAGACCTCGGTGTCGAGCACCAGCACGTTCACGTCGGCGCCGCTCGCGAGCACGTGATCGAGCCCGCCGAAGCCGATGTCGTAGGCCCAGCCGTCGCCGCCCACGATCCACACGCTCTTCCGCACCAGCGCGTCGGCGAGCTGCTCGAGGGAGCGGGCGTCGGGCGAATCGATCTTTGCGAGCCGCTCCTTGAGCGCCGCCACCCGGGCGCGTTGCTCGTAGAGCCCCGCCTCGCTCGATTGGTCGGCCGAGTTGAGCTGCGTCACGAAATCGTCGCCGAGGCTCGCAGCGAGCCTGGTCACCAGCTCGGCCGCCATCTCGCGCTGCTTGTCGACGGAGATCCGGATCCCCAGCCCGAACTCGGCGTTGTCCTCGAAGAGCGAGTTCGACCACGCGGGCCCGCGACCCTGTGCGTTCTGCGACCAGGGCGTGGTCGGCAGGTTGCCGCCGTAGATCGACGAGCAGCCCGTGGCGTTCGCCACGATCATCCGATCGCCGAAGAGCTGGCTCGCGAGCTTGAGGTACGGCGTCTCGCCGCAGCCAGCGCAGGCGCTCGGGAACTCGAAGAGCGGCTGTGAAAGCTGCTGCTGGCGGATGCTGTTGGGATGGATCCGCGCGCGATCGATCTCGGGAATCCCGAGGAAGTAATCCCAGAACGCGGCCTCGGCCTCGCGGATCGGCACGCGCGGCTTCATGTCGAGCGCCTTGACTCGCGACTCCGACTTGCAGCGCGCCGGGCACACGTCGACGCAGATCGCGCAGCCGGTGCAGTCGTCGGGCGCCACCTGGATCGTGTAGCGAAGGTCCGCGAGGTCGCGATCCTTCGCGTCCATCGACTTGAAGCCGGCAGGCGCCGCACCGAGCTCGCTCGCCGGATACGCCTTGATGCGAATCACCACGTGCGGACAGACCATCGCGCACTTGCCGCACTGGATGCAGAGATCGGGATCCCAGACCGGGATCTCGTGCGCCTGGCCGCGTTTTTCCCAGCGCGACGTGGCGGTCGGGAAGGTCCCGTCGACCGGCATCGCGCTCACCGGTAGCCGATCGCCCTGGCCCGCGATGATCGCGCCCAGCACGTCGCGCACGAACCCGGGCGCCCCTGGCGACACCGCCGGTGGGGCGACGGCCGAACCGACGCTCCGTCCCGCGAGATCCACCTCGTACATCTCGCTCAGCGCCCGGCTCACCGCGTTCAGGTTGCGCGCCACGATCTCCGGACCGAGCAACGCGTAGTCGTGGCGGATCGTCTCCTCGATCGCCGCGCGCGCCTCTTCGGGCGGCAGCAGGTTCGCAAGCGCGAAGAAGCAGGTCTGCATCACGGTGTTGATGTAGCCGCCCAGACGGCACTCGCGGGCCACGCGCACCGCGTCGATGACGTGGAAGGCGATGTGCCGGTCGAGAATCGTCTGCTGGATTGACGCGGGTAGCTGCTCCCACACCGCATCGGCCGGATACGGGCTCACGAGCAGGAAGGTGCCGCCGTCCGCGATGTTCCCGAGCACGTCGTAACGGCCGAGGAACTGCCACTGGTGGCAGGCGACGAAGCGCGGACGCTGGATCAGGTACGAGGACCGGATCGGCCGCGGGCCGAAGCGCAGGTGCGAGATCGTGACGGCGCCCGACTTCCGCGAGTCGTAGACGAAGTAGCCCTGCACGTGCTGCCCGGTGCGCTCGCCGATGATCTTGATCGAGCTCTTGTTGGCGCCCACCGTGCCGTCCGCGCCCAGTCCCCAGAAGACCGCCTGTGTCACCCCTTCCGCCTCGACGGTACGGGCCTCGTCGCAGAAGAGGCTGGTGTGCGTCACGTCGTCGTGAATGCCGACGGTGAAGTGATTGCGCGGCCGCTCTGCGACGAGATGGTCGAAGACCGCCATGACCATTGGTGGCGTGAATTCCTTCGACGAGAGCCCGTAGCGCCCGCCCACCACCACGGGCAGGCAGCCGCGCGCGCCGGCCGACTCGTGGGATGCCGCGTCGGCGTGCTCCGCGAGCGCCGCGACGCAGTCGAGGTAGAGCGGCTCGCCGGCGCTTCCCGGCTCCTTGGTGCGATCCAGAACCGCGATCGTCCGCACGCTGCGCGGCAGCGACTCGACGAAGCGCCGGCCGTCGAACGGACGGTAGAGCCGCACCTTGACGACACCCACTCGTTCGCCCTGCTCGAGGAGCTGATCGACCGTCTCGTGGACCGTCTCGGCGCCAGAGCCCATCAGCACGATCACCCGCTCCGCTTCCGGATGCCCGTGATATTCGAACAGTCGATAACGCCGCCCGACCCGACCGGCGAGCCGCTCGAGGCCGCGCTCCACGACGTCCGCGCAGCGGTCGTAGAAGGGGTTTCCGGCCTCGCGTGCCTGGAAGTAGACGTCGGGGTTCTGCGCCGTGCCGCGCAGCACCGGATGATCCGGCGAGAGCGCCCGCGATCGATGGGCGTGCACCGCCTCGGGGTCGGCGAGCGCCAGCAGATCGTCGTCGCCCAGCGTCGCGATCCGCGACACCTCGTGCGAGGTGCGGAATCCGTCGAAGAAATGCAGGAACGGGATCCGTGACTCGAGCGACGCGAACTGCGCCACCGCCGCGAAGTCGCAGGCCTCCTGCACCGAGCCGGAGCACAGCATCGCCCAGCCGGTGGCGCGGCACGCCATCACGTCGCTGTGATCGCCGAAGATCGAGAGCGCCTGGGCCGCGATCGCGCGCGCCGCCACGTGGATCACCGCGGGCGTCAGCTCGCCGGCGATCTTGTAGAGGTTGGGGATCATGAGCAGCAGGCCCTGCGACGCGGTGAACGTCGTGGTGAGGGCGCCGCCTTGAAGCGCCCCGTGGACGGCGCCCGCGGCACCGCCCTCGCTCTGCATCTCGATCACACGCGGCACGGTGCCCCACAGATTGGGACGCCGCTCCGACGACCACTGATCCGCCCACTCCCCCATCGCCGACGACGGAGTGATCGGGTAGATCGCGATCACCTCGTTCAATCGGTGCGCGACTTCGGCGACGGCCTGGTTGCCATCCAGAACGGCGATGCGGGATTCCATGAGACGTGCATGTGCAACCGATACGCCACACCGCCAAGCACGCTGAAACCGCGGTGTTTTGCGCGGTTTCGGGAGAGCAGGTCACGATCCGGTAGCAGCCGGACCGGATCGATCGCCCGTGCGTGGCGATCCGAGGACGAGTCTCAGAAGGTGTGGACAAAATCGGATCATTGCCCGCAGCACGTCCTCCGAACCGATCCTTTGCTGTTTGGAGGGACGCGGTCCCTCGCGTCCGAAGCCGTCTGAACCAAGATGGACGCCTGCGGCTGCGAGGGACCGCAGCCCTCCCACGACCAGGCGCAAGATGCTCGAGCGGTTTCCCGCCGTGCACGCCGCTGACCCAACCGGCTGAGCCCGACCCCCCGCGGCGGCTCAGAGCAGCGATTCGACCACGCGCAGCGCCGCGCGCTCGGGACTCACCAGCGGGGTCAGCCTGACCAGCCGGTCCGCGGGAATCTCGTCCGGACTCTCGAAGCGCTGCTTGGCCGCCCGGTACACCTCGATCCCGGCATCCGAGACCTCGCGCGGATCCAGCGCGCGCCGCTCCAGGCGCTCGCTCACGGTGGCGTCGTCGGCTTGCAGGAACACCACGCGCAGCGGAACGCCGGCCGACTCGGCAAGGGCCGCGAACCTCGCGCGCCACTCGGCCAGTGGAAACGTGGCGTCGACGACCGCCGAGCGGCCCTGCACGAGGCGCGAGCGCGCTTCGTCGAGGAGCGCGTCGTACGTCTTGAGCGTCCACTCGCGCGTGTACGGGCCGCCGTCGGTCGAGCCCTCCCAGTGCTCGTTCGGCTGCATGCCGGCCAGGCGCTTCCGAACCGAGTCGCTGGCCAGCACCGCGGCGCCCGTCGACGCCGCGATCGCGCGCGCCACCGTCGACTTGCCGGTGCCCGGCAGACCGCAGGTGACGATCAGCGCGGTCGGCGCCACGCGGCCGGCCGCGAGCGACAGGTAGCGCACGCTCTCGGCCTCGGCGCTCGCCACCTGCTTAGGCTCCGCGGCCAGGCCGGCGGCGCGCATCGCGGCCACCTTGGAGCGCACCAGCGCCCGGTGCACCTCGTAGAACGGCAGCAGCTCCTCGAGCCGCGGATCGTCGGCGGCGAGCGCGTAACGATGAGCGAAGTAGCCGCCGAATCCGGGAAATCCGCGGGCGCGGAGATCCATCGCCAGGAACGCGACGTCGGCGGCGACGTCGCCGCAGCGAAACGCCGGCTGGAACTCGATGCAGTCGTACGCGATCACCCGTTGCGGCAGGAAGCACACGTTTCCCGCGTGCAGATCGCCGTGCCCGTCGCGAATCCGACGGCGCGCCACGCGCTCGGCGAAGAGCGCCCGGCGATCGCCGAGGAAGGTCTCCAGCCAGACGCGCAAGCGTCCCACCGCCGGCGATTCGAGCTGCTCGCCGCACTCGTCGAGATTCCCCAGCACCGCCGCCGCGATCGCCGCGGGCTGGCCGTGCTCGTCGACACCAGGCCCGGTCGCGGCGCGCGCATGGAACGCCGCGAGCGTCTCCGCCAGGCGATCGAGCGGCTCGTTCGAGATCTCACCGCGCGCCAGCAACCGGTCCATCATGCAGCGTTCGGGGAGCCGCTCCATCTCGACCGCGTGCTCCACGATCTCGCCGTGTCCCTCGAAGCACACCCGCCCCGAGGGCGTGCACGTGATCGGCACCACGCGCCGGTAGACGCGCGGAGCCAGCCGCTCGTTGAGCCGGACCTCCTCCTCGCAGAAGAAGCGCCGGCGCTCGGCCGTCGAGTAGTCGAGGAACGCGAGCGCGAGCGGCTTCTTGACCTTGTAGGCGCGGTCGCCGGCGAGGAACACCCACGAGATGTGGGTCTCGCGAAGCTCCACCGAGCTGACCGCGAACGAGTACGCGCCGGGCGACGCGAGCTCGCGGCGAAAATCCGGGGGGTGCACCGGCGTCCCGAGGCGCGGCCCGGCTCGTGCGCGGGCCGGCGCGTTGCGTCGATTCGAGCTACTTCGCGGCCCGCGGCCGCACGGTGAGCACCGGACAGGGCGCCCGCCGCATCACCTTCTCCGCCACGCTTCCCATGAGCAAGTGCGAGACACCGCCCCGTCCGTGCGTGCCCATGACGATCAGGTCGTAGGCTCCGCTCTCCGCGAGCGCCGCGATCTCCAGATCGGGAACACCCGTGAGCACGCGGCGGTCGGACGGAATCGAGGCGGGCACCTTCTCCTTCACGTACGACTCGAGGTGCGCGGTGGTCTCCTTCACGATCGCCTGCTCCACCTCCAAGCGGTCGTACACCCACGCCTCGTAGGGCCCGAACTGCTCCGGCACGTGCACCACGTGCACCGCCGTCACGCTGGCTCCCACCTGCGACGCGAGCGCCACCAGCACGTCGAGAGCGGCGTCGGAGCAATCGCTGAAGTCGGTCGGGAACAGGATCTTGCGGATCTGAAAGCCGGTCATCGCACCCTCCTTGGTGAGCCGCGCCATCGCCGGCGCACGGCGTCGTCACGAGCAATCGATCCCCAAGTCTCGTGCCAGGCGGCGGATGGATGGTGCGCGCGTGCCATCCGTCGCAAAACCAAACGGTTACCAGAGCAGCACCGCGGCACGGGCCGGGATCTCGTCACCTCACGGTAACCCATGCGGCGTCGCCGTCACCCCGCGGCCATCGGGCGGTGCAGTTGCCGCCGCCCTGCCGAGGAATCAGATTCGCCACCGCGAGCGGACGGGGCCCGACGTTCATGAGCGATGCTCAATCTCCACCGCAGCCGGGCAACCTGGCCGGGATTCCGGAGAGCGCTCTCCTCGAGCTGATCGGGCTGCCACCCGGCACGGCACCGGATATCTGCGATGCCGTGCTGCACTCGATCCGCCAGTACTGCCTGGTGCTCGATTCCTCGTGCCGGGTGAGATTCGTCAACCACCGCCTGGCGGAGCTTCTCGGTGGGCCGCCGGGGGCCCTGCTCGGCATCGACTGGATCGACACGCACGTGCCGGCTCCCGAACGAGTGAAGGCACGGGCCAGGTTCACGAGTCTCGTCACCGACGGCCAACCGCAGCACCATCAAGCGGCGCTCGCCCCCTGGTTCGGCGAGACCCACTACATCGAATGGGACAACGCCGTGCTGCGCGACTCGCGCGGCGCGGTCCAGGCGATCGTGTCGTTCGGGCAGGACGTCACCGAGCTGGTCTCCAGCATGGCCTCGCTCAGGGAAGAAGCCGCGCGGCACCAGGACATGCTCGATCACGCCGTGGATCCGATCATCACCATCGACCAGCACGGTCTGGTGCACGGCTTCAACCGTGCCGCGGAGCGGGTCTTCGGCTGGGAGGCCCGGGACGTGGTGGGCCGCAACGTGTCGATGCTGATGCC
>CAZYWA010000355.1:0-8333 GCA_964650975.1 uncultured bacterium
TGTAGAGATTCGAAAGCTCATCCACCGAGTAGCCCTGCCGCGACCAGCGAACCGCGGTCAGGTCGGTGTGGTCCGCGATGCCGTAGTACTCGAACGGCACAAGCAATTGCCGCTCGAGCGCGTGCCAGAGTCTCAGCTCCGCAGCGATACGACCATCGAAGTCGGGCAGGAGCGACTTGCCATCGGATCGCTCCGGCGTCGCCGTGAGCCCGACCAGGATCGCGGGCCGCAGATACCCCGCGAGGGTCTGGTAGGAATCGGCGGGGAGGTGATGGCACTCGTCGATCACCACGTGCTCGAAGTGATCGGCTGCCACATGGGATTCGAGGCCGCGTGATGCGCTTTGCACGGATGCAAAGACGTGGTCCCAGTGCCGCGGCTCTCGTCCATCGACGAACAGCTCACCGAAAGCCGATTCCCGCAGCACATCGCGGAACGTCGCCTGCGCCTGCTCGAGGATTTCCTTGCGATGCGCGAGAAATAGGAGGCGTGGGCGAATGCCGAGCGTTGCTGCGCGGCGCTGATAGTCGAACGCGGCGATGACCGTCTTGCCGGTTCCGGTCGCCGCGACCAGCAGATTCCGCATGTGGCCGCGCAGCGTTCGCTCGGCCTCGAGCTGATCGAGGATTTCCGCCTGAAACGGATAGGGATGCGGCGTGAGCAGCGAGAGGGCTGCGCCCTGGCTCGAGGCGCGCTCAGCACCGAGTGCCTCGCGCAAACGCGTGACGCATGCTTCCGAATCGGGGTCGTAGCGCTCGAACTCGTCGTCGTTCCAGAGGCTTTCGAAGGTGCCCTCGAATTTCTCGATGACGTGCGGAAGGTCGGCCGCGGAAGCCTTCACCATCCACTCGTGCCCGGCACCGAGCGCCGTGGCGGTGAGGTTCGCCGAGCCGACATATGCCGTGGAGAGCCCGCTCTTGCGGCGGAAGAGCCACGCCTTCGCATGCAACCGAGTCCGCCGAACGTCGTACGAGACGCGAACCTCGACCGTGGCGAGGCGCGCCAGAGCGTCGAGGGCAGCGATTTCGGTCGTGCCCGTGAAAACCGTGGTGAGCACGCGCACGCGCGCTCCGCGGAGGACGGCGCGCTCGAGCTCCTCTCGGATCGCGCGGATGCCTCCTTTGGTGATGAACGCGGCGAGGACGTCGATGCCCTCGGCCGAGGCGATCTCACGCGACAGCTCGCCCCCGAGCGCGGGCTCGGTGCGGGCACGAGTCAGCAGCGTCGTCGAGGACAACGGAGAAGCCGGCCTCGGCAGCGCGACGGTCCGATGGATCGAGAGCAGCGTACGTGGAGGAGCCGCTACACACGCCTCGCCGACGTCCAGGCTCGGTGCAGCACGGGCGAGGATCTCGAGGACGGCGGCAACGAGGGCAAGCTGATCGCCCACGTCCTTCGTGTCCCGGAGAACCCGTTCGATCTCACCAGCGAGGTGATCCGCCAGCTTTCGCGGGAGATCGGCGGGCGAAAGCGGAGCGTGCTCTGCACGCGCAGGCGCGAGTCCGCTCAGCCGGCGTTCGAGATCGACGGTCAGGAGATGTTCGTAGATCCCCTCGGCGAGCGCCTTCTCGGTCATCGTATCGATTGGGCCTACTCGAGCCCGCCCGAATCCGCAACTTCCATCGCAGGGCATCCTCGAGCCGGGTTCGCTGGGAGAACGCTGCGGCTCCTCGGTCGCTGTCCGCAAAAGGCACCAAAGTG
The DNA here is from genome assembly GCA_964650975.1 of uncultured bacterium. Taxonomy (GTDB): domain Bacteria; phylum JADJOY01; class JADJOY01; order JADJOY01; family JADJOY01; genus CAZYWA01. Next base: position 1,702 of record CAZYWA010000355.1, read on the forward strand.
TGGCACTAATCGTGGGGCGCCCGGCCCTCTCGATCGGTGCCGACCCTGAGTTCGGCAGGGGTTACCTCGGCCATATGATCGCGGCGAGGCAGGCGGATGAAGCCAGGGACCGATGATGTCATCGTGAGGAACTCGGCGATCGTCGCGCCATACCAAGCTCCGTGGTTCGACACCCAGGAGCTCCTTCACGTGGCGTCGGCGAAGATCGGGTCCGGAGCGGGCTCTCCCGAGGCCACGCGCGGATCGGGCACGTTCGTCGCGCTGGCCTACTTCCAGAACGGGCGGCGTTTGGCCGGCCTCGTCGAGCGCGGGTCGCGCAGCTCGGCGGCATGCGTCCGCCAGCGGTCCGGAGTGCCGGCGAGCTCGGCCCGCAGGGCGTCGGCGATCCGCTCGAGCACCGCGGCCAGCTTGTCGAGGCCACCGATCGAGCGCAGGTCCTCCACCAGCTCGACGAGTCGAGCGAGCGCCAGGTCGAGCTCGCGCCGGTCGCAACGGCCGGCGGCGTGATCGATGGCGTCGGCGATCTCGCGGGCTCGGGTGAGGTACGGAGTCTCGTCGACCGGTGTGGGTGCCCCGGTAAAGACGCGTTCCCTCGCAAGCGCCGGCCGCACTTGCGTGGCGTCGAACACGAAAGTCCTGCTCAGGCGCCGAGACGGGCCGCCACCCGTAAAGGATCCAATCGACGGGGCGGCCCCAGCGGCCCTCGCCGCCCAACCGGCGGGCATCTCGACGGGTTGCACGATGGCTCGGGGGTTGCCGCCCCGGTCGATCACCCCCGCCTGGTCGATCGCGACGAAGGCGGTGAACCGCGAGAGCACTCGATGGCGGATCGACACCCTGAGGATCTCGGACTCGACCGAGTGGTCGCCGGCCGCGTAGCGGTCCTCGAGGTCGCGGATGCGGGCGCGCGCCCACGTCGCCGCGGCTGCGGCGCCCTCACTCTCGCGAAGGGCGAGACGACGCTCCCACGGCTGCCCGCCGGGTGTGCGGCCCGTCACGATCACCGTGCCGCGGGCACCGGCCGCGACACGCCCGGTCACGATGAGCGGCGCGCCCGCGACCAGCGCCGGAATGCGCTGTGGGGACACCTGCCCGAGTGAGAATCCATCGCCATGGATAGCCACGTCGGTGACCACGGGGGTCGCGATCCTGTGGTGCAGCTTGGACATCACGGCGTCGAGCCGGTCCTCCGACTCGACCAGCTCGCAGGCGCCGCCCCCGGCAGCGGCGAGCCGGCGCAGGAACGCCGCGTTGACCGCCTGGTCGACGCCCAGCGTGAAGACGCGGATGGTCTTCAGCCTCCCAGTGAGCTCGCGCAGGATCTGGTCCTCGTTTCCGACCTGACCGTCGGTGATCACGATGAGCACGCGATCGCGCTCCCCGCCCGCGCCCGACAGCATCTCGGCGGCACGACGCAACGGCTCGCGCAGCTCGGTACCGCCACGAGCCTCGACGCCGGCGAGAAACTCGATCGCGCGAAACCGGTGGCGGTCGCTTCCGGGGATGAGCCCAGCGCTCGTGGTCGGCGGGGATTCGATCGAATCGTGGAACACGAGCACGGAAAAACGGTCGCGTTCGCCGAGCGTGTCGATCATGCGCGCGCAAGCGCGCCGGGCTGCCACCATCTTCCAACCGCCCATCGAGCCCGATCGATCCAGCACGAACACGGCATCGCACGGCCGGCGGGGCGCCTCGTCCTTGGGCGGCACGAGCGTGAGGACGACGGTTCCTTCGCCGCCCTCGGCGTCGGCGACCACGATTGCGCTGGTACCGACGTCGGAATCGCCGACCGACCAGCTCAGGATGAAGTCGCGATCGAGACGCTCGCCAGGGCTGAGCGAGATCGTTCGCACGCCACCGTGCGCTTCGTCGCTGACGGCATGCAAGCTGGAGCGAACCGCGCCGATCGGTGCCCCGGCGCCGTCGACGGTCACCGTCATCGCGAGCCGCACCGGGTTCGGGAAACCGGGCAAGAGCACCGGCGGCGTGATCCGCGAGGCGTCGGGCACCGCATCGGTGTCGGCTTCGGTGCCGGCGCCGGCGCGTGGCCCTGGTAGCGCCTGGCCGGGGATGTATCGCGGTGCGACCACGAGCGGAAAGCGAAACGTGACCTCGCCGTCGTCGACCGGAAGCGGGCCCACGAGATGAAGGCGCACCACCGCAACGTCGCCGGGTGCGAGGTTGCCGATCCGCATCGTGAACACACCCGGGCGGTCTTCCTCCGTGATCGCGGCGCGGTGTCCTGCCTCGATCGCGTCCTCGTACTGCTGGCGGGCACAGGCCCGCTCCTCGATCACGCCTTCGACGACTCGGTCCGCGACCTCCATGCGGAAGCGCGTGACCGCGGCTCGGTCCGGCAGCGGGAAGATGTAGGTGGCCTCGATCGGCTCCGCGAATCGATTCGCGAATGTCTGCGCCAGCTCGATCTCGGCCACCAGACCGACCACGTGCGCCGTCACGGTCATCGCGGTCAGCGGCAGTCGCCCGCGCGCCGTGTCGAGCGCCCCGAACCCGGCGTCACCTTCGGAACCCAGGCGAGCCAGCTCTCCATCGGTCATCGGAGTACACGTCATCATCGGTGATCCTCCTCGGTCGCTCGCATCAGCCCGCGCCGCGCGAGCTCGGTGAGCAGCGGAGCGGCCGCGTTGCGCAACGCATCGAGATCGGCGTCGGTGACCGCGCGTGCGGGGGTAAAGGTGATCGTCGCGCCGCGGGAGAGCGGCAGCGCCATGGCAGGCAACGAGTACGGAGCCGGCGCCGCGGGCGCCGCGACCGCCGGTGGTGTCCGCCAGAAGCGGGTGGTGGACTCGCGCCTGCGCGTTCGCGAAGGCAGTCCGACGCCCGACACGCGCGATAGCGTCTCGTCATCGAGCGTCGGCAGGAGGCGCTGGATCTCGGCGAGCGATTTTCCGACCGCCTGCATCCGCTTGATCGCGACGAGCTGAGCGAGATGGCGGGGGGCGTAGAGCGCAGTCCGGCCGCGCATCGCCGCCGGCCGGTCCAGCAGGCCGAGCGTCGTGTAGTAACGGATGGCGCGCTCGTCCGGGACCGCGCGCACTTGCCCGTTCTCGGGGGCGGCGTAATTGCGCGCGAGCAGCGCCTCCACCTCGGCGGTGAGCTGGCGCAACGTCCATCGCGCCTCGGGAGCGTTGCTCATGCTTTCCTATTTATCACTGATATATATCAGTGTCCAACATCGATCACGCCGCCAGGGAATCCGTCGCGCCTGAAACGGTAGGGCGAGATCGGTCGAACCCCTCAACAAGTCCTCTGTTCAGGGGCCGAATTCGACCACCGACGAGCAGAGTCCTGGTGAGCCCGGCGCGACTCGAACGCGCGACCAACGGATCAAAAGTCCGTTGCTCTGCAACTGAGAAGGTGTGGACAAAATCGAATCCTTGTCTGAAGTGCTTCCTCCAAACCGAGCTCGTGCCGTTTGGAGGGACGCGGTCCCTCGCGTCCGGGGCGTCTCAACCAAGATGGACGCCTGCGGCTGCGAGGGACCGCAGCCCTCCACGACCAGGGACAGACGCTCGAGCGGTTTCCCGCCACGTATGCAGCTGATCCAAGCGGCTGAATTTCTTTCGTCTACACCCTCTTAGCTGTAAGCGCTCCCCAGGTCCCACTACTTCACCCACTCGGTCACGTGCGCGACCACGTCGCGCTCGGTGTTGTCGAGCTGATCCCACGCGTCCTTCTGGGTGAGGTCGAAGGCGGCGCCGGTGTGGAAGCAGCAGCCCCGCGAGCCGGCGGCTTTCGAGGTGCGGAAGCTTTGCTCGAACTCGCTGAGCGGCCAGCCACCGGGAGGGGTGGTGTCGTGTCCGTTGCGGCCGGGTTCTTGGTGGTGGATCGGGATGCCCGGGATGGCTTTCGCGAGCGTCTGCGCGTTGGGGCCTTCGTTCGCGCCCCACCCTTTCACGCGCTTGAAGTGCGGCAGCAGGATTTCGCCTTTCACGTCACGGAAGAGGTTTTGGTAGTCCTTGGGCAGGCCGTCGACGGAGAAGGAAACCGAGGCGCTGACGAGGCAGGTGCGCGGGACGCTGCGGGCGACGGTCATGAGGTCGGTGAAGCGGCCGGGGCTCGTGTGGCCGGTGTCGGGGGAGCCGTGGCCGCCGGCGCCCCGGACCTCGGCTTCGTTGTCGAGGTCCACGATTCGCAGTGCGGGGTGCTGGCCCCAGCGGACGAGCACGTTCTTGACGGCGGTCTTGTGCGCGGTGATGTCGTAGCCTTCGCCGCTCTTTTGCGTGGCGTCGTAGTGAGACGTCTCGAACGTGAAGTCGAAGGAGAGGCCGAGCGACCTCGCGTGCTCCATCGCGGCGTCGAGCTTGTCGGCCTGGGCGCTGTGGAGGGCGCCTTTCCGGTCGACGATGCGCGAGGCCGGCGTCGGGCGTTCCCAGTCGACCCAAACCCTGCAATGGGCGAAGCCGGCCGTGCGGATGCGGTCGAGGTCGCGATAAATGCGATCGAGCGGTGCGCCGCCGAGGCCGTAGTAGGAAAACGCCGCGGTGAAGGTGCTTTTCGTGAACTGCTTGGCGAGCGGCGGCGCCGCGGGAAGCGAGCCGGGATCGACGGGCGGAGGTGGATCGGCCGGCTTGCCCTTCCCGCCGGGCTTTCCGGGTTTTGCGGTCTTCGGCGGGGTCGCGGCCGGGCCCACGATCTTTACGTCTTGCGACGCGGCGCCGTCGGTGACGGTGAGCGGGCCGGCCCACCACTCGGTCCCGTCCTTGAGATGGACGTCGAGGGCATAGTCGCCGGGAGCGAGCCCGCCGGGGACGTCGAAGAACCCGGCGCCGCGCCGATCGCTCGCCGGTAGAAGGTCGAAGCTTTTGCCGACGAGCGTCGCGTTCTGGCCGTCGACGGGGCCGGCGGCGAAGCCGGTGTGCGCGCGCACGCCGAAGGTCGCGGTCCAGCCGCGCGCGGGGCTCAGGCGATAGGCGTACGCCTGTCCGGCTGCGGGCGCTCCCTTCGCGTCGAGGACGCGGCCGAACGCGCGCACGCGCGGCGCGGCCGCGGCGCGAACGAGGTCGAGGAGCGCCGTTGCGTCGGCGTCGGCCAGGTTGCCGTCGTGGACGCCCACCGCGAGCGCCAGCGTGAGATCGGCCACCGCGGACGAGGACTTCGCGAGGTCGACCTCGAGCGGCCGAGTCTGCGCGGCGGCGCGCGCGAGATCGGCGATCGTGGTGCCGGGGAGCGCCTTCACGATTGCGTTCCAGTGCTTGGGCGCGAACGGCGCACGCGCACCGCGCTCGACCTCGCTCACGTACGTGCCGTGAACGCCGATCGCGCGGCCAAGCTCGTGCTGGCTCAACCGCGCGGCCTTGCGCTGGGTGCGCAGGTACTTGCCGAACGGGGAGGATGGGGTCGCCATGGGGGTCTCCTCGATTGAGACAGACAGCCCTCTGAATTCAAGACTTTCAGCCCTTCAATTATGAGACAAACAGCCCTCGAAGTCACGCGAATTTGGCGGAAAATGGGGGTGAAAGCGCGCGAAAGCGGTTCCTTTGGGCCACAAAATGCCGATCTGCGGCGGAAGAGGGGCCGTTTTGGCCGCCACAGCCGGCGCCGCGAGGGCGATCGACGTATGTCGGTGTCTGCAAGCCCCGGGGTAGAATCGAGACATGCAGGACCGACAGGACGGCGTTCTCGTCGAACGCTTGAGGCTCGCTCTCGACATGTTCGACGCTGGCGTCGAGCTCATGCGGCAGCGGATGCGTCGTGCGCATCCGGGGGAGAGCGACGAACGCATCTCCGCGCGCCTCGGTGCATGGCTGCGTGAACGTCCCGGGGCAGAGCATGGGGATTGCCCCGGGCGCCCTCTCGCGTGGCCACTCCCACCGAGATGAGCCGACTTGTTCGCACGCTCGAGTTCGCATCGGCCGACCTCCGGCGGTTGCGCCGGGGCTGGGCTCTGCTGGGCGGCTTCGCCGTGTCGGTGCGAACCGAGCCGCGCTTCACGCGTGACATCGACTTGGCGGTGGCCGTCCGCGACGACCACGATGCGGAGCAGTTGGTCCGTGACCTCACCACGCGCGGGTACCGGGTTCTTGCGCTGGTCGAGCACGAGGCGGCGAAGCGCCTCGCGACCGTGCGGTTGGTCCCGCCCGGGGAGCAGCAAGAGGGCGTCGTGCTCGACTTGCTGTTCTGCTCGTCTGGCATCGAGGACGAGATCGTCGCCACCGCCGAGGCTCTGGAGGTCTTCCCTGGGCTCCCGGTGCCCGTCGCTCGCGTGTCTCACCTGATCGCACTCAAGCTTCTCTCGCGAGACGACGTGCGGCGTCCGCAGGATGCCGCCGACCTGAGGGCGCTACTCGCGGTGTCCGGGTCGGCCGAGCTGGCGGAGGCCCGCACGGCGGTCGCGCTCATCACCGCGCGCGGCTTCGCTCGCGGCAGGGACCTCGCCGTCGACCTGGACCTGCTGATCTCCGCAGCGCGTCCCTGAGCGACCGCTCTCTCTCGCGCTACGACTCGATCGAGCGGCCGGCGCCGCGGAGCGGTGCCCTCCAAACTGCATCGGGCGCGGTCGGGCAGGCCCTACCCCCCCCACAGCGGCGGACAACTAGCACCGGTGGCTGGTCGGCGGCGGTCTGACGCAGCGCCGCTCCGCGCTGCGTCGACTTCATGGCAGCGTGAAC
>CAZYWA010000356.1:0-8307 GCA_964650975.1 uncultured bacterium
TGGGCGCGCCGCTCGACCATGCGGTCAGATCGGACAGCAGGTTCAGCGCCACGAAAAGCAATACCGCTCCGATCATCGCCGGGCGACGCCGGCGCGCGAGTGCCGCACCCAGCACCACCGCCATCGGCAGGCTACCCGGCAGCAGGTACTGCAGCCGTCCGTAGGGCAGCCAGAAGAGTACCGGTGCGACGAACGCCCACGGCAGCACGGCGGCCCATGCGGGGTCGAGGTCCGCGGCGGTCTCGTCCCACAGCACCGCGAACACCACGATCGAGCCCACCACGGCCACCGAGAAGAAATACGGGATCGAGGCGCCCAGCAGGTGAAGCGCGTGTCCGGGGTTCCCGCCGAGCGCCATCGGGAGCGCCACGGCGACGCCAGCTGCGAGGGCGAGCACCCGCGCGACTCGGGAGCGCGCGCTGGCCCGGCGATCGGCGAGGGCGTGTCCGGCGAGTGTCAGCGCATTCACCGCGGCAACGAGATGGTGACAAACAGCGAGCGCGCAGAGCGCCGCGAGCGCCGCTACTCGCCCGATCGAGGCGTTCCGCACGGTCCACACGTACGCGACGGTCAGCAGTCCGACCAACAGCAGGTGCGCCGCGTACGGCTCGGCCGAGGCACCGTACGAGACGGTGCTCGGTGTGAGGGCGTGAACCAGCGCGGCCGCGGCACCCACTCGCGGCGATGCCGCCGCCCGCCCGACGGCGAACACCAGCGCCAGGCTCGCGAGCGAAAACGCGAGCTGCACCCAGCGGAGCTCGACCTCGCCTGCATTCGGCCAGATCGAGAGGATGCGCGCGTACCCGAGGGCGGCGAGCCACCCGTGCACCGAGCCGCGCAGCGCTAGGGCGGCGCCGCCCCGCTCCAGCACCCGCTGCGCGTCGTGCAGATAGTGCGTCTCGTGGACACTGACCGGAGCGAGTCGCAGCACCGCCACGCGGACCGCGAGCCCCGCGATCGCCGCGACCGCGAGCAGCGCCGGCACGGGAAGCTCGCACACGACTCGCGATGCCGCGTTTCCCACGAATTCGAGCCGTGCGCGGATCCAGCCGGCCGCGGCATACGCCGGACGCGTGGACACGATGAGATGAGCCCGTGCCTCAGCCTTGGCTCGCGGCATCGTGCCGCGCGCGGACGCGCTCGATCAGGCCTTGCACGAGACCGGCGCGGTGCAAGCCCTCGGAGAGGGCCCCGGCGAGGTAGTCGTGGCCGAGGGCGCTCGGATGGCAGTCCTCGGCGGTCGCGCAGAGCGGCAGGTAGCCGTCGGGAGGATCGAGGTGCTCGCGCTCCATGCGCGCCTCCATCGAGGGCTGCGCGTCGACGTAGTGAACCCTGGGCAGCTTGGCCAGCGCGTAGTGCAGGAACTGGTCCTCGTACGGATTCTGGTTGCTGCGCAGATTCTGCGCCTGGGGAATCTTGAACACCACCAGCGGGATTCCCATCGCCTGGGTCACCTCGTCCATGTCGCGAATGGAGAGGTAAGCGTAGGTCTCGCCGTCGGGGATCTCGACGCACGGGCTGGTGAAGTCCCAGAGCTTCCGCAGGTGAGCGAAGGCCGTGCGCGCCCACGAGAAGGGAAGTCCTTGCTCGAAACGGTCGAGCCCCCCGAGCACGTCCTCGTAGCGGAAGATCGCGCGCCGGTAGCGGTACTCGGCGAAGAGCGCGGTGTGGATCTTGAGCGCGAAGATCGCGCGGCGCACCGGACCGGCGCCCCACAGGCTGTCGAACAGGGTCGGGACGGAGACGGCGCAGACGTCCGGATAACGGAACCGGTACTGGAAGAAGTCGAGGCTCGTGTCGGTGAGGTCGTTCTCGTAGAACCCGTACACCACCAGGTCCGGCTCCAGGTAGGGCTCGACGACGTAGCGGAGCGCCGCGTCGTCCTGCAGCGCCTGGTAGCCCTCGACGCCGACGTTGGCCACATCGAAGCGCACGTCGGGAGGCGCCTCGGTGGCGAGCATCGCCTCGAGCCGCCCCGAGAACGTGTTCTCGGGCGGACCGGCCGCGATCCCGTAGGTCATGCTGTCGCCGATCACCACGATGCGCGCCACGTTCGGCGGCTTGGGCACCTCGAAGGGCGTGTCGTGGAAGCCCCACGCGTTGAGGCCAGGGCGTGGCGGCGAACGCGGATCGAGCTTCTGCGCGTAGCCGAGCGCCGGCAGCAGCGAGCGCACCTTCATGCCCCTCGCCGGTTCCGCGGTCCACTGGTGGGGCGCGATCTCCCACGGCACTTCGGCGAACGCGAGCCGCCGCAGACGCGCCTCGGTCACCACGGCGAGAGGCGTGAGCACGATCGCGCCGACGATCGCGAGGAAGAGCCCGTAGCGGACCGCGCGACGGCGCGCGATCGGGCCTAGCTCCCGCTCGACCACGCGGGCGAGACCGGTGAGATCGAAGAGGTGCGACTTCTGGGTGGCGATCACGGCCGTCGCGCCAGCGCGGCGAGCGAAGCGAAGCCGATCCTGAGAGAATCGCTGGCGACCAGGGTCGCGAGGAAACCCACCGTCGCGAGCAGCGCCGAAACCGCGAAGTCGCGCGCACCGCGTCCCCGGAATGCCGCGGCCACGCAGCAACCGAGCAACGCCACCTTCGGCATCAGGCGCGTGGGCGAGAAGGCGCCGGCCACCACCATGACCCCCATCAGCAGTGCCCCGCCCACGATCGCCGAGCGCCGCATGCGGCGCGAGTCCGCTTCCTCCCGGAGGATTCGCGGCGCGGCGAGGTTCGGGAACTCTCTTCCCGTCGACTCGATCGGGCCGCTCGGCACGGTTACGACCCGTCGCCGGTCATCGGCACCAGGCCGGTGCCGATCAGGTGCAGACCTTCGGAGAAGGTGCCGTCGGGCGACGCGAAGCCGAAGCCCATGCCGGCGAGAGCGACTCCGAAGCCCGAGGTCGAGCGGCTCGCGAACCCGCTGAACCCGAGAGCGCGCGGGTCGAGCACCCACGAGCAACCGAGCCGCAGCGCGTTGCTCGCGAGATCCTCGAGCGCCGTGAAGACCACCGAGCCGCCGCCGGCCGCCGCGCGATAGCCCTCGCCGCTCACCAGCACCGAGCGGAAGCGCCTCGGGTCGAGGCCCTCGCGCTGCAAGAAGGCGTCGATGCCCTCGCCGTGGAGCAGCCGGATCCGGTCGAGCGCGAAGCTCCACGCCGGCAGAGCGAGGTACGGATCGGAGGCCGCCACCTCGGCGACGGCGGCGGCTTTTCGCGCGCGCGTCAGTGCGAGCTCGAGCCCGAACAATCGAAGCTTCATGCGGGCTGCCATTCTCCCGCAGTCGCCGGTGGGCGGCAATGCTATAGCGGTGGCCATGCCGGATGGCTCCGCGATTTCGAACGCCGACGAGCGGCGCGTGGCGCGCGCGACCCCCTGGCTCGTCGGACTCGGCGTGGTCGGGGTCTACGCGCCGTCGCTGGCGCTCGGCTGGTGGCGCGAGGATTTCCGCTGGCTCTTCGGCCCGCTCCGGTTCCCTCAGCTGCTCTACGAATTCGCGAACCCCGACACGCTCGGGCGCTACCGACCGGTCGCCAAGCTGCTCTTCGGCGCGGTGGGCGCGCTGGGTCTCGACGCGCGGGTGCCGTCGCGCGTCGTGTGCCTGGCGCTGATGACCGCGACCGCGGTCGCGCTCGCGGCGGTGGTGCGCGTCTCGACCGGTCGAGCGCTCGCCGGCTTGCTCGCGGCGCTGGTGTTCCTCTCCAACCAGCGAATGTTGTGGGTCGGAACGTTCGTGACGTTCTGGGGCGTGCAGCTCTACTTGCTGTTCGCGTGCGTGGCGCTCATGTGCTTCGCACGGGCGATGCGCGAACGAAGCGCGAGCGCCGCGGCGGGCGCGGCGGTGGCGATGGGGCTCGCGTGCGGATCGTTCGAGCTGGCGCCCAACATCCCGCTGGCACTCGGCGCACTGGCGGTTTTGCGGGCGGTACGGGTCCGCAACCGACCTCGACTCGCCCGCCCGGCGGTCGCGGCCCTGGCGGTCGGGATCTCGTTGGGCGCCTTTCTGACCGTGGCGCAGCTGCTGGCGCCCGGACATCCAGCGACGCACGTTCCGGCGCTCGGGCGACTGGGTGCCAACCTCGCGTTCGTCGCGAGTCACGAGTCGGACCTCTTCCTGCCGGCCGCGATCTCTTGCGTGTTCCTGCTCGCGGTGGGCGCGCGACGCGCGGCAGCGCTCGACTTCACCGCGATCGCGCTGGTGGGGCTGGTGCCGGGCGCGCTGTTCCCCGCGGCGCCCGACAGCTACATGTTCAGCCTCTCGTACCTGGGCGCCGCGGCGCTCGTGGGAACGGGAGTCGACGAGCTGTTCCGCCGCGCCCAGGCTCGGATTCCGGCTCGGCTTCGCCGATCCGCGCCGCCGGCGTTCGCGCTGCTCGCGACCGTCGCGCTGGGAATGCTCGGACACTCCGGCATGACGGCGATGATCGCGAGCGAATGGGACATGCGGGATTCGCGACGGCTGCTCGACAGCCTTGGCGAGACGCAGTGCTTCGGGCACCGTCCCGCCTGGGTCGCTCCGCTCGGCCTCGACGGCGACGACCGCAAGACCGCGATCACCACCTCCGAAGGCGGCCGCACCCCATTCTCCGAGCTTTGCGGCACACCGGTGCTGCTCGAGCTCGACCCGACGCGGCTCGCCGAGCCCGAGTGCCGCGACAACGCATTCTTCTTGACGCGCGATGGCAGGCTGATCCCGTGTGCGACGCTCGCGGCCGATCCGTCCCGGCTCGCGAGCGCGATCGCGTGCGGCGCACCACCCGGAGCGCAGTCGGTCGTTCCAGTCTCCGGCGACTGGACGGAACCGCCGATCGCGTGCGTGAGCGTGCTGCGGGGCATGGGCGCGAGCGAGTCGGAGACCCTTGCCTTCGCTCATGGACCGACACTCACTCTCGAGCCGGGCGTGGGTGTGACGTTCGCGGGGCACGAGAAGCCGTGGCGGGTCCGGCTCGCGCTGGGCGTGGAGTCCCCTGCAACCAGCGGTTCGCCGCTCAAAATCACGGTCTACGCGGGCACGAATCCGGTGCAGGCCCTCTCGCTGACGGCGGGCACTCCACCTAGCGAGCTGATGCTCGACGTCGGCGCGGGAAGTCTGCTCAGCGTTCTGGCCGGACCGGGCGATGCCGGTGTCACCGCGACGTTACGCGTCGCAGTTTCGGACGGCTGAATTTCCCGGGGGGCTGTTCCAGCCCCCTGCCCCACGAAACGTGATTTCGTGGGCCTCACCCCCAAGTCGGCTCACTGCGTTCGCCGGGCGCCTCTCGGCGCCGGCATCGATACGCGAGCAGTCGGTTCGGGGTGACAGCGAGTGGAAGCGCCCCCGAACCGACTGACGGGGGAACTCGTCACACGCACTGCGCGCGACCGCGGACGGTCAAGCCGTGCGGCGAGCACGCTCGCGACCAGCAGCGGGCGACGGCAGGCTCTCGTCGAGCGCCAGCGAGCGTGAGGCCACGCGGTGCGCTTCGTCGGCCGCGATCACCGGCGCCAGCTCGCGCGCGCACCAGCGCTCGGCGACGGCGAGCGAGCGAGCGTCGTGCTCGTGGTCGAGCGACCAGCTCGCGTGCTCGCACAGCAGGGCGCCAGCGTAGATGCGCGCCAGCGCGAACGCGAACGAGCGCGCACCGGCTTCCACGAACGCCTGGCCGTTCGCGACGGCTTCCGGGAGATAGCGCTCGATCTTCGCGACCGCGGCTCGCACCCGCGCCACCGCCTCGCCCACTTCCGGCCGGTCGGCCGCCGCGAGCCGCGCGTTCAAATCGGCGAGGAACGGGCCGAACGCGCGCTCCTTCTCGATCGCACGCAGCGCGTCGAGGCTCAGCACGTTGGTGGTGCCCTCCCAGATCGACAGCACTTGCGAGTCACGCAGTAGCGCCGGCAGGCCGGTGTCCTCGACGTAGCCGGCGCCGCCGAAGCTCTCCAGCACCTCGCTGGCGCTCGCGACCGCCTGGCGGCCGGTGTAGAGCTTCATGAGCGGGGTCAGCATCCGGAGCGTCGCCGATTCCTCGGCGGTCGCCGCTCCGGTCTCGTCCCGGCCCAGAAGCTCGACGCAGCGGAACGTGAGGTGAAAACCCGCTTCGTACTCGAGCTCCAGCTCGGCGAGCGTTTCGAGGTGTAGCGGATGCTCGGAGAGCTTCTTGCCGAAGGCCACCCGCCGGCGCGCGTAGTCCCGCGCCAGCGCGAGCCCCCGGCGCATGCCCGCGACCGCGCAGCACGCGTTGTAGATGCGCGTGATGTTGAAGAGCGACGCGATCTTGCGGACGCCGTGCCCTTCCCCGCCCACCAGGCCCGCGGGCGTGCCGTCGAGCGTCAGCTCGGCGGTCGGCACCGCGCGGGTGCCGAGCTTGTCCTTCAAGCGGTTGACGCGGATGTCGCGCAGGCGCCCGTGCTCGTCTCGCAGCTCCACGTAGAAGAGCGAAAGCCCCTTGCTGCCCTCGGGCGCGCCTTCGATGCGCGCCAGGGTGATCGCCATCTGTGCGGTGGTGGCGGAGGTGAACCACTTGTCGCCGTAGAGGCGGAATGCGGTTGGATCGCCCGGGACCGGCCGCGCGATCGTCGACGTTCCACCCACGTCCGAGCCGCCGGTGCGCTCCGTCATCCACTGGCCGGACGTCCAGAAGACCGCCGGATCGCGTGACGTGAGGCACCGAAGCGCGCGGGCCTGCTCGTCGCTCTTGCCGTAGAGCTCGAGGGCGCGGGCCGCGCCGTCGGTCATCGCCAGCGGGCAGGTGTAGACCGCGGAGGAGGGCGCAAAGAGATAGAGCTTCGCGAATTGATGGAGACGCGACCAAGGTCCGTGCTTCCGCTCGTAACCGGTCGCGACGATTCCTTCTTCCGCGGAGATGCGGTCGAGCTCTCTCCACGCACCCGACACGCGGATCTCGTCGACCCGTCGCCCCCACGCGTCGTACGGCACGTGCTCGGGCTCGAGGAGCTGAGCCTGACGACCGAGCTCGAGGATGTCGGTCGCCACTCGCTCACCGAAGCGTGTCAGCTCCGGCTCCAGCTCGGCGTGCATCTCCTTCGGCAGCTTTCGCGCAAGAAACGAGCGCAGCAGGTGATCGTCGAGGAATTGATTGTCGAGCTCCGGGCCGTCTTGGAAGAACGAAGTCATCGCATCACCTCTTGAAAGCCGTCAGGATCTCGCGCGAATGGCTCGCGTTTGCAGCGGTTCCACGGACCTGCGGCGGCGCCGCTCGGCCCAGTAACCGATCGACACCGATCTCACCGGTTGCCATCCACTCAGGCTTGAATGGTCGCCGTGACCTTCACGGGCGTCCCATTCAGCACCGCGGTCCCGGAAAGCAGATCCACCGCCATTTCGTCGACCACGTCGTTGATGCTGACGCCCGCATGCTCGCGGGCGACGCGCAGCTCGACGCCCGGCTGCGCGTGGCCCCAGCCGTGCGGCAGGCTCACCACGCCCGGCATCATGTCGTCGGTGATCTCGAGCTTCGCCTCGACCTCGCCGGCGCGCGACGCGACCCGCACCCGGTCTCCATCCGCGAGCTTGCGCTTCTTCGCGTCCGCGGGGTTCATGAGCAGCGTGCAGCGATCGCGGCCCTTCACCAGCCGCGCGCTGTTGTGCATCCACGAGTTGTTGGTGCGCAGATCGCGACGCCCGATGAGCTTGAGCTCGCCGTTCACCTTGGCGGCGGCCGTCGCATCCAACCGCGCTTCGAGGCGCGCCACGTCGCCCAGATACACCTCGGGCGCAAGCGCGATCCGCTTCCCCGGCGTATTGAGACGCGCCGGAAAGCACGGCTCGAGCGGTCCGAGATCGATTCCATGCACGGCTTCCTCGACCTTCGCCAGTGTCAGGTTCGGCCCGAACGGCAGCGAGCGCACTCCGTAGGGACCGGCGCGGAGCATCAGATCGAGCATGCCCTTGGCGCCGAGCCGCTGCATCGCGGCCTTGCGCACCCCCACCGCGGCGCGACCGATCGCCGAGCCGTTGGCCTTCAGACGCGAGCCCAGCTCCAGGAAGATTTCCCAGTCGTGGCGCGTATCGGGCGCCGGATCGAAGAGCGGCGGCGAGTACTTCGCGGTGTTGCGGATCGCGATGGTGTGGAGCGCCACGTCGTAGTTCTCGTGCTCGAGCGAGAACGTGGGCGGCAGGATGATGTTCGCGTGGCGCGTGGTCTCGTTCACGTAGATGTCGATCGACACCATGAACTCGAGCGTCGCGAGCGCCTTCGAGAGCCGCGCGCCGTTGGGCGTCGAGAGCACCGGATTCCCAGCCGACGTCACCATCGCGCGGATCTGGCCCTTGCCCGGCGTCTCGATCTCCTCGGCGAGCGTCGCCACCGGGTACTCGCC
>CAZYWA010000357.1:0-8269 GCA_964650975.1 uncultured bacterium
GTGCGCGAATGTTGCGCTCGCTCTCGCGCAACAGGCGCTCGTCGACCAGCTCGCCCGGCTTGAGCAGCACCTCGTCGCGAACCACGTAGCCCCAGGTCGGGATCTTGAGCTCGTCGACCCACGAGTAAGGGAAGCTCTCGTAGAGCGAGTCGTCGTTGGGATCGAAGATGGGCCGAACCCGCACGTCGATGTGGCGGATCCGGGCCGGCGGCAACGGCGCCACATCCGCCCCGCCCGGCTCCGCCGCGGCCGGGATCGAGAGCAAGACCGTGACGATCGCCGGCAGCATCGCCACCGTCCACCCGTCGAGGCGCGATCCCGGCTTGCGCGACCCCTCCGCCCGTGTCATACCGGACGGCCCATGGAAACGGTCACCTCGGATCGGGCTCCCCGCGCCATCGGCCCGTATTCCCAGGCAGTCCGCGCGGGCGGACTGCTCTTCCTGTCGGGCCAGATTCCTCTCGACCCGGTCACGGGAGAGCTGGTGAGCGGCGACATCCGCGCACAGACCCAGCGAGTGCTCGACAACATCTCGGCCGTGCTAGCGGCCGCAGGAGCGAGCCCGCGGTCGATCGTGAAGGCCACGGTCTTCCTGGTCGACCTCGCCAACTTCGCCGTGGTCAACGAGCTCTACGCGGCGTTCGTCGGCGAGCATCGCCCGGCTCGCTCGACCATCCAGGTCGCGGCCCTGCCGCGGGGCGCGCAGGTCGAGATCGAGGTCGTCGCGACCGCAGAATGAGGAAGGGTGCCGCGCTTCGCGAGAGGACGGATGGAAAGCGCGGCGGGCAGGACGCCACGCCGGAGCGCTTCTCAGGCGCCCTTCTTGACGCGTCCCGACCGGATGCAGCCGGTGCAGACGCGCATCCGGCCGACCGAGCTGGGGAGCTGAACCCGAACGCTCTTCAGGTTGGGCTGCGACCGCTTGATGGTGCGGATGTGAGAGTGACTCACCTTCCGTCCCTTCAAGTAGCTCTTGCCACAGATCTCACAGGCGCGCATGTTTCCAGCCTCCGAACGAGAAAAAACCGAGTGCGAATCCTAACCTCCGCAAGATCGCGGGGCAAGGTTGCGCATGCCCCAGCGGTCGCTTCGAGACCGCGCCGCGGGAACCACGGTTCCCAGGAGCCGACATGAAGACCGAAGACGAGAAGCGCTACGACTTGCGGACCTTCGACCGAAACCTCAAGGACAAGGTGCTCACCAAGGCCGACCTGGAGAAGCACCATGCGGCCTTGCCGGACATCGCCGCCGATGCCGACTGGGTGAGCTACGCGCAGATCACCAGCGGCCGGGTCGGCAAGCTGGTCGCCCGGGGCGACGGTCCCGAGGCCGAGACCGGGGCCTCGAGCAGCGTCGATCTCGACGACTGAGTCTCCCGGGGGGCTTTTCAAGCCCCCGCCCCGAAAAAAGGTGCGATTTTTTCGGGGCCCCACCCCCAAGTCGGCTCGCTGCGCTCGCCGGGCGCCTCTCGGCGCTGGCACGAGACCAACGCGAGCAGTCGGTTCGGGGTGAAGGCGAGTGGAGGCGTCCCGACCGACTACGGAACCCTCGCACCTTCTACGAGCGGCGCGACCGCGTTCAGCGCCCGGCGCGGGCGCTGGTGGCCTGACGTTCCAGGAACTCGTCCCATCCCAGCACCGGGATGCCGTCGGCATCGCGGCCGCTGAAGCCGACGTCGAGCGAGTCGTCGATCCGCAAGCTTCGCAGCGGGTCGTAGGTGATTCGTGGGTCGTCGACCACGACCACCTCGCCCTCGGTGCGGAAGGCGAGCTGCTCGACGACGAACTCCTCGATCGGGATCGCCTGCGAAAGCACCGGTGTCTGCCCGGAGACGATGCACGGCACCGAGCGATCGTCGGATCCGAAGTGGGTGGCCGGTGCTTGGACTCGGACGATGTGGGGCGGGACCTGCATGGACTCTCCTCGCGTGCAAATAGCTGGAACACGCTGCGCAGCTCGGCGGCGGTGCTCAGCGTGCGTCCGGCGGATCGAGGGCGGGGTTGACGACGGTCCGTGAGTCGAAAGCCGCCGCGTGCGCGATCGTGACGCGACGCCCGTCGAGGCGCACCCGGTCCTCGGCGATCCAGCGCAGCGCCTGCGGGTAGATCCGGTGCTCCTCGGCCAGGATCCGCTGCGCCAGCGACTCCTCGGAATCGTCTGGAAGCACCGGCACGACCGCTTGCACGATGATCGGCCCCGTGTCGGTCCCCTCGTCGACGAAGTGGACGGTGCAACCGGAGAACCGTGCTCCGTAGGCAAGCGCCTGTCGCTGCACGTGCGTGCCCGGAAACGCGGGAAGCAAAGCCGGGTGGATGTTCACCAACCGCCCCGACCAGCGCCGCACGAACCAGGGGCTGAGCAATCGCATGAAGCCGGCCAGTGCCACCAGATCGACTCCGGCCTCTTCGAGGCGAGCCGTGATGGCCTGCTCGAACGTCTCCCGTGACCCGAACTCGCCGTGAGGCACCACGGCCGTCGTGACCCGAGCACGCCGCGCCCGCTCGAGCCCGCCGGCCGTGGGATCGTTCGAGAGCACCAGCCCGACTCGGCACGGCAGGAAACCGTCGGCCACGCGGTCGAGGATGGCCTGCAGGTTGGTGCCTCCGCCCGAGATCAGCACGCCGAGCGTGCGGCGCGCGGTCACGGAGAACCGTGCCACACGATGGCGTCGCCTGCACCTCGCTCCACCACCTCTCCGATGGGGAAGGCCGTCTCGGATTCGGCGGCGAGAATTCTCGACACGTCGTCGGCCCGATCGCGCGGGGCCACCAGCACCATCCCGACGCCCATGTTGAAGGTGCGCCACGCGTCGTCGGGGTCGACGCCTCGCTCCACCAGGTAGCGGAAGATCCGCGGCACTTCCCACGAGGTGCGGTCGATGCGGGCCGCCAGGTGCGCGGGCAGCACGCGGGGCAGCTTCTTCTCGAAACTGCCGCCGGTGATGTGCGCCGCCCCTCGAATGCCGCCTTCCCGAAACGCCGCGAGCACCGACTTGCAGTAGATCCGCGTCGGCGTCAGCAGAACGTCGCCGAGAGCCTCGCTGCCGAGCCCGGGGGCGGGAAGGGTGGGATCGAGCTGAGCGTGATCGAAGAGCACGCGCCGGACCAGCGAAAACCCATTCGAGTGAAGGCCGCTCGAGGCGAGCCCGATCAGCACGTCGCCGCGCTTCACGAGCGCGGGATCGGGGAGCTCGGAGCGTTCCACCGCACCCACCGCGAATCCGGCGAGGTCGTATTCCCCGGCTGGATACGAATCCGGCATCTCGGCGGTCTCGCCGCCGATCAGGCCGCAGCCAGCCTGGCGCAGACCCGCCTGGATACCCGAGATCACGCTCTCGGTGACACCCGGCTCGAGCCGTCCGGTTGCGAAGTAGTCGAGGAAGAAAAGTGGCTCCGCTGCCTGCGGGATCAGGTCGTTGACCACCATGGCGACCAGATCGATGCCCACCGTGTCGTGGCGGCCCATGCGGAACGCGATACGCAGCTTGGTGCCGACTCCGTCGGTGGAGGAGACGAGGAGCGGGTCGCGAAAGCGCGTGCCGCCTAGGTCGAAAAGCGCTCCGAATCCCCCGATCTCGCCGACCACGCCGGCTCGGCGCGTGAGCGCCCCGGCGGCGCGGAATCGCTGGATCAGGTCCTCGGCCGCTTCGACGTCGACGCCGGCGTCCCGATAGCTGAAACCCTTGGGGCGGTCGACGCGGTCCACGCTGCGATCTCGGATGGCCAGGGAAGGAGCGCTGCGAGTTAGCGAAGCGCGAGGGCGTCCGTCAACCTCGTGACGGCCGCGATGAGGTTCCGCTCGCGGTTGACGGGGAGACCCTGGATCGAGCATGAACCGCGCGCGGCGGCGATCGATCGAGCCGCACTCCACGCGAAGCCAGCATGACGACGACGCCTGGGCCTCGGTTCGCACGCGCCCGGCGGGTGCTCGCGTCGCTGGTGATCGCGGCGCTGGCGCTCGGAGCGCTGCTGGCGCCGCGCTGGCTGGGAAGGCATCGCCACGACGCCTGGTCGCGGACCCTGGTGGGTGCCTATTACTACGTCTGGTTCCCCGAGAACTGGAAGCTCGGCACCACCGGCCAGCGCACCGACCCGCCGATCGAGCCGGCCCTGGGCGAATACTCGTCGCTCGACTCGGTCACGGCGGAGCAGCACATCCGCTGGGCAACCGAGCACGGGATCGACTTCTTCGTGCTGTCGTGGTGGCCGAAGGATCCCGAGATCGAGCGTCGCGCCGAGGAAGGCTTCCTCAAGGCCCGGAACCTCTCCGACATTCACTTCTGTCTGCTCTACGAGTCGCAAGGTCTGCAGTTCCATCCGGGCCTGGGCACGGTCAACTTCGGTCCGCTCACGGTCGAGGAGTTCCTGCGGCACTTCGACACCATCGCGGACAAGTATTTCTCGAATCCCAGCTACCTGAGGATCGACGGAAAACCCGTGGTGATGCTCTACATCACCAGGACCTACACCGGCCTCTACGCCGATGCGATCCATCAGCTCCGGTCCCGGATGCGCGCCCGCGGCCTCAAGCTCTTCCTGGTGGGCGACGAGATCTTCTGGAAAGTGAAGCGGGGCGACACGCTCGAGGCCGATCAGAAAGAGCCGGTACAGTCGCGCGTGAACCTGTTCGACGCGATCACCTCCTACAACCTCTACGAGGGCGAGTTCCTCCAGCACCGTGGATACCGCGGATTGCTCAAGTTCTTCGGCGATTCGGCGCGGCTCTACGAGCGCTACCGCACCGCCGCCGGCACCCGCACCGCGGTCTTCCCGCAGGTGTTCCCCGGTTACAACGATCGCGTGATGCGGCTCGCGACCATCGACCACTTCGCGATCCCGCGCCGGGTTCGCGAGGACGCCGCCGAGGGGAGCACGCTCGAGACCGCCATCGAGCGGATCGCGAACCCGTTCCTGGATCACCGTCATCCGGTGGTGATGGTGACGAGCTTCAACGAGTGGAACGAAGGCACGCAGATCGAGCCGACGAGGGATGGCGCCACCACCACTCGCGACGTCAGCCGGGACGGCCAGCGGTTCACGCAGGGGTTCCCGTACGCCGCCTATGGAACCGGCGAGCTCGAGGCGCTCCGCGACGCGTACGTCGCGGTCGCGGGGAGGGTGACGCGGCGGGAGGGGGGCGGCGCGGCGGACGGAGTCGCGATCAGTGCCTGGTCGGGGCTCGATCTGGTCGCGGAGACGCGCACCTCATCCGAGGGTGTCTACACGCTCTCCCGAAGGTGGCTCGATCCGGGGCGGCATTACCGGATCGTGGCCCAGGCCGAGGGCCTGACTCTCTCGCCGAGTCGAGACGTCGAGGTCCGGGCCGGCCGGACCCTGACCGCGGTGGATTTCGCGCTGTGACGGCGCCGGAGGCGACGGCCGGGCCGCGCGACGGCACCCGCGCAGCCGGACCCGACGCCACTGGGCGAGACCGCTGGCGGCACGCGCTGCCCTGGCTTGCGGTCGGGGCGGCGGCCGTTGCGCTGCGCGCGTGGATGCTCGCGTTCGACCTCGGCACCACGCTCGATTCGGACGAGGCGGTGATTGGCCTCATGGGCCGTCACATCCTCGCCCACGGCGAGCACCCGGTGTTCTTCTACGGCCAGGAGTACATGGGCGCCGTCGAGGCCTACCTCGCCGCGGCTGCCTTCGCGCTCGCCGGCGCGTCCACTCTGGTCCTCAAGTCGACGATGGTGTTCCTCGACCTGGTGCTGGTGGCCTCGTTCGGGTGGCTGGGATGCGAGCTCTGGAATCGTCGAGTGGGCCTCTTGTGTGCCTGGTTCGCGGCGATTCCGCCCGCGTTCCTCGCGATCTACGGGCTCAAGGCCCGGGGCGGGTACGTCGAGACCATCATCGTCGGGAACGTGTTGCTCGCGGGCGCGGCTCGCCTCGGCCGGACCACCGGCCGGTCCGCGTGGCGGCTCGCGTTCGTGCTGGGCGCGGTCGCGGGGCTCGGGTTCTGGACGCACACGCTGGTCGCGGTCTACTTCCTGCCCTCGGGACTGGCGGCGCTGGGGGCCGTGAGACCGGGCGACCGGACCGGGGCGGTGGGACTCGCGGCACTGGGCGCGCTCGCCGGGGCCATGCCGTTTTGGTGGCGCAACGTGCACGATGGCTTTCTTTCGTTCGGAAACCTGTCGTGGGTGGGTGCCGGGCTGGCGCTCGCGCACGGGCTCGGCCTCGTTTCGTCGGCACTTCCCATCCTGCTCGGAGCGCGCGGCCCCTGGGCCGCGAGCGATCTGGTCCCCGGCGCGAGCTTGCTGCTCCTCCCGATCCATGTGCTGCTGACCGCGGTCTATTTCCGCGCGGTCGAGGCATCCGGTTCGGGACGAGCTCGACGCTGGATCGTCACGGCACCTTGGATCGTCGCGACACTCACGGTGGTGGCCTACGCGTGGAGCACGTACGGAGCCGAGGATCGCGAGCCCCGCTACCTGGTGCCGCTCTACAGCGCGCTGGCGCTGGGCTTCGGCGTCGCGGCCGATCGGGCGGCGAGCCGCTGGGGCCCGCGCGCCCTCGTCGCCGCGGTGCTGCTGCTCGGGTTTCACGTCCTGGGAATCGCCCGGCAGGACCCGACGTTGATGCTCGGCATCTCCGCCGGCGAGCGCGTTGCCCGGAGCAACGTGCGGCTCGCCGGCTTTCTCGAAAAGGCCGGAGTGCGGAGCGTGTACACCGACTACTGGGTCGCGTACCGACTGGTGTTCGAGACCGGCGAGCGAATTCGAGCTTGCCCCTTCGGCCACGTCGTGGTCGAGCGCATCCCGGCGATGAGCGACGAAGTCGCGCGCGACCCGAATCCGGCCTTCGTGCTGCTGGGCGATGCCGCATCCGGTTTTCGCCGTGCGCTCGAGAGCCGCGGCCTCGCGTTCCGGGAACGCGAGTTGCCGCCCTATCACGTGTTTCTCCACGTGCAGGACGCTGGCGAGGTTCGAACCTGGCGCTATCCGTTTCGCTGAGCTAGGCCGACGGATCGTGCCGGCGTAGCACCAGCGTCACGTTGGTGCCGCCGAAGCCCAGCGAGTTCGAGATCGCCACGTCGACCGGAGCATTCCGGGCCCGATGCGGCACGTAGTCGAGATCGCACTCGGCATCTGGATTCTCGAGGTTGATGGTGGGGGGAAGGACGCCCTCGGAGAGCGCCAGCGCCGTGAGCACGGCCTCCACCGCGCCGGTCGAGCCGAGCGAGTGGCCGAGCATCGACTTGGTGCTCGAGATGGCCAGCCGCCGAGCGTGCTCGCCGAACGTGGTCTTGATCGCGCGGGTCTCCTCGAGGTCGTTGATGGGCGTCGACGTGCCGTGTGCGTTGATGTAGCCCACGTCCTCGGCGGAGACGCCGGCGTCGGCGAGCGCCGCGCGCATGCAGCGCACCGCGCCCTCGCCACCCGGCTGCGGCGAGGTGACGTGGTAGGCGTCGCCGCTCATGCCGTAGCCGGCCACCTCCGCGAGGATGGGGGCCCCGCGCTGGCGCGCGCGTTCGCGGTCTTCGAGGATCACCACCGCTGCTCCGTCGCTCATCACGAAGCCGTCGCGGTCGCGGTCGAACGGTCGGCTGGCGCGCGTCGGCTCCTCGTTCCGGGTCGAGAGGGCGCGGATGGCGTCGAACGAGGCCAGGCCGATGCGGCACAGCGCCGCCTCGCTGGCGCCGGCGATGACCGCATCGGCGCGTCCGGCGCGGATCAGGTCGAGTCCCTGGCCGATCGAATGGGCGCCCGTCGCACAGGCACTCACCGGGCTCACGATCGGGCCCTTGGCGCCGGTGTGGATCGCGACCTGCCCGGCGGCCAGGTTGATCAGCACCATCGGCAGGAAAAACGGCGACAGGCGGCCGTGGTCCGGATCGTCGACCACTCGCGCGAATTCGTGGATCGTCGCGAGGCCGCCGATGCCGCTCGACACCAGCACCGCGACGCGCTCCGCGAACTCGCCGGCGATCTCGAGCCGCGATTGCTCGAGCGCCATCCTCGCGCACGCCATCGTGTACTGGATGAAGCGGTCCATGTGCCGCGCATCCTTGGCGGACAGGAAGTCGCGCGCCTGGAAGTCACGGACCTCGCCGCCGATGTGCGTGCGCAGGTCACTGGTGTCGAACGACTCGATGGTGGCGATGCCGGACTCTCCGGCTCGCACTCGTTGCCAGGTCCGGTCGGTGCCGGTTCCCAGGCACGTGACCAGGCCCGCGCCGGTGATCACCGCTCGTCGCACGCTGCTCCTCTTTCCCGCGCGCCCGTCATCGCCGCGAAAAGTGGGCGAGGATATCACGCGGCTTTCGA
>CAZYWA010000358.1:0-8268 GCA_964650975.1 uncultured bacterium
GCTGAGGAGCCTTTGGTATTCGGTCGAGCGTCGCGGCCGGATCCGTGTGAGTCGTGGCCGAGCTCCGTGGACCCGTCACCCGCTGCGCCCCGCGCTGGCGGGTGCGATCGGCTTCGCGTTTTGGCGCAAGGCGCGCCGCTCACCGCGCTTCGTGCGCCGGTTGCGGGTGGGCTGCCTGACGCTCTTCTTCGGTCCACCGACGGTCTTCCTGCTCATCACGGTGGATCCGCGCTCGTGCGCGCCCACGCTGGCGCCGATCACGACCAGTTTCAACTGCAAGACCGATCACGCGAAGCAGAGCGCTCCGGTTTCCGTCGAGACCGGAACGGCCCCCGGCCAGGATACGCTCGTGCTCCCGCACCGGCGGCTCACGGTTCGCACCGGGAACGACGTCACCCGGGTGCTGGCCTTCGGCGGCTCGACCACCCAAGGATCGCCCTACGACGATCCCGAGGATCATTTCGATTACCCCTCGCAGCTCGAAGCGAGCCTCAACCGCTCACCGGCGCTCGCGGGACACGCGTTCCAGGTGCTGAACCTCGGCAAGGTGGCGGTGCCGCTGGGCGCGATCGCCGCGTACCTGGGGCCGTCGATCGACGCGACCCATCCGCGGGTGGTGATGCTGTCGTCGGTCTACAACAACTACTTCGAGCAAGATCCGTGGCTCCTGGCCGGCCAGATCATGGGTTATCCGGGCGCGCGCTCGCCGCGCAGCCAGGCGGCACTCGACCGCTACGAGATGGGCCTGCGATGCGTCGCGCGCACCTGTTACACGAAAGGGGCGACGCCGCTCTGGATCGAGGAATTCATCGATGCCAACTACTTCGGCGGCGACGACATCCTCGACCCGCTTCACCAGGTGCTGGGCAAGGTGGCGGCCGAGGAAGGCGTGCCGCTGGTCAAGATGCAGAGCGACATCGACCGCGAGCGGAACCGGCTCTACTTCTACGAGTTCATCCACCCGAGCTCGATCGGCTATCGCTGGATGGCCGAGCGGCTGACGGACTGGTTCGTCGAGAACCGGGATCGGGTGCTTTCCGGTGCTCCGTCCTCACCCACGGGGTCCGGCGCCGACCTCTCGATCTGCGACCCGATCATCCACTGGGAGGAGGATCACGGCGTCGAGCCGCCACCGTCGGGCGAATCCGCGGCCCACCCGGATACGCCGCCAGCGCGATGATCAGGAGACCCAGGCTGATGAAGAACGGATTGCGCAAGAACGGCACGGTCATCGACACCGCGATCATCCCCACGTAGTAGCTCACCACGTAGGCGAGGCTCAGCTTCCAGGGGTGCCGCACGCGCTCCCAGATCACGAAGTTGAGAAACAACGCCTCGAAGAACCCGCCGCCCCAGATCACCCAGGTGAAGAAGTAGTGGATGAAACCCGGCTCGACTCCCTTCTCCGGTCGCCACGTCCACCACTGGAACGGCTGGTTCGTGTACTCGAGCGCGGTCCCCAGCAGCGTGTAGGTGAGCAGCGCGATCCCGGTGCGCTGGAAGAAGCCGTTGCGGCGCGCTCCGAGGTGCGGGACCACCCTCTCCGAAACCCAGAACCCCAGGTACGCGAAGCTGGCGCGTGTCAGGGGGAGGACGGCGAGATAGACGCCGTAGTTCTTCTGGTTCTTGACCCACAGTTGCAGGTGCATGACGAACGGGAAGTCGTCGAGGTCGCGCGGAATCTCGATCAGCCCCTTGAAGCCGAAGAAGAGCGCCGCCCAGCCGAACACGATCGCGGTGGTGCGCGGTCCGCGCAGCCACAGGCTGTGGAGGATGAGCAGCACGAAGACACCGAGGGGCAGCGCCAGGATCACGGAAGGGCGACCTCGACTTCGCGATCCTGGACATCGGTGATGGGCATGGTGGTGCCGTCGGCCAGCACCCAGTCGACGAACGCCTGGTTGAAGCGCCGGTGGCGGAGGCGCACCCGCACCTTGGCGGGGCCCGCCGTTCCGGCGGGCACCGGGATCGCGACCCGTTCGTGCTCGGTTGCGCCGCTCGCGATGCGCCGCTCGTTTCGCACCGAGGCGAGGCGCCAGATCTCGTGGTGCTGGAGAGGATTTCCGTCCTCGTCGGCCCACTCCGAGCCGAACCGTACGGTTCCGGGCGGCAGGAAATGTCGATCGTCCGGGACACCGCTGGTCCAGAAGGTCTGGCCGCGCGCGTCGCGCGCCTCGACCTGCAGCCACACGTCGATCAAGTCATGCGCTCCGGCGGGGAATCCGTGGCCGACGCCCACGTTGGCGATCGATACGTCGAGCGCGACGTTGCTCGGGTCGCCGGCCTCGCTCGGAGCCGCGACGGGAGCGGCGACCAGCGCGACGTCCATCGTCACGACGCCGCTCGCCAGGTTGGCTTGCGCCATCTCCAGGTTCTCCTGGTGCGTGAACTTGAGATCCGTGACGCCGCGGTGGAAGTAGTTGGAGTAGTCGTCCCACGCCGGATCGCGCGCGTAGTAGGAGGCGAGGCCCGTGTTCGACGACAGGAAGCGGTGCATGTGCACCGGCTTCTGCTGGTAGGACTCGGTCTCGGGCTGCATGTGGCAGTCGATGCAGGTTTCGACGCCCTTGGGGCCGTCGGGCTTGCTGTGGGGCCCGGCGCGCCACTCGCCGATCTTGTCGGCGACCGTGAGCTCGCGCGGATTGATCTCGGCGGGCTGATGATGCACGTGGCAGGAGCCGCAGAAGGCCGGATCCTCGAACATGCGGTCGTGCTTGAACTCGGAAAAGTGGTCGTCGAGGAACACCACGGTCATCAGGTAGCGGGACCGGTCGACGCCACGGCGGAAGAAGATCGGGCTGGTGCCGAAGGCGTAGCTCGCGTTGCCAGGTTGCTTCGACACATGCGCGGTCGAGTGACAGATCGTGCACGTGACGCCTTCGTCGTCAATGCCGGTGACGGGTGAGCCGCCGTCTCGGATCTGGCCGGTGAGCAAGTTCACCGGATCGTGGCAGCCGGCGCAGTAGCGCGCGGCGGCGGTGCCGCGCTCCGCCTGCAGCAGCGACACGGCCTTCTGCACGAACGGGTTCATCGAGTGCCGGTGACCGGAGAGCGCCCAGGTCTTGGTGATGTCGACGTGGCAGCCTTCGTAGCCGCAGCTCTTCGACTGCTGCACCCAGCGCGCATCGGCGAGCTTGCCCGTGGTTGCTTCGACGCGTGACGGCGCGAAAACGCTCGGGCCGAACGGCCGCTCGTACGAAGGGTCGGGATCGTGGTAGCTCGGCTGCTCGGTCGGCGTGCTCTCGATGAGCGGCATCAGATTCAGCAGGAACTCCGGCATCGCGACCGAGTGCTTCGCGAGAGCCAGCACTCCGAACGGCAGCACCACCGAGACGATGAGGGCGAAACGCACGTCCCTGCGGCTGAACTTGGTGGCGGGATCGGGCGCCCGCGCCGTGCCGACCTGCACGGGCTTGGCGCGCCAGCGCCGCTCCAGAACGATGTGCAGGGCGAGCGCCGGCAGCAGGATCCACGAAAGCCAGCGATGCACCGCGAGCAGCGGCAAGCTCTCGGGGCCGCCCAGAATGGTGAACAGCGTGCCGATCCCGAACGCCACCGCGAGAATCACGGTGAAAGCCACACCGGCCCGGCGCTCGATCCTGGTGGATCCGGGCCACCACACCAGCAGGTGCTGCACCACGTAGGCGAGCAGGAACGGCATCGCCAGGCGGCCGAAGAACATGTGCCACATGGAGAGCTGGAACGCGAACATCGAGCTTCGCTCGACGCACGCGAGCCAGATCGCGCCCCACAGCGCGAACAGCAAGAGCCCGAGCATGAACGCGTAGAAGCGCGGCAGCCACTTCTTCGCCGCACGGGCACCCGAGAGCAGGATCAGAAGCGCGACGAAGATGTTGAGGACACGCACCAGCTGATTGTAGGGACGGCCGAGCGGGTGGGTGTCGAAGTCGTGATGCACCGCCCAGCCGAATACGGTGCGCGGGATCTGCTCGATCACCAGGAGACCGATGAGCAGGTAGAGACCCATCACCGCGCGGCGGCGGTTCTGCTTCCGCGGAAGCGGGATCTTGAGCTCGGAAAGCCGGGGCAATCGCATCGGGGCCGAGGTTCCTTCAGGGGTCGTGGAGGGTCAAGCTCGGCGCCGTGTCTTCGCTGCGAGTCACGGGTGATCGATGCGCAGCCGCGCCTCGGCCAGGTCCACGATCGGCGTCGCCGCGGCGTCGTTCAGTATCCATTCCGATGCGTCGGGCGCGAGCCGGCGCGAGCGCCAGCGCGCCGCCACCGCGAGCGGATAGGAGGGGTCGTCGACCCCGGTCACGTCGAAGCGGTCCTCGACGGTTCCGTCCGGCGGTAGCAAGCGCTGGTCGCGCACGCCCACCGAGCGCCACAGCCGGTCGTGCTGGACCGGATGGCCGTCGCGATCGACGGGGGTGCCGCCGAGACGGTGCGCGCCGGCTTCCACTCGTCCGTCGGCGGCGACGGTGCCGCTCTCGAACACCGTCGCGCCGTGGGCGTCGGTCACCGTCAGCTCGAGCCACAGCTCGTTGAGACCGAGCGGTCCCGAGGGAAGCGGGTGCGCTCCGGTGGTGTTGCGGCTGCGAACCAGGAGCGCGGTGCCGCTCGGTGTTGCGGCCTGCGCCTCGACGGTCATCTCGATCGGTCGCGGCCGGCGCAGGAACTCGCGCTCACCGCGGCTCTTTCCGGAGCGGATCGACGACAGGTACCAGCGCTCGTAATCGGGGACCGGCAGTCCCACGCGCCGCCAGGTGACCGCTTTCGCGTCGAAGTCGGCGGTGGCGCCGGCGTCGAGGAGGCCCGGCGGTGCCAGCACCGAGAGCATGGTGAGCGTGCCGAACATGCGGTGATCGGGCCGTGCGTGGACCGGGTGGCGGTAAGTGTGGAGCGGCATGTGACAGTCGCCGCAGCCGACGCCGGCCCGCGCCGCGCTCGATTCCTGCCACGGTGTCCACAGATCCTCCTGGACGTACGCGGCTCCGCCGTTCCATTCGCGCGGCGTCACGATGCGATGGCAGGTGGCGCAGAACCGCGCGTCGAACTGCAGTGGATGGCGGTAGCTCCGCGAGTGGGCGACGATGCCGCGGGCGAGGAACCGGCTCGGATCGTCGCCCGTGGGTGCACCGGCGATGGGCGGTGGCGGCGCCTCGAGGGTGAGGGTCAGGTGGCCGTTGCCGCTCTCGGGATCGGCGCCAGTGGTCGCGTGGCAGACCAGACAGGTGATGCCGTCGCGGCGGATCCGCGCGGAGGTTTCGTCGCCGGCCAGCTCGTCGATGCCCGCCAGCACGGCGACCGGGTTGTGGCAACGAGCGCAGAAGGTCGGCGCGTCGGGCCCTTCCTCGGCGGCCAGCTCGGTCACCACCCGGGTGTACGCGAGATCGGAGGCAGCGAGGCGATGCGCCGAGGTACCCCACTGGCTCATCATCTCGTCGTGGCAGGCCGGATTGCCGCAGGTCTCGGGAGGGATGAGCCGGTCGGTTGGCACCGGTCGCTCGCCGGATGAGTGCCCCATCGCGGCCAGCTCCACGACGCGGGTCTCAGTGCTCGCGTAACCAGCGGCCGTGGAGCGGGCGTCGTTCGCTCGCCACGCACGCAGCCCGTGAATCGTCGGCACCAGCAACGCGGCCGCGACCAGCCCGGATGTCCACGGTCGGCGCAACACCGACCAGAAGCCCTCGCCCTGGTAGCGCCGCAGCACGTGCAGCAGCAAGAGCGGCACGATCGCGACCGCCGCGTAACGATGGATCCGCGCCAGGGCGCTCCAGCCGAGCGCGTCTCCGGTGAGCGCCGCGGGATCGAAGATGCCCATCAGGAATCCGCTGAAGAACACCACGTAGGCCAGAGCGAAGGAGACGAATCCGGCCACCAGATGGCGCCGGTACTCGGAAGGCGCGAGCCGCGCGAAGACCAGCGCCAGCGGCACGCACAGCGCCACGCCGAGCGCCAGCGCGAAGGACGGCGGGCTCTGCAGCGGTAACACGAAGAGCGGCGTCCACTGCACCGCCATCGCCAGCCAGCCGATGACGCGGCCCCCCATCTTGGAGACGTGCCGGTAGGAGATCCGGAGGAAGAGCAGGTAGAGCAGCCCGCCGGTGATGCGGTGGGCGTCGAGGAACGCGTCGCTGGCGGAGCCGGTCCACGCTCTCGCGAGCCGCAAGGCGCCGCTCGCAGCAAGGAACAGGAACCCGCCCAGGAACACCGCGAAGATCTTCGACTCGCGCAGGTTCACCGGTTCCTCTCGATCGCTTCCGCGAGCACCTGGGCCAGGAGCTGATGCCCGCGTGGCGCCAGGTGGACGTCGTCCATGAACAGGAACTCGTCGCGGTGCGCGAGAAACGCGGGCAGTGGATCGACCACCTCGACGTTGGCACCGCGCGCGCCCTCGTCGAGCGCCGGATAGAGGTGCGCGATGGTCATCCAGCGGTGTGCCTGGTAGATCGGCTCGAGCGCCGGCTCCTTCACGAACAAGAGGTGTGGAACCTTGGGCGCCTCCGCGGCCACGAAGGCGGCGATCGCGTCGCGGAACTCGGGAGCGGTGAATCGGCCGTTGTTGACGATGGAATTCACCACCACGTGCGACGGGTGAAGCTCGTCGATCGCACGTTCGAGTCGCTTGCGGACGGAGTCGAGGCCGGCCGAATCGACACCGAGATTCCACACGGCCGCACGAGGGTCGACCGCCTGGCGAAGCTCGCTCTCGAGAACGCGGGGATACGTACCGCCCCAGTTCTTGGGAAACGGGAAGCCGCGTGTCGTGGAGCCGCCGAGCACCGGCACGCGCAGCACGGCACCTTCCTCGGCCCGCGCCAGCTCCTTCCGCGGCTCGACCCGGACCTGGATCAGATCGAAGAGCAAGACCAGCACGACCACCACGAACACGGTGCCGACCAGCCATTGCAGTGGGAGCACCGGTGCCGTGAAGAATCGCGATTGGCGCACCCGCTCCGAGCGCGCCAGCAGCCGATCGCGCCAGCGCATGAAGACCGCCGACCAGCCGGTGACGATCAGCACCAGCACCCGGAAGACACCGCGCTCGTCCCCCGAGTAGCTCTGCAGCAGCTCGGCGCGAGGAATGAAGGCGAGGCCCACCAGCGCCGCGATCACGCACCCGAGCCAGACGGCCACGGCCGCGGGGCGGTGCTCCGACTGCCACGGCACCAAGGAAGGCAGCGCGCGCCGCATCCGTTCGCGCCAACCGCGGCGCGTGAAGCCGAGTCCGATCGCGGCCGCGACGGCGATCGCCACGGTCACCGGAGCGGTGGCCAGATCTCTCAGCCGCCGCGGCTCGAGCGTGGTGCCGTCGGTGAGCCGCACCGTGCCCACGCGGGCGCGCTCGTGGAGATCGAAGTTGGAGGGCGGAAACGGCACGATCTCGAACGAGCCCGGTGCAACCGGTCCCTGGATCGGGATGACGCGATCCCCGGGAAGGGTGACCTGCAGCACTTCCCCGGCGCGCGCGAATCGCAGGGTTCCGCGCGCCGGAAGCGCATCATTTGCGGCCGCATCGAACGGCTGGCGGGATCGGACGACGTTTTCGTGGAGGGTCTCGACCCCGCTCGCCAGTGCCTCGAGACGGCTCACGCGCACCACCGCGTAGTCGCCGCCGTTTCGGTCCAGCACGAAGCTCAGCGCTTCGCGCGGCTCGACGCGGTACTCGACATCGACCTCGCTCCAGCTCGCACCGGCTGGAACCTCGAGCTGGATGTGATTGGTGCCGAGCGAGTGATCGCCGGCCGGCACGTGCACCAGCCGTCCGCACGGCGATACCAGCCGCGGCAGCACCGAGTGGGAGCACTCGAGGACGCCGATCAGGCACAGCACGGCCGATGCGAGCAGGCCGTGCGCGATGCGCCAGCGGTTCATGGGACGGCGTTCGGTGCGGTCCGCCGCGGCCGCGTGGCGCCCAGCCAGGTGGGTAGATCCACGCGGAAGGCACCTTGCTCGCAGCCGACGTAGAGCTGATCGTTGGCGCGATCGAGCAGCAGCGACTGCGCCTTCGGGGCCAGCTCGAGACGACGGATGGGCTTGGCGCTCGGGTAGTCGATCACCCACAACTCCCCGGGCAGGAACGCGAGCGCGTAAAGCACGTCGCGGTCCGGGTCGTAGATCACGTTCCGCGAGTTGAGCGGCCCCTCGAAGGAGCGCACCGGCGCCAGCGGCTCGGTCTGGAACTCGTAGAAGCGGTTCGAGAAGAAGCTCGCGGCCTCCAGGCGGTGATGACCGGGGATCCCGATGAATTCGAGCCCGCCTTCGGGCAGCACCGCGGTCTGGCGAACCGTGAAGGTCTGGGGA
>CAZYWA010000359.1:0-2230 GCA_964650975.1 uncultured bacterium
GTCCTGAGCCTGCTGGTAGCCGTAGTCGGTTTCGGGCTGGGGATGGTCGCATTGAAGGTGATTGTCAGCCGCCTGTGGCGGAGCAAGGCGTGACGACGGTTCGCGCCTCGAAAGGGGCTGAGGAAGTGGTATCGGTGAGGGCGACGTGAGCCGGCGAAGCCGCTGGCCCGCGTTGCCGCCCGCTTGGTGGGGCGTCGCAGCCTTGCTAAAATTTTAGCCATTCCGGTGCTTCCGATTGTTATCACGATGGTGGTGCTGACGATCAAGCTGAGGGGAAGCGTGACGCGGCAGCGGTGTGAGGCGGGCTCGATCGACGCGTTCGCGGGGTCTTGGTCGGTTGCCTGGGCACTCGCACCACAGCTCCGGGAGCGAGGCGGTGGGGGCGGTCGCCGCCACGGGGAGTCCCGCTTAGAATCCCACGGTCCCGCGGCGGCCGCGCCACGTTCGCCGGAAGCGCCGCCGCGCCACGCCAATCGATTCTCGAACACAGCGTTCGCACCTGAACCCTCTGGAAGGACCAACCGCCGTGCCCACGTGAGCACGCCGTCGATCAGCCGGCAGGCGGCCCCATCACCGGC
This sequence comes from uncultured bacterium, assembly GCA_964650975.1. GTDB lineage: Bacteria > JADJOY01 > JADJOY01 > JADJOY01 > JADJOY01 > CAZYWA01. The sequence goes on from CAZYWA010000359.1 coordinate 579, forward strand.
TGCCCGCGGGCGCTGCGAGATTCCGTCGCTGCGGTGCCCGCGCCGATGCGGAGTGGCTTGAGCATGGACCAATCCACGCACAATAGGATTGTCTCCTTTATCTGGGGCATTGCGGACGACGTTCTCCGCGACCTCTTCAGGCGTGGCAAATACCCCGATGTGATCCTGCCGATGTGCGTGATCCGGCGGATGGACGCGGTGCTCGAGCCGACCAAGCAAAGGGTGCTCGAGAGCAAGAAGATGCTCGATGACGCGCACATCACCGAGCAGCGCGCCGCTCTCTGCGATGCGGCGGGACAAGCCTTCTACAACACCTCGAAATTCACCCTGCGCGACCTCAAGTCGCGCGGTAGCCAGCAGCAGCTGCTCGCCGACTTCGAGGATTACCTGAACGGATTCTCACCCAACGTCCAGGACATCCTCGACAATTTCAAGTTCCGAAACCAGCTCTCTACGCTCTCCAAAGCGGACGCCATTGGCACGCTGATCAACAAGTTCCTCTCCCCGGACATCGACCTCTCGCCGGCGGGCATCGACAACCACTCGATGGGCACTGTCTTCGAGGAGCTGGTCCGAAAGTTCAACGAGGACAACAACGAAGAAGCGGGCGAGCACTGGACGCCGCGCGACGCCGTGCGGCTGATGGCGAACCTCGTGTTCCTGCCCATCGAGGCCGAAGTCAAATCCGGCACCTATTTGCTATACGACTGCGCCTGCGGCACAGGCGGCATGCTCACCGTGGGCGAGGAGGCCCTCACCGCCATCGGCGCCAAGCGCGGCCAACAGGTCAAGTGCCTGCTCTTCGGGCAGGAAATCAACCCCGAGACCTACGCCGTCTGCAAGGCGGACATGCTGTTGAAAGGCGAGGGCGAGAGCGCCGACCACATCGTCGGCGGCGCCGAGTGGTCCACGCTCGCGCACGACGCTTTCCCAGCGCAAGACTTCGACTTCATGCTCGCCAATCCGCCCTACGGGAAGAGCTGGAAGAAGGATCTCGAGGCAATGGGCGGCAAGGACGGGATGCGCGACCCGCGCTTCAAGGTGATGCACGAGGGCGAGGAGCTCTCGCTCGTCACGCGCTCCAGCGACGGGCAGATGCTCTTTCTCGCCAACATGGCGTCGAAGATGAACGCCAAGTCCAACCTCGGCAGCCGCATCGCGGAGGTCCACAACGGCTCGTCGCTCTTCACCGGCGATGCCGGGCAGGGCGAGAGCAACATCCGTCGATGGCTCATCGAGAACGACTGGCTCGAGGCCATAGTCGCCCTACCGCTCAACCTCTTCTACAACACGGGCATCGCCACCTACATCTGGGTCCTCTCCAACCGGAAGTCGGCGCACCGTGAGGGTCAGGTGCAGCTCATCGACGCGACCCAGTGGTTCAAGCCGCTGCGCAAGAACCTCGGCAAGAAGAACTGCGAGCTCGCGCCCGAGGACATCGAGCGCATCAGCCGCACGTTCCTAGACTTCGAGGAAACGCCCGAGTCCAAGATCTTTTCCAACGCCGCGTTCGGCTATTGGAAGGTCACGGTCGAACAGCCGCTTCGGTTGCACAGCCAGCTCGCTCTCAAGGCGATCGAGACGCTACGATTCACGTCAGGGGACGAAGACGTGCGCACGGCGCTCTACGAGGAGTTTGGCGACAGGCTCTT
>CAZYWA010000359.1:2240-8248 GCA_964650975.1 uncultured bacterium
TCTTCACCCAGTTCGGAGAGGTCTCCGACGCGCTGGAGAAGCGGCTGGCCGATTGGGGGAGCGACGAGGATGGAGGCGACGACGAAGAGAACGGCGGTACCAAGAAGGGGCTTCCCGAGAAAAAGAAAAAGAAACTCCTCGACCCGAAGACCTGGGAGCGCGACAGCCGCCTCGTCGAAGTCGCCACGAAGCTGCGCGCGGCACTCGGCGACACGCTGTTCGAGGACCACAACGACTTTCGCGACCGCGTCGAGACCGCGCTCGAAAAGGCTGGCCTCAAGCTCTCCGCTCCCGACCTGAAGCAGATCCTTAAGGCCGTCAGCTGGCGTGTCGAGACGGCGCCCTCGGTTATCGCCAAGGTGCACAAGGCCGGCAAGGTCAAGGCCGACCCGTTGCGCGGCCTGTTTGAGGCGACGGTCGACGGCAAGGCGGCCGTCGTTGAGTACGAGCCCGATTCTGACCTGCGTGATACCGAGCAGGTTCCGCTTCTGGAAAACGGCGGCATCGAAGGCTTCATCCGCCGCGAGGTGCTGCCCTACACGCCCGATGCCTGGATCAAGGTAGACGCCACCAAGATCGGCTACGAAGTGAGCTTCACACGGCACTTCTACAAACCGCAACCGCTCCGCACTCTCGAGGAGATCAGCGCTGACATCCTCGCGATCGAGAAGGAGGCCGAGGGGTTGCTGGACGGCCTGCTGAAGGGAGCGAAGGCGTGACGGCAAAACGGAACGCACTGCGTTCCAGATCACTCGGAGTGGTCGGCGTTCCGATCGAACAGATCGAACCAGAGCTCACGCGCGAGATTGAGCGGAAGCGGCGGCTGATCGATGCGAGCCGGGCCGACGAGCGTCAGATGGGCGGCGGCGGGCAGGCATGATTCTCGACCTCAAGCCGTATCCCGAGTACAGGGACTCGGGGCTGCCGTGGCTCGGGCAGGTGCCAGGGCATTGGCAAGTGCAGCCGGTTCGTCGTATCGGGCGGGTGCAGGGAGGTAAGGCACTGGCTGCGAGGGCGGCGGGGAGGCAGCGCCCGTATTTGCGAGTCGCGAATGTCTTCGATGGGCGCATCGATACAAGGCAGGTACACACCATGCCGTTCTCGGATGCGGAATTCCCGCGCTACCGCTTGGCGCTAGATGACGTGCTCCTGAACGAGGGGCAAAGCATTGAACTCGTCGGCCGCGCCGCGCGATATGTGGGCGAGCCTCCCGAGTGTGCGTTCCAGAACTCGTTGATCCGTGTCCAGTCTCGAGGAACGGTCGTTCCCCGGTTCCTCGAATTGCTGTTCCGACATACACAGGCAGTTGGGACCTTTGCGGTTATCGCGACCCAGACGACCTCAATTGCGCATCTCGGCGTAAGCAGGCTCGCCGATCTGCCATTGGCTTTCCCGCCGATCCCGGACCAGCAGGCGATTGTGCGCTATCTCGACTGGGCGACTCGGCGCCTGGAGCCCGCGATCCGGGCGAAGCGGAAGGTGATCGCTCTGCTCAACGAGCAAAAGCAGGCCATCATCGAGCGCGCCGTCACTCGCGGCCTCGACCCCTCCGTGCCCCTAAAACCATCCGGCATTTCGTGGCTCGGCGACATTCCTCGGCATTGGGATGTGCGGCGTGCGAAGTACCACTATCGGGAAGTCGATGAGCGTTCCACCGATGGCGGTGAAGAGTTGCTGTCTGTCTCACACCTCACTGGAGTCACGCCACGCAGCCAAAAGCAGATCACGATGTTCAAGGCCGCCTCATATGTCGGTCACAAGCTATGTCGACCGGGTGATCTCGTGGTCAACACGATGTGGGCGTGGATGGGCGCGCTCGGTGTCTCAGCGCACCGTGGAATCATCAGCCCCGCTTACGCTGTCTACCGGCCACGCTTATCCGAGAGTATTGTTGGCAGCTACATCGACGGCCTGCTCCATAGTAAGCCCTACGTCTCGAACATCATTTGTCGCTCGACAGGGCTACGTGGGTCGCGACTTCGCTTGTATCCCGAGGAGTTCTTTCGTCTGCCAATCATTCAACCTCCGGCTGGCGAGCAGCAGCGGATCGTTGAGTGGATTCAAGGAGAGGCTGGCGAGCTGGACGCAGCGATCGCCCACCTCAAACGCGAGATCGACCTCCTTCGGGAGTATGGCATGCGACTCACCGCCGACATGGTGGCCGGCAAGCTCGATGTGCGCGAGGCCGCGGCGCGGCTGCCCGACGAGGCCGCCGCCGGTCTCGGCGAGGAGGATAGCGGACTGAGGGATGAGGCCGAGGCCGCTGACGAGGAGGCCGCCGTTTGACCACCGACACCAGCGAGAAGGGCCTCGAGACGCTGATCATGCGGCACATGACCGGCGTCGACGGTCTCGCCGTCGTGCCGAACCGTGTCGCCGAACGGCCGCCGCCCTATGGCGGCACCGGGTACACCGCCGGCAGCGCGCGGGACTTCGACCGCGCCCACGCAATCGACGTGCCGCAGCTCTTCGCATTCCTGCGCACCACGCAGCCCGAGGCGTTCGAGAAGCTGGCGATGGCGGATGCGAGGGACGCCAAGGACATCAACCGCCTCAAGTTCCTGACACGGCTCTCGGGCGAGATCGGCAAGCGCGGCGTCATCGACGTGCTGCGGAAGGGTGTCGACCACGGGCCGGTCCACTTCGACCTCTTCTATGGCACGCCGTCGCCTGGGAACGCCAAGGCGGCGGCGATGCACGCCGAGAACCGCTTCTCGATCACGCGCCAGCTGGCGTACAGCATGGACGAGACGCGCCGAGCGCTCGATTTGTGCCTGTTCATCAATGGTCTACCGGTCGCGACGTTCGAGCTGAAGAACAGCCTCACGAAGCAGACAGTCGAGGACGCGGTGGAGCAGTACAAGCGGGACCGCGACCCGCGCGAGCGGCTGTTCGAGTTCGGCCGCTGTGTGGTGCACCTCGCAGTGGACGACAGCGAGGTGCAGATGTGTACCGAGCTTCGCGGCAAGGGATCGTGGTTCCTGCCCTTCGACAAGGGCTACAACGACGGCGCGGGCAACCCGCCGAATCCGCACGGCCTCAAGACCGACTACCTCTGGAAAGAGGTGCTCACGCCGGAGGGGCTGACCAACATTCTGGAGAACTATGCGCAGATCGTAGACGACAAGGACCCTCGTACCGGCAGGAAGAAGCGCAAGCAGGTGTGGCCGCGCTATCACCAACTCGGCGTGGTGCGACAGGCGCTGGCGGATGTGTGCTTCCACGGCGCTGGCAGGCGCTACCTGATCCAGCACTCGGCCGGCAGTGGGAAGTCGAACTCGATCGCCTGGCTCGCGCACCAGCTCATTGGTTCGAAGCGGAACGATAAGGAGGTTTTCGACTCGGTCATCGTGGTGACCGACCGGCGTCTCCTCGATGATCAGATCCAGACCACCATCAAGCAGTTCATGCAGGTGGGCGCGACCGTGGGCCACGCCGAGCGGTCCGGCGACCTGCGCAAGTTCATCGGGGAGGGGAAGAAGATCATCGTTTCGACGGTGCAGAAGTTCCCCTTCATCCTCGACGAGGTCGCCACCGAGGCCGGGAAGACCTTCGCCATCGTCATCGACGAGGCGCATTCGAGTCAGGGCGGGAAGACATCGGCGGCGATGAGTCAGGCGCTCGGCGCTGTCGCGGAGGACGAAAACGCCGGACCGGACCCCGAGGACACGGTGAACGAAGCGCTGGCGAAGCGCATGGCGGGGCGCAAGATGTTGACCAACGCCAGCTACTTCGCCTTCACCGCGACGCCCAAGAACAAGACGCTGGAGATGTTCGGCGAGGCGCTCGCGCCCGACGCCGAGGGCAAGGTCAAGCACCGCCCGTTCCACAGCTACACGATGAAGCAGGCGATCGGGGAGGGCTTTATCCTGGACGTGCTAAAGAACTTCACGCCCGTAGACAGCTATTACAAGCTGGTCAAAAAGGCCGAAGACGACCCGGAGTTCGACACCAAGAAGGCGCGGAAAAAGCTGCGCCGGTACGTGGAGAGCCACGACCACGCGATCCGGCTCAAGGCCGAGATCATGGTGGACCACTTCCACGATCAGGTGATGGCGGCCGGGAGGATCGGTGGACAGGCTCGCGCGATGGTGGTCACGAGCGGCATCGAGCGGGCCATCCAGTACTTCCACGCCTTCAAGGCGTATCTCGTGGAGCGCAAGAGCCCGTATGAGGCGATCGTCGCCTTCTCGGGCGAGCACGATTACGGCGGCGGGAGGGTCAGCGAGGTGTCCCTCAACGGCTTCTCGAGTAGCGACATCGCCGGGAAGATCCAGACCGACCCGTACCGATTCCTGATCTGTGCAGACAAATTCCAGACCGGCTACGACGAGCCGCTGCTGCACACGATGTATGTGGACAAGCCACTCTCGGGCATCAAGGCGGTGCAGACCCTGTCGCGGCTCAATCGCGCGCGGCCGCAGAAGCACGACTGCTTCGTGCTCGACTTCCAGAACAACAGCGAGGCGATCACCTTCGCCTTCCAGGACTACTACCGCACCACGCTGCTCGCTGAGGAGACCGACCCGAACAAGCTGCACGACCTGAAGACAGCGCTGGACACCGCGCAGGTGTATTCGCCGGATGAGGTTCGGCACGTCGTGGAGTCGTTCCTCGGCGGATCCGATCGGGACAAGCTCGACCCGATCCTCGACGCCTGTGTGGCGGTCTACATGTACAGCCTGGACGAGGACGGACAGATCGACTTCAAGGGGAAGGCCAAGGTGTTCTGCCGCACCTACAACTTCCTCTCATCGGTCATCCCGTACAGCAACGCGGAGTGGGAGAAGCTCTCCATCTTCCTCGATCTGCTGACACCCAAGCTGCCGGCGCCGCAGGAGGAGGACCTCGCCAAGGGCATCCTCGAAGCGATCGACATGGACAGCTACCGCGTCGAGAAGAAGGCCGCGATGAAGATCGCGCTGGCGGACCAGGATTCGGAGATCGAGCCGGTGCCGACGGACGCCCACGGCCACCAGTCCGAGCCCGAGATGGATCGCTTGAGCAACATCATCAGGACGTTCAACGAGCAGTTCGGGACGCTCTTCACCGACAGCGACCGCGTCGCGCAGCGCATCCGCGACGACATCGCGCCGAAGGTCGCCGCTGACGCGGCCTATCAGAACGCCAAGGAGAACACCCCGCACACCGCGCGCATGGCGCACGATCAGGCGCTAGGCAGGGTGATGCAACACCTGTTGAAGGACGACACGCAGGTCTACAAGCAGTTCGTCGAGAACGAGTCGTTTAAGCGGTTCGTTGGCGACATGGTGTACGCGATTACGAATCAGGGCTGAGGCCCACGGGCTGCGAGGCAAGAACGGCGTGCCCGCAGCGGGGGCCGCAACCGGCGGGTGGCCGCAGCGGTTGGATGGCGGCATCCCTCCGGATCCCGGGGGGCCAGACCTACTTGTTCATGCCCCTCGTCGCCTTGCCGGTCTTCCCCGCCGCCATTCTAACCCTCACCTCGCGGAAATACTTGTAAAACGTCGGCTGACTCACCCCGAGCGCCCGCGCCGCCGCCGACTTGTTCCCGCCGCTCGCCTTAAGCGCCGCCTGGATCGCGTCGGCGGTGAGATTCGCCTTCCGCCCGCGACCGCCGCGGCGCTTCTTCTTCGGGGCTGCGGCCGGTGCCGTCACCGGGGTCGCGTCCTTCCGGGGTCGGCCCGGTCCACGCTTCGCCGGTGCCGGCGCCACCGCGTCCTTCCGCGGCCGACCCGGTCCGCGACGCGCAGCCACGACCGCACCAACGACGGCGCCCGTTCCGAGGAGCGCGAGCAGGGGATTCACATGTCCCGAGAGCGCCTTGAGCGGCTCCGCGACCCGGTTGCTGAGGGCAGACCCGATTGAGCCACCGACGGAGCCGAGCAGTTCTTCGAGGTTGCGCTCGAGCTGGGCGAGGCCGGTGCGGACGGCGTGGGCTTGCTTCGCGAGGTTCGGCGTGGGCATGGGATCCTTTCGCGAGGGCCTGGGACGAGCGCCGACGAGTCTACGCCGGCGGTGGTCAA
>CAZYWA010000360.1:0-8232 GCA_964650975.1 uncultured bacterium
GTCGCCGATCCCATTGTTGTTGACATCAGCCTGGTCCGGATTGACCATGTTCCAGCAGTTGTCGCCGATCTTGTTCGGTTGGGATACGTCGTAGTCCAGGATGCCATCGCCGTCCGTGTCCGTGGTGCGCCTCACGGTCAAGTAGATCTCGTATTGGTTCGCCGAGGATCCTTGGTCCGAGAGGAAGTACAACTTCGAGCCATTGGGAGACAGCGCGGGCTGGATCTGATTGCTCGACGGTGAGTTGACGGGCGCCGGGAGCGGGAGGGGATCTCCCCAACTTTCGCCCGTCCAGTTCGCGCGGTAGATCTGCCATGTACCGCCCGATTCGCGTCTCGCGAAATAGAGGCGCTTGCCGTCGGGCGTCAGGTACGGAAATCGCTCGTCTGATGCGCTATTGACCGGTTGCCCAAGATTCGACGCGTTGGCCCATTGTCCGAGAACGCGTTGTTGGACGTACAGATCCCACCCACCGAATCCACCTCGGTTCGATGAAAACAAGAGCGTCGTGCCGTCGGAGCCAAGAGCGGGATCGGTCTCGTCGAGACCACTATTCGCGCCTGGCTGTTCGGTCAAGGGTGCCCAACCAGCCCCGGTCGTGGACGAGAACCACAAGTTCTGGGAATTTCCCGGGCTCGAGTTCGGAAGCGCGACTAGCATCGTGGACATGGACCCGTCGAACGTAATGCCGCTGATCGACTGACCATTCGGCGGCGTCCCCATCGCTTGCGGAAGTTGCCAGAACGGAGCACTGAACGCTCCACTGCCTGCGTGGAGGCTCGTGTAGGCGACGCTGCTCACTACGAGAGCAATGGACTGGTCATCGAGTGCTACGATGTCTTGGGCAGTGCCGCCCGTGTCTATCGCCGGAGCGAGGCTCACCGGGGGAACCCAGTTATCGGCATCCCCAGGGTCGACGGTGATCTCAAGTGAGCTCGACGCCGTCCCGCCGTTTCCAGTGCACGTGAGAACATAGGTGGTGTTCTGAGCAGGCTTCACCACGAGAGGACCGCCCGAAGTCCCCTTTCCACCCGTCCACCCGCCCGAAGCGGTGCAAGAACTCGCATAGCTCGATGTCCAGTTCAGCGAGCTTGATTGCCCTTCGACGATCGCTGGCGGCATCGCAGTCAAGGTTACGGTCGGTACTGGCGGTACGACGGTAACCGTCGTGGATGCAGCTCCGGCTCCGCCGGCTCCCGTACAGGACAACGAGTAGGTCGCTGTCGTGGAGGGCATCACCGTCGCCGTGCCCGACGGTGGCCTTGGTCCGGACCAAGCGTTGCTGGCGGTGCAGCCGGTCGCGTTCGATGAGGCCCATGTCAGCGTGCTGGATGTCCCAGATGGTATCTGCGACGGCGATGCGGAAAAGGAGACGGTCGGCGCGGGAATCACGTTCACCGATGCGCTGCGGGTGACTTGCTGATCCAGCGAATTCCAGCAGGTCAATACATAGTTCGAGGTGGTGGCTGGTCCGACCGCCTGAACTCCCGATAGCTCCTTTGCGCCCGACCAAGCGCCGCTCGCGCTGCAGCCCACAGCACCCGTCGAGGACCAGCTCAGATTGCTCGATTGGCCAACGCCGATCGTGGTGGGATCTGCAGAAAACGTCAGCGGCGGCGGTGGAACCACGGTTACGGTCGCGGTTTGCCGCACAGTTTGACCGACCGCATTCGCACAGGTCAGGACATAGGTCGACGTATGGTCGGGCGTGACGTTCAGCGAACCGGTAAGGGCCAGCGGACCGCCCCAATCGGCGCTCGCGCCGCAACTCGTGGCATTCGTGGATGACCAGGTGAGCGTGCTCGCTTGCCCAGCGCCAATGATGCCCGGATCTGCATAAATCGACGCACCCGGAGGCGGCACAACCGTGACTGCGATGCTGTTTTGGATGGTGTCGTTCGTCGCATTCGAACAAGTTAGGACGTAGGTCGAGTTCTTGACCGGGCTGACGACTTCCGAGCCGTTCGGCACGGACTTCGGTCCGGACCAATCTCCGCTCGCGACGCAACTCGTGGCATCCGTGGTGGACCACGAGACCCTCGTGGACTGGCCCACACCAATCGTTCCCGAAGATACCGAGAGGTTCAGTTTCGGAGGCGACACTGTCACCTTGACGGTGTTCGATGCGTCGCACCAGAACGTATTGGGCGGATTCTCCACAAAGAGGCAATCCGCCGTGTAGGTCGTAGTGGCACTCGGAGTGGCGCACCACGAAATTCCGTCTGGACAGTGCGGTGCAGCCGGCTTGAGGCTGCACCCGCCGAACTGCAGCATCGGATTATTGATGATCCAGTGGGCGGTGATGATCGTTTGCTCGCCTGCCTCGATGGTGCGAGGCTGCGCCGAGACTTCGTAGACGTCGGCGTACCAAGTGCAGTTTCCGTTCGCGGCGGCGGCAGTGTCCGCCGCCGGCACCACGTGAATTGCTAGTGCGAGTATGAGTGCGGAGAACAGCCCTCGGGCGATGCGTCTGGTCCCGTCCGGAACCGCGCCCGGGCCCGTTGCGTATCTCGCAGTCAGTGCCTTCATCGAACCTGGATCCGATGGGGGGCCGGCTCAACAGACGCCCTCATCGAGTAGCGGCCGGGTAGCGCGAAGATCGGGTCGTCGGCGAAGCGGGGGGCGCTCACCAGCCAGAGATGTCGCCGATCATGAGTAAATCACCCAATCGGGTGTTTGCGCAACCGCGCGGCGCCCGGATAGTCGGGCGGTGGCGCCGTTCGACGAATTCCACGCGAGATTCAGGAAGCAGATCCGCGAGTTGCGCATCGAGCGCGGCTTTCGGCAGCAGGATCTGGACGAGCGCGGCATCAGCCTGCGCACCGTGCAGCAAATGGAGGAAGGTCGTCGGCTACCGCGGCTCGACACACTCTTCGCCCTCGCGGCCTCGCTCAACGTCGAGGTGGCTGACCTTTTTCACTTCCGGGGGGACAATCAGGACAATCCAGCCGCCACCGGCCGCGGCGGACGCCGCGTGCGCGGTAAGCCGGCGGGAGCACCGTCAACGCCTGTTCCGGCTCGGGCTCGCGAGCGGCGGCCGCGCCGGTAAGAAAGGCGGATCGGAACCCTACCCCGGTTCGCTCCTCGCAGCGCTGAACACCCGAATGACGAGGCGATTACCGCGACTTCGCACTCCTTGTCAACCTCGAAAATCGACGCTCTCGCAACGCATGGATATTCAACACGAATACCGGCTCCCTCATTCGGTGACCTGAGTGCAAATCGGAGCACTCGGATCACCGCATGAGGGAGCTTTTGCGCGCGCGGTGGGCTGCGCGCGGTAGATGACTCGGAAGCGGGCGAGCGGCTAGTCCACGTCCGCGCCGTCGTCCGAGAAGGTGTAGCTCGACTTGTGCCAGCCGAGCTGGACCCTTCCCGAGGGTCCGTTCCGCGGCATCGTTAGTTAGTTACCATCCAGAAACCGCCAATTCTGAGCGGCTCCCGACGTCCGGATGCGTAAAGGCAGGACATTTTCGACGAAGCAGAGCGAGGCCGGCGGAGCGGAAGCGCGCGGATTTTGCGCTTGCCACCGACTGCGGGACACCTCTCCCGCCCGATCATGGCATGCGGTGCGAGCGACTCGGCCAGCGCTGCGCGGCGAGGACGTGCCGAGCCAGCACCAATGGATTCGCGGCAAGGATCGACACCCACGCGTAGGCCTGAAACGACGCGAAGCCACGCCTCATCCAGCATATGAGACCGATGCAGCGCTTGAGGAACGAGATCGAGCCTTCGATGGGTGCCGGCGTCGCGACGCACCTTGCGGGCGAGTGCCGCCACCGGTTCGCGCTGGCCCGTGGTGCGCCGGCAGTACCAGCGCTCGATCGTGGAAAGGCCGAAGCGGGCCGGCTCGCCGGCCGAGGGGTGGCGCCAGGTTTGGCAGCGAGCTCGGCGAGCTGCGCTTGTTGGAGCTGGCCTTTCTGGGTGCAGAAGGCGGCGATTCAGCCGCTGGGTCGCTTCGACCCGGTGCTGCCGTTTTCCCCCCGGCCGGATCGAGCGACACGGCATGCCACGGCACGCTGTCGCTCCTCGCGGGCCGGTAGTGGGTCAGTTTGAGCCATGAGCGCGGGCTCGGTTGGCACGGATGCTTGAGCGGACTAGCTTTCATCGCCGAAGGAACCGCGTCAGCCTGACAGGCCATTCCAACGGCCTTTTGACGTCGAGGGCGAACACCAGGGCAGCGATCATCAGGTAGGCGAACAGAGATGCCAGAGCTAAGCCGAGCGCGATCCCGATGATCTGGGACACGTACTCGGATGTCGCGACGAATCTCTGCCCAAGGCAGCGCTTGCACGTCTGGAAGCGCTCCGGTAGTGAGCGGGGCGCTCCCTTGCATGAGGCGCAAGTGAAGCGAGTTATGTAGCCATCGTAGCCAGTCTCTTCTTGGATCTCGCCCCTATCTATCTAAGCAAGTCGCACATCTTTCTATGGGAACCTGGCCGCGCCCCCAGCAGGTCAGACACCGCATGATGTTTTGAGCCCGCCTTGCGAAATCCCCAGCCGCCGTCATATCCTACGGCATGCCTAATCGCTCAAGCAAGGCCAAGAACCCTCGCGACCCAAACCAACTCGCCGCCGCCATCGTGAACGCGGCAACCGCCGACGCTCAGGCGGCTGGAGAATCGCCGCCGGTCGAGCCCGCGGACCCCGTGAAGGCTGCCGCCGCGCTGCTCGGGCGGAAGGGTGGGCTTCGGGGTGGGCCCGCTCGGGCAAAGAACCTCTCGAAGCGGCGGCGCATCCAGATCGCCAAGGAGGGCGCCCGCGCCAGGTGGGCGAAAGCAAAGGAATAATCCACAGGAATATTTTGTGTTGCTTCTGCGCGATTCGATGGTATCCTCGCGACATTCAATGGGCTTCAGGCCCGAGGAGATGCCGCAATGCCCAGCAAGGATGCCGCGAAAGAGTCTCTCGCCGAGTACGAAGAACGGCTGTACGGCTGCGTCTCTCGCGCGGTCCGGCGCTGGTTCATCGAGATTGCGCCGCGCATTGCGACTGCCTCAAAGCGCCTGCGGGCATCGGCGATCTGTGACCTGATCGGCGAAGAGGTCCGGAAGGAATTTGACGATGAGGACGGCATGCGCCTATTCGTCAAATACGAGCGCATCCTCGTCTCGATCGCTGGCGAGTTGGTCATCCGCTTCAAAAAGCTCGATCGCAGGTTCCGAACGGCCAACTACCCAACCCAGACCGCACTCCAATTCGACAACGCTCAGCCACCGCTCCCTCTCGGGATCGTGCCGCCAGGCGAACGCATCACGATCGGCTACAAGCTCGATCGTGCGGAGATCCAGCTTGAATCGGTCTGGGTACTCCAGCAGAGAGACGGCGGAATTGAATGGCTGTACCCGATTACGCCAACGCTCGCGGATGTGAAGCGCTTGCCGCAGCCCTCCAAGGAGGAGCGTCGGGTTACGGCCCGTCGCCAGCCGGCCGATACCAAGCGCAAGAAGAAGGACGGCGGGCAACCCGATTGAGCATTCCTCGAGGTGCCATGAACGCGCTCAATCCATCAATGCTGGTTATCGCGAGGGAGTGTCGCGCGTACACACAGGAGCAGCTCTGCCGAAGCCTTGGAATCGCGCAAGGCACGATCTCCAAGATCGAGCACGGTCAACTCGACCCCGCACCCGAATTGGTCGAGCGCATCGGGCGCGAGCTTGGCTATCCGACGAGCTTCTTTTTCGAGCGGTGGGACCACCGGAACCTCCCGGTGACGTTCTATCGAAAGCGCGCAGCGGCGCGAGCGAAGAACGTCAAACAGATCGCCGCGAGGGTGAACGTGCTTCGCATGAGGGCGGCGAAGCTGCTCGCGGCTGCGAATATTCCAGAATGCCGGATTCGCCCGCTCAACGTGATCGATTTTCACGGCGGCGCCCCATCGATCGCGGCCGAGATGCGGATCGCATGGGACATCCCGTCTGGCCCCATCGACAACATGATTCGTTTGGTTGAATCGCTCGGCGTGCTCGTCATTCGCTGCGACTTCGGCCTCGACGAGATGGATGCGATCAGCGTCTATCGAGAAGAGGATCAGATCCCGCCCGTCATCTTCATCAACTCGACGGCGCCCGGAGACCGCTTGCGGTTCAATGTCGCGCATGAGCTTGGACACCTCCTGATGCACGCCCATCTGACACTCCCGCCCGACTCGGCCGAGGATGAGGCGAACGCCTTCGCGAGTGCCTTCCTAATGCCGTCAGAGATCCGCGCACTCATACCCTCACGCGGGATCGCGCTCTCGCAGCTCGCGGCGCTCAAGCTTCAATGGAAGGTGTCGATGGGGGCGATCATTATGCGAGGCGCGGACCTTGGCCGTGTGACCGAGTCGCAGAAGCGCTCGCTATTCATCCAGCTCGGGCGCGCTGGCTTTCGGAAGAGTGAGCCCTATCCGATCCCACGAGAAGAGCCGACCCTCATCAAGGAGTTGATCGAGTTTCACCTGCGGGACCTGGGCTATTCGCACGACCAGTTGAGCGCGGCGCTTGTTTCTTCTACGGCTGAATTCCGATCCGACTTCCTTGGTCGGTCGCTTGGCGTGGTTCAGCTCCAGGCGAGCCAGCAAGAGTAAAATTGTAATGAAATCAGCGGCATCGACCGTTGCGGTCGACATGCTTGACCGATCAAGGATGAGGCGCTACTTATGCCCGTCATCATGAACCGACTGAGCACCGCCGAACGCGCCCGAATCATCGCCTGCCTGGTCGAGGGCAATTCGATCCGCGCCACTGTGCGCATGACCGGCTACGCGAAGAACACCATCGTGAAGCTGCTCGCCGAGCTGGGCGGCGCGTGCTCGGAGTACATGAACGAGCACCTCCGCGACCTGCCGTGCCGTCGCGTCCAATGCGATGAAATCTGGTCGTTCTGCTACGCGAAGGAGAAGAACGTACCGGCTGAGATCAAGGGCCAATTCGGCGTAGGCGACGTGTGGACGTGGACCGCGATCTGCGCGGATTCCAAGCTGGTGCCATCGTTCATGGTGGGGAATCGCGACGGCGAAACCGCGAAGCTCTTTATCGACGACCTGGCGTCACGCCTGCGCGGCCGAATCCAGCTCAGCACGGACGGCCACAAGCCCTACCTCGAAGCCGTCGAAGGCGCGTTCGGCTGCGAGATCGATTACGGCATGATCGTGAAGCACTACGGCAACCCGCCCGAGGGCACCGAGAAGCGCTACAGCCCCGCCGAGTGCTGCGGCACGACCAAGAGCGTGATCCAGGGCAAACCCGACCGGAAGCACATCAGCACGAGCTACGTGGAACGCCAGAACCTGACCATGCGGATGAGGTTCGCGCCGGTGAGGTTCGCGTGGGCGAGGTACGCCTCGGCGGCGACGCACGCGCCGGCGAGATACGCGCCGGCGAGGCTGGCGTAAGGGAGGTACGCGCCGGTGAGCGTCGAGTCGGTGAGGTTCGCGTCGGCGAGGTTCGCGCTGGGGAGGCTCGCGCCGGCGAGGTCCGCGCCGCGGAAGTGACGCTCACCCTTCTTGTATCGATTGAGAAGATCCTCAAAGGTCTCCGGCGCTCGCTCGTTCACGGCGGCCCCGGGAGCGCCGTGGTCGCGTTCGTCGGCAGGTCGGCCCACGCCTCGAGCTCCGTCGCCGGGTGCCAGGCGCCGGCGATCAGCACGGCCACGAACACCTCGCCCACTTGGTGCGCGTAGAAGCGCTCACGTCGGCCTTGGTGCCGCCTTGAGCGCGAATCCGCCGGTCTCCTCGATGACCAGGCACCCGGGGAAGTCCCCGGCCGCCACGGTCACGTCCGCGAGCCCCAGCACCCGCGCCGGCACCGCGCCGCCGTTCCACGCGAGCCCTGGCCGGATGTGCCGCGGCATCTCGACCGCCGGATCCTTGGGCACCATAGGCGGTCGGCCCGTGTCGGCCTCTACCAGCCCGATCATCGCCACGCCTTCCGGTGACTCGGCGTCGAGCACCGCGCGCTCCAGCGGTCGCACGGCGTCACCCTCGAGCGCGTACACCTCGCTCGTGCGTACCCCGGCGATCGGGTGCGGCGCGTTCTTCCCGAGCACGATCATTCCGCGCACGATGATTCGCCGATACCGCGCGCCCGTGTTGTCCCGGTAGGTCCATGAGCGGCCCACCGGCACCGGGTCGTACTCGCGCCCATCGAGCTCGGCGCCGGCGTCGAGCGGCTTCACCTCGCCGTGTGTCGGCCGCGCTAGCCCGGAAAATTCACGAATCCTGAAAGCAAAGTGCCACCGGCCTTTCGCGGA
>CAZYWA010000361.1:0-8229 GCA_964650975.1 uncultured bacterium
TGCTCCTCGAGCGAGCGGATCGCCACGTAGACCGAGCCGACGTCCGCGGTCAGCAAGACCAGCGCTGCGTCGTAGTCGGCGAGCGACGCGTCGAGCGACGCAGCGGCGGACTCGATGGCCCTCCGAAATCTGCCCCAGAAATCGAGCTCCCATGCCGCCTGGAGCCCCAGCCCGTAGTTGCTGAACGCCCGATCTCCCTGGCCCTCGGGGCTGTTGGCGCTGAGCCGGTTGTTGCCGACCTCACCGGTCGCGATCTGGGTCTGCGGAAAGATCTCGCCCACCGCGACGCCCCGCAGCGCGCGCGCTCGGAGCACGCGCAGCCCAGCCTGACGGAGCGTGAGGTTCTGCGCGAGCGCGTGCTCGATCAGCTGGGTGAGAACGGGGTCGTCGAAGTGCGTCCACCACGACGCCACGTCGGCCGGCGGCGTCTCGGCGGAGCGCCGCACGTCCATCCAGGAATCGGGAGTGTCGACCTGGGGAGGCTGGTAGCTCGGCCCGACCATGCAGCCGGCGCCGAGGCCCCAGAGCGCAAGGAGAGCCATGGCGCTCGCAAAGCGCCTTCGGTCCGATCCGACCACTCGTTTCGCCCCTCGCGCTCGAAACCGGTGCGACCGACGCGCGGCGGATCTCGCCGTGCATCGTGCAGGACCGTAACGGCTGGGCGATCAGATCGGAAACCGAGGTAAATCGCACCGGCCCCCACGCCGGCCCTGCCCGGGCTCCATGGCAGGACGGACGGGGCTCCGCGACTACACTGCCCACCCGGGGGCAAGGTGTGGAGGCCGCCATGCCGCCGGCGAGCCTCGACGTCGGTCGCGCGCCTCGGTCAGCGTTCCAGCACGAGCAGCGTGAACGTGCCCGGCAGGACCGGCGGCCGGCGACGCGGATTGTCGGGCGTCGGTTCGGCGGGCGCTGGACCGAATTCCGCAGAGACGGTGTAGATGCGATCTCCCTTCGGAGCGAGCGCCATCGTGCGAGCGCCGGGCATCGTCGTCACGGTCGAGACCACGTGGAATGTGTCGGGCGTGTCCTCGTGCACCACCGTGAGCGTGCCCTCGCCGTTCGAAGCGAAGGCATCCCCGGTGGATGGATCGTAGGCCGCTCCGTCGACCTTCTCACCGATCGGCACGGTGGTGAGCAGATGCCCCGCGTCGGCGTCCGAGACGCCCATCAGCTTGTTCCGGCACACGCTGAAGAGCCGGTGGTGCGCTTCATCGATCGCGAGCGCGCTCGGCGACTCGCACGGCGCGATGGGCCAGCGGCGCGTGACGGCGAGCGACTTGGCGTCGAGCTCCGCGACTTCGCTCTTGTCCTGGATGTTCACGTAGAGCTTGCCGTTCCCGGCCGAGACGCCGACGTCCGGCTTGCCGCCGAGCGGGACGGTGCGGATCGCCTTCCCGGTGGCCGGGTCGACGGCGGTCGCGGAATTGCCGTCGCCGTTGAACGTCACCACCTGGCTCGAAGCTGGGTCGTAGATGATCGAATCGGCATCGTCCGCGGCTGGCGTCATGCCGAGAGCTTTGAGCGAGGTGGCATCGAACATCGTGACGGTACCGTCGCCACCGGAAGTGACGAAGCCGTGGCCGGTCTGGCTCGCGAGGGCGACTCCATGGCCCTTGTGGAGACCGGGGATCTCTCCGATCGCGTGATCGGTATCGGTGTCGACGACGGTCACGCGATCCGAGCGGACGATGAAGAGGCGATGTCCCGCGGCGTCGAGCGTGAGGAAGTCCCAGCCTCCGTCGCCACCGAGAACAACGCGGCGCGCGACGTGCCAGTCGCCGGCAAGCGCACGCTTCGCGGGCCAGACGACGATCAGCAGGCAGAGTGCCGCGAACAGCCGAGCGGAAAAGACCAACAGCTGACGCGTCATCGGTTACCTCGACCCAACGGATTGCTCGCTACATCTCCGGGAGCTTGTTCGAGACCACGACGGTCTCGGACACGTCGTCCCGCCAGCCGTAGACGACCGCTCCGCCGGGCACCCGAAACTCCAGAACGATGCCGAAGCGTGCGACTCGATGGCTCATCTTGACGATTCCCACGTACATGGCCGCGGGGTGAGTCTTGTGGAGCTCCTGCGTGATCTCGGCGAAAAGGTCGGGCATGACCGATCGAGTCAAGCACCGCACGATCGACCCGTCCCTCGGGGAATCCCCGAGGTTGACCGCGCCGATTCTCGACCGTCATCCGCGCGTCATGTTCGGCGCAGCGCCTGTAAACGCGCAATGCCAGCGCTACCTGAAATCCTGGTGGAGGCGCCGGGAATCGAACGCGAGCCTTCGCCCCATGAGACCCCGCCAGACCCCACAAGACAAGGCGTTTTCGATTCTCACCAAACCGATCTGATTGGGTCAGATGCGGTTCCGCGGGGCGATTTTGCTTCCGTGGAAGCAAGGCTGCGAGCACTCGCCGCTCGTGCGCGACAGGCCTACGCGAGCGGGCAGCGGGACCGATCGTTGGCGCTCTTTCTCGACTTGACGGCCGAGTTGGACCGCTACGCCGAGATTGCTGACGACCCCTCGGCTACGACCGCGGCCGAGGTCGTGTCGTGAGCCCCGACACACGCAAGGTCAGGGCTCTCGGCTCGTTGCCCCAATCCGGTTCCGCCACGCCGCGACGGACCGGGACGCTCACTCCGAGCCAGATGCGCCATTGGCCCGAGCGGGCGGACGTCAGACCGCCGACGAACCAGCCGCCCGCGCAACGCTACCTACTACGGACTGATGTAACCCCCGGTCGTTCCAAGGGGGGGCTCTAGCCATGTCTGGCGTCATTGAGCGACCGGACGACGAAGGCATCCCCGTCTTCGAGCCGGAACATCTGGAACGAGATCGTCTTCACCGGCGGCTCGAAGTACGAGGGTGGCCGCGACCGGGACGACGATGATCGGGGTGGCCGCGGCCGGCGCGGTGGTCGGCGGAGCGGCCGCGGAGGACGGGAGCGCGGTGGCCGCCGGGGTGGCCGGGACCGTGACCGAGATCGCGACGACGCGGACGGTGGCGGAGGTAGACCCGAGGACGACGAGGAGGTTCCATTTCGTGCCCGACCCCGGTACCGCCGTTTCTGCACGGCATAGTGGACGACGTCAGCCGTGCAAAAAGACTCAGTCGTCGCAAGGGTGCAGTGACTGAGTCATTTTGCACGCTAAAACGCCATGCCGAAACTACTGACCGTCGTGCTCGTGATCGTGCTCCTTCGCGTGGGGGACGATCTGCGTTGGGAAGCGATCTCGGCCAAATCCTTAGGGTACTCGCGTGAGGAAGTCGATACCATCCGGATGCGTACGTGATGGCGACCCCCTCCCATCGATTGGAGGATGTCGAGGACGTCGTAGCAGGCAAGCGGAAGCTTGATCGGGATGATGTTCGGTGTACGAAGTGTCCGCTCTGGGAGACGTCCCTGGTGGGCGCTACGAGGGGCGAGAGCGGGCGGAGGCTGGTGCGCCGATCCGGTCCGCGGGTGGGTGCCGGGTCGGTGGGGCGTGTAATGGCGCTGCTACCGTTCCCGGACGCGGGCGAGATCTGGAACGGGTACCAGGCGACGGGGTCGGCGGCGCGGTACGTAGCGCGCGCCGTGAAGGAGGCGGGGCTGCCGGCGGTGCCGATCCGGTACGGGTACTGGTGCATGCCGCCGGCGGCGATGGATCCGGCGCCGGAACTCTACGAGCCCTGTGTTCAGGCGCTGCGAGACCAGCTCCAGCAGGACCGGACCCGGGAAGCGGTGGTGGTGTTCGGGGAGCGTGCGCTGGCGAACCTGTACCGGGCGTTGCGGCTCCCGTGCCCGGTCGGGAAGCGGAAGGACATCGAGGACGTGGTCGGGGACTACTTCAGCGTGAAGTCCCCGTCCGGCCGGTGGCTGACGGTGGTGCCGGTCTTCGACATCCGCGACTACCTCGATGCCGACGAGCAGGATCCGTTCGCGTGGGCGACGAAGCACTCGGTGGTGAACGCGTTCCGGCTGGCTGGAGAACTGGGTGGTCTACGGCTTCGCGACCTGGTGCCGGACCACCCCAGTGGCAAAGTCGGTGGGTGGCGCGATCAGTTTCATCCAGCAGGCGATGGCCACCGACTTGTTCTGTGTCGACCTCGAGACGTCGCCGCCGAACACCGCGTTGGTGCGGAACGGACCGGACGTCGAGACGGACGTGGTGCTCGACATCGCACTCGTATGGGGGAATTCTCGCACACTCGAGGTCACACGGGAGGTGTCGTTTCTACAGGCGGAGCTGCAGCAGGGGGAGGCTCTGCGAGGAGCTGTTCGGCGGGGGATGACGAAGGAGGATCTCAAGGGCCATCGCGGTTGGGAGGCACTCTGGGTCATGCTGGAGTGGTTGAGAGGGTTCTGAGGGTGACCATCCTTCGCGGCATTCACGACGACTGCGTCATAGCGCTCGCTCTCGCGGTGCGGCATTTAGGTGGTCCGTTTCCTCGGAGTCAGGAGCGCGTGCTACTCACCGGGTGATGGACACGAGGTGGGTGCGCGACTCGCTTAAGGGTGCGGTAATCGGCATCTTCGTGGCGTACCTGTCGTGGGCCACCGCCCAGGCTCTAATCCCAAGCCCGTCGCCGGGTGGTTGCTCCACGCGTTGGTTCGAGCGATGGCTCGCGTCGTGGGAAGCGGCCGTGCCGCCGGTGGCGATCGCAGGGATGGTGGGCGTCTGGCTCGGCAGTCCGGTCTGGACAGCGGCGGCACTTCTGGCGGGAGCGGTCGCTGGCCTTGGAATGCATGGCGGACTCTACCCGTGGGGATTCACGTCGATTCGGATTGGCGCCGCGGCTGGCGGCTGCGTCGCCCTCGGCTGGTCCCACCGATTTCGGGCAAACGACCCTCGCATCGCGAGCGGGCTAGCACGGGGAACCGATGGCGCGCCCGCGTATCGCAGCAGTCGGCTGCCGCTCATTGCGATGGCCCTCGGTGGGTGTGTGGGCTGCGGTCTCGTGATCTGGTCGACAAACGCGTGGGACCTCGCGCCGGGCGCGAAGTACCCGGAACTCATCGTTACCCCCATGTTGATCGCAGTGGCCCTGGCGGGCGGGCTCGGGCTCCTCGCATTGCGCAACCATCGACGCTCGGGCGGTCACGTCCTCGGCCTCGTCGTCGCGGCGCTGATCTTACGTCAAGGGTGGCTTGTCGCTGCTCCGGTCCGGCAGCTTGGCGGCGCCGCTCGAGAGGAGCGGTTGCGAGGGCTAGCGGCGCTCGCGGATCTCGGTCCCCGTGGGTGGTCCGCAGCACCCTGGCTGCTGGCTGGGTCCCGCGATGCCGATGCTGTCGTGCGCGGGCGTGCGCTCGACGTGATGCGCGCGAGCGTTGCCTTCTGGCCGGCGACGTACGGAGCCGCTGCGTATCAGGCAATGACGGCCGTTGAGCCACAGGTACGCGCGAACGCTCTGGGCTTGTGGGTCGATACCGGTAGCACGGCACCGGCCGGAATGGTGCGCGCGCTCGCGATCATCCGGAGTCACGACGTTGATCTCGACGCTCGGCGCAGCGCGGTCGATGCGCTTGTCTTGCGAGCCTACAACGCCGATGTGCCGACTCCGGCCCGGCTCGTGGCGCCCCTTCTCGACGATCCGGACGAGTCGATCGCGCGCGCCGGAGCGCGGCTGCTTCGGTGGACTCGTCCCGGGGACACTGCGAGAGTCATCCACGCGCTCCAGGCCACGAGTGTGGTCACTCGCCGCGCGGCGGCTGCAGCGATGCGATGCATCGAGGCGCCGAATGAACCTGCGCGGATCGCTCTGGAACAGGTCGTTGCAGATCCCGACCCTACGCTCCACGACGAGGCCACCGTCGCTCTCCGATGCCTCGACCCAGGGGACGCCGCGCGGGAGACCTGCCGCGACGAATGTCGACGGTCGCCCAGGATGTCGAGAATGGAAGCCCGGTTGTCGGAATCCGCGATGAACGCGGCGCTGATCGGCGGCAGTCTTGCGGACGACGCCGCCGGCCTTCCCGGTCCGGGCTTGGTCACCGCGCTGATCGCAATCGTCGTCTTGCGACGTAGTGCTGCATCTGACGGCACCCGTGGTGGCGATCGCCTGGGTCGCGTGGTAGTCAGGCGCAGCAGGAGAGCCTTGGGTTCTGCCACCGCTTGAGCCCGAGTCCGGCCGTGGTCCCGATGAGGATCTTCCGCATCGGCTTTGTGACGTTGATCCTTATGGTCGTGTTTCCATATCCAGGCTACGCATCCAGCACCCGGCACGGCGTCATCCAGCCGCTGGCGCCTGCTGTGGTAGTCGACAGCGTGGAGTTTGATCCTGTTTCAATCGGAAGAACCTGGCTCTATCGAGCGCCCTCGGCGCAGCGTTATCGACATCGCATCGTGTTCTGGCCAACGCTGGCTACTCGCCCTAGCCAACAGAACCGTCGCGCACGCGAGATCCGAATCGTGGGTGGCACCGGTTCGGAACGTCTGCTCTCACGAACGATCATCGACCCTCGCGCTGTTGACGGCGTCCTGATCGTTACCGACGACCAGAGTGACAACCCTTCGCTCGCCCTCGCCGGACCACGGATCCTCGAGATGCCCCGGACACTCGGAGCTGACGCATTGTGGATGACCATCGCGAACGGCGTGCGAGTCGGCGCCAGACTCGTTGGCCTTGCTGACGTGAAGCTGCCCCTTGGCGCATTTCGAGACTGCCTCGTCGTGGAAGTGCCTTTGCTCGGGCAGCGGGATGTCGTCGCAACTGAACGCCGGTTTTACGCACGGGACGTGGGCATGGTGCTCTCGACGAAGATCACTGGCGCCGATGTTGAGAGCACGACTTTGGAATTGGAATCGTGGGGGGCGGATCCGCAGCCAGAATGAGCCGCTACTCGAAGGGCTTGCCGAATATCGGCAGAACCATGCGCTGCACCTGACGGCACGCGGGCTGGCCCTCGTCTGGATCACGTGCTAGTCAGTGGCCGCAGGTGAACGCGGCCGTTCGACCCAATTGAGGATGCGCGTGGCGTACTGCCCGAATGACGCGGACTGGTTCACCGCGACGCTAGTCGTTGAAATTCGCGTGTCTGGCTATAGACGGAGTGTCGTTCATCTCAACACTGTCCTGGTGGCGGCTCGGAACCGAGAACAGGCATTCCGCAAGGCCCTGGCCCTCGGCCGATTCGAAAATCAGCGCTACCTAAATCCGAAGAATCAACTCGTCCGGTGTCGATTCGTGGGCATTCACCACCTGGATATTGTTCTCGAACCGCTCCGTCATGGCTGTGAGTTGTTTTGGAAGGAGCGTGTTGGGTTGCGTCGCGATTCGGTTCGAAGGTTCGTCCGGAAGAAAACGGACCTGCCAGCATTCGCTCCCGTCCAAGAGATTCCAGGCCGACCCAACTGCGCTTCCCGTGACATCTTGCGAGCGATCCAAGCGATGATGAAGAAGGATCGGGACCGGACGCCGGCGGCTCACAAACAGCGAAGGCGCCGCAGAGTGGTAGCAAAGGGTAGGCCGAACTCGTCGCTGAAGCTGACAGCACGCGCGGTGCGCGGTGTATGATCGCGTGGTGGTCCGTGGCCGCAGCTTAGCGGGGCGTTCTGCGCATCAGAGATGGCCGCCGCGCTGGGAGGACCGCTTTGGCACTCTTGATTTTTCTTATCGGCTTCCGTGGTAGTGGCAAGACCACTGCGGCGCAGATGTTTCCGAAGCATGCTGCCCGGCTCGATGGCGACCACCTTTTCGCTACCACGCTTCGCAGGAAGTGGCCGAAGATCCGATACGAAGATAGGAATGACTGGTCGAAGTGGCCGAAGCACCAGCGTGATGCGGCAACCGTTGCTGACGCGCAGGACGCCGTCCTTGACCAAGTCGTACCCGGCCTTCGTCAGGATGAGCGACATGTCGTTGCGGACGGCGCTGTCTTTGCGTGCGATTGGTTTCGGGATCCACTTCTGACCGTGCTTCAGCGTGCGCGCGTCATCCGCACCGCAGAGGACGCATTTCTCTATTCGAAACCTCCCGTGGATGTGCTCTTTCGCCACATTCATGTTCGAGGGCGCGAAGACGAGCTTCCCAGGTTCTCGAACGAGGCCGCAGTCGGAGAAGACAGTGAGCGGTACGACAAGACGGTTCGTGCATCTCTGGCGCCTTGGCGCAGACTCGACAGCATTGCCGACCTCGCTGACGAGGTACGGCGGCTCGTCGGTGCATCACGGGGGGCGCCGCGGTAGCGCAGAACTGAGCGGCCGGGGACATAGGTAACAAATTAGTCCAGGTACATGGGTTACAGATT
>CAZYWA010000362.1:0-8214 GCA_964650975.1 uncultured bacterium
CTCTATCGATCCGAACGATTGTCAGGCAATGCGAAGGGTGAAAGAGACGGTACTCTCCTTCACGCTCGCGGCGCAACCCTTAACGAACCCGCGCGGTGCGAAATGGCGGGAGTTTCGAGTCCGCAAAGTGGTGAAAGCAAAATCGTCGGCTTGCAAGATTTACTGACAATTAAAGTGCGTTAGTTCGCGCAGGACCGGTAACTGGATGCTTTCATCCGATGTAACCGAACAACATCGAAAAACGTCATATTTTGCATGCACACCTAGTCACTTCCCGATTTCATTCGAGGAGCTGAATGCGGATTTCCCCGCGCTCCGGCGAAATGCGGGATCGGGCTCAGCCGCGGTCGTGGATCCCGGCCAGGATCCGGTCGAGCTCCGCGGGATCGACCGGCTTCACCAGATGCGAGTCGAAACCGGCGGCCGCGGAGCGTCGCTTGTCTTCGTCCTTGCCCCATCCGGTCATGGCGATGAGCGCCATCTTCCGGCCCCAGGCGTGCGCGCGAATGCGGCGCGCGGCCGCGTACCCGTCCATGTTGGGCATGCCGATGTCCAGGAAGACCACCCGCGGCAGGTACTCCGAGGCGGCCCGAACGGCCTCCACACCGTCGCGCGCGGTGCGCACCTCGTGACCCATGACCCGCAGCAGTCCAGCGAGGCTCTCGACGTTGTCCTCGCTGTCGTCGACCACCAGGATTCGCGTCGCGGCCGCGGCGTCCGCCTCGGCGCGGTGCGCTGCGCTCGCCGGCTGCACGCGAACGCCGTCGACCGCCGCGGGCAGCCGGACGATGAACTCGCTGCCGCACTCGATCCCTTCGCTCCTGGGGGCTTTGGGGGATTCCCCTAACCGCTCGAGAGCGTCGAGCGGGCTGGCGCTCAGCTGACCACGTTGCCGCGGGTTGCGGCGCGGATCACGGCGTCGCGTGCGCCGCGCGACGCGCCCTCGCGCCTCGCGCGCCCGCGCGCTTCTCGAGCTCGTCGAGCTGGCTGCTGACGCGCGCGATCTCCTGCTCCAGGCTCGCGACCCGAGCGTGGGTCGGGATCCCGAATCGGTCGAGCGCCTGGCCGAGCTGCTCGCTCAGTCGCCGTTCGAGGTCGGTGCGGATGGCCGTCGCCTTCTCGCGGATACCGTCGGCGGGTGCCGTGGCGATGCGGCCGAGCTGGCTCGAGAGGTTCTGCCCGTGGCGCCGCAGGATCTCGAGCGGGATCGCGATCGGGCTCTCGATCCCGCGGGTGCGCTTGCCGCGCCGGTTCCTCCCGTTCTGTTTGCTCGCTGCCGCTCGACCGTTCGACCCGTTGCTCCCCGAGGATTCGGATGCCGTCATGACCCAGTTCTCCTTCTAGTTCGTTTTTGCGCCGCCTGTGAAGCGGTGTGGATCAGCTCTCTTCCAGCGCCTCGCGGACGGCGGCGAGCAGCATGCCGATGCCGAAGGGCTTGGGGAGAGCGATTCGCACGCCCAGGCGAGCGAGCGATCGCCGCGCGTGCTCCGGGTGGGCGAAGACGTCGTGCGACCAGACGATCACCGGGATTTCGCTCCCGTTCGCCCGCAGCTCGGCCAGGAACGCGACACCGTCGCCGCGCACCAGGTCGACGTCGCAGATCAAGAGCGCGGGCGGTGGGCCGCTCGGGGCGTCGAGCCAGTCACGAGCGTCCTCGACCTCGCGCACCTCGAAGCTGGCCTCCTCGAGGTAGCGGCGCACCATTCGCGCAAGCACGGTGCTCGCGCCGATGATGGCGATCTGTGGCGTGACGTCCCGCTCGAGCGCCGTGGGCCGGGTCATCCGGCGAGCGGGCGCGGGGACGGTCTCGGTCCTCACGACTCCGCTCACGCTGTCGCGGGATCGAGGAGCGCCGGCGTGACCGCGACCGGCAGCTCGACGGACACCGAGGTCCCGAGATCGCGACCGCTCCGAACCTCGATCGTGCCCTGCACTCGTTGCACGAGCCGGTGCACCAGGCTGAGCCCCATTCCGGAGGCGGAAATCGCCCGCGGGGCGTCACCGAGCGGCTCGCCGTTCGGTTTCTCGCGAGCGCCCGCGTCTTCCACGGTGAGCCGCACGCCGCGGGCGGCCGCGCTGGTGCGCACCGTGACCGGCCCCGCCGTCCCGGCGGACTCGATGGCGTGGATCAGCGGCTCGAGCGCCGACTGCTCGACGGCGGCGGGCTCGACGGCGGTGAGCGGCAGATCCGTACCCAGCTCCTCGACGACCAGGACGGCGCGCGCGGCGAAGCAGCGGGCCGCGGCCGCCGCCGCGCGCACGGCTTCGTCGAGCGAGCGAGGCGCGGGGTCCGTACGGCGCGCCCGCGCGATGGCGAGCGCACGGCGCAGGATTCGCTCGCAGCGCCAGGCCTGCGATTCGATCTTGTCGATCGACTGCCGCACCTGGCTCGAGACGGGGTCGGCGCGCAGCAGCGCCACCTCGAGCCCGATGGTTTGCAGCGGCTGGCGCAGCTGGTGCGCGATCTCGGCCGCGAATGCCGCGGCCGACCCCGGCCCGGGCGCCCGACGGAGCTCGGAGGTGCCGGGTGCCCCGTGCGGCTCGAGGTGGGCGATCGGATCGCGCGTGGCGCGGAGCACTTGCTCGAGCAGCTCCGGCCTCGAGTCGCGGCGCCGCAAGCAGGCGTCGGCGCCGGCTTCCTTCAGCGTCGACACCGTGGCGGGGTCGTCGTCGACCGTGAGCACCACCAGCAACCCGCCGTAGCCGCACTCGCGGATGCTGCGCGCCAGCGCCACCTCGGTGGGAAGCGCCAGGCGCGGCGAGCTCACGATGCGCGGACCCACGTCGATGAACACCGCGTCGACGTGCGACACCGCCGGAATCTCGACGGCCTTCGAGAGCATGCGTTCGCACTCGAACTCGACCGCGAACCCGGGAATCCGCTCGAGCGCGAAACGCACCAACTCCGCGTGGTCGGCATCGTCCGCGAGGCACAGCACGCGCAGCCGCTCGCGCCGGGCCGCGGCCACGTCGAGAGGCACGGCGACGGCGGGAAAGGGGCGCCGCGGAGGAGGCCCGGGGCTCGGGTCGCGCACGGGGTCGCACACAGGGTGTCGCATGCCGTGCCCGAGCATTCCTTCTAGGTCGAGCCGCCGAGCCGCATCTGGTGCAGCACCAGCTCGACGGTGTCGGCGACCGTGTGAATTTCCGGCGCCACTTCCAGCTCCGGGGCGATTTCCAGGTCGAACGCGGCCTCGAGACCGAGCACGATCTCGATCAGGTCCAGCGAGTCGGCGCCCAGATCGTCGGCGAGCCGCGTGCTCGGGCCGAGCCGCGCGGGGTCGACTCCGAGCTGCGCCACGATCACGTCGCGAACGCACGCCTCGATCAACTGGCGTCCGGGCGAATGGTGGCGGCGATCGGTGGGGTTCACGTGCGAGCAGCGAGCAACCGGAGGGTGTCGCGAGCGCCGTGAATCTAGGCGCCGCCAGCGACACTTCCCATCGGGCCGCTCCCCGATTTCAGCTAGGGAGACTCCCGTGGCGTGTTCACGCCACGGGCCGCGGGATCGGAGGATCGACCCATTCGAACGCTTCGGACGCGAGGGACCGCGTCCCTCCGAACGACAGCAACGGCACTCGGACGGCTGCGGTCCCTCGCAGCCGAAGCGGACGATCGCGTCGATCGGCGGGAGAGCGCTTCCCGGCGAGCCGTTCAGGGATTCGCGATCACCCACTGCACGGCCGTGTGGGTCAGCTCCGCGGCGCTCCGCACGCGCAGCTTGCTCTTCACGTTCTCGCGGTGCGACTCGATGGTCTTGACGCTGAGCCCCAGCCGCTCGGCGATCTCGCGGGTGGTGAGGCCGCCGCCGATCAGGCGGAACACCTCGAGCTCGCGGTCGGTGAGGGAGGAGACCGGCGAGGGAGTCTCGCCCGGCTGACCGCGGGCGTGGCGCGCCACCAGCCGCTCGGTCATGCGGGCGCTCAGGTAGACCTTTCCGGCGAGCACCGTGCGGATGGCCTCGATGAGCTTTTCGGGCGCCTCCTGCTTGTCGACGTAGCCGAGCGCTCCGGCTTCGAGGACCCGCTCCGCGTAGACCATCTCGTCGTGCATCGACGAGACCAGGACGGCCACGGGATTCTTCCGCAGGTGAAGCCGCTTCACGAGGTCGAGCCCGTCGCCGCGCTTGAGCGACAGGTCCACGATCACCACGTCCGGGTCGAGCGAGGCCACGGCGGTCATGGCGCCCGGGACGTCCTCGGCCTCGCCGCACAGCTCGAGGTCCGGGTAGCGCGCGATGCGCGCGGCCAGGCCCTCGCGCACCAGCGGGTGATCGTCCACGATGAGCACCCGCGCGGGCACCCGCTTCCGCTCGTTCGTTTCCAGCCTCATGCGGTTCCCCTCGCTGCCGGTACCACGCATCGCACCAGCGTCCCGCCGTTCGTTCCAGGTCCGATCGTGAGCTCACCGCCGATGAGGCGCGCGCGGTGCCGCATGATCTGGGTTCCGAGCCGGCCCGGCGACTGGTCGGCGCCGCCGATGCCGGTGCCGTCGTCGCTGACCTCGAGCACCGAGGTCCCGTCGTCGGCGTGAAGCCGCACTCGGATCCGATGCGGCCGGGCGTGCTTGACCGCGTTGGTCAGCGCCTCCTGCGCGATGCGGTAGAGGTTGGTCGCCCAGAGCGGGTCGGTGACGTCGAACTGGCCATCGGGCTCGACCTCGCAGCTGACGCCGTAGATCGAGCTCAGGTCCTCGGCGAGGCTCTCGAGCGCTTGGCGGATCCCCTGGCTCTCGAGCTGCAGCGGGACCAGCGAGCGCGTGACCGCGCGCAGCCGCTGGTGCACGCGCACCACCTGGGTCGCGACCTTGTCCGCGGCGGCGATCTCGGGACGGCCCGCTTCGGAGAGCGCATCGCGCAGGTTGTGGACCAGGTAGTTGATCGCCGTGAGGTCCTGGCCGATCTCGTCGTGCAGGTCCTGACCGATGCGGCGCTGCTCGGAGTCGACGATGCGCTGCAGCTCTTCCTCGAGCGCCACGCGCTCGCCGATCTCCTCCTCGAGCCGCGCGTTGGCCCTCTCGAGCGCCGCGATGCTGGCGCCGGTCCGGCGATCCATCTCCTCGCGAAGGCTCTGCTCCTCGCGCTCCAGGCGGACCCGCTCGCTGATGTCCTCGATCGCGACCAGGATCCGGCCGGGATGCTCGATATCCGTCACCAGCCGCCGCGCCACGAACGCCACCGACTGGAGGCCGCTCTCGGGCAGCTCGCGCTCGAGCACGAAGCGATGGACTTCGCCGTCGTCGGAACGGATGTCGTCGAGCATGGTGCCGAGCGCCGGGATGTCCCACTGGCCGCCGCCGATCTCGGGGAGCGGCCGTCCGACGGTCTGGTCCGGCCCGGCCTGGAACATCTGGTAGAACGACTTGCTCGCGGATACCACGACCTGGTGCTCGTCGAGGACCAGCAGGCCGTCGCGCACGGTGTCCACGATCGACTGGGCGTACGCCTCGGCGCCGCGCGCCGCGGCCGTGACGCGCTTCTGGTGGGTGATGTTCGCGAACGTGATCACCACGCCTTCGATGCGGTCGTCGGTGGTGCGGTAGGGCAGCACGCGCCGCGCGTACCAGTCGCCGCCGGCAGTGGCGACCTCGCGTTCGATGGGCGCCAGGTCGCGCAGCACGGCCTCGGCGTCGGCGGCGAGGCCGCCGTTCGCGATCTCCTGGCCGAAGTCGGCGAGCGGGCGGCCGCAGTCGCTGGCGATCAGCCGCATCAGCCGTGTCATGGCCGGCGTGAACTTCTTGATGCGCAGGTTGCGGTCCAGGAAGAGCGTCGCCAGATCGCTCGAGGAGAGCAGGTTCTGGAGGTCGTCGCGGGTCGCCTCGAGCTCCACGACCTTGGACTCGAGCTGGGCGTTGACGGTGCTCAGCTCCTCGTTCAGCGATTGCAGCTCCTCCTTCGAGGTCTCGAGCTCCTCGTTGGTGGACTGCAGCTCCTCGTTGGTGGAGATGGCCTCTTCGTGGGCGGATTTGAGCTCTTCGTTGAAGCTGTCGAGCTGCTCGAGGCTGGCGCGCAGATCGTCCCGGGTGAGACGCAGCTCCTCTTCGAGCTGGTGCACCATGCTCTCCTCGACCACCTCGACGGCGCTCGCCCGCCCCGCCTCGGTTCGCTCCGGACCGGCTTCGAACGTGACGAGCACCAGCCCGGCGAGATCGCTCGGAGCGCTGAGCGGCTCCACGGTGACTCGAACCACCGTGCGCTCGGGCCCTCCGCTGCTCCAGGCCACCGTCGCCGGCTGGTCGTCGCGGATCGCCCGGTGAAACGCGGCGCGCACCTTCCTGCGCAAGCCATCGCGGCAAAGCTCCATCAGGTTGCGAGTGGGCGGCCCCTTGGGCTGGATGAGAAACGCCTCGGTGGCCCCGGAGAAATGCAGGATCTCGCCGCGCCGCTCCACCAGCACCGCGGCCGGGGCGAACCGGTCGACCAAGAGCTCGTGCGCGGCGGCGGCGATCCGCTCGTGTCGCGCGCCTGGGACCGCTACCGGCTGCGGCGTCGCGGTCCAGAATCCCGGCCGGCGCCCGGGCGGGTCGAGCAGGTCCTGGCGACTGGGGCCGATGCGTCGGTAGAGGTGCGCCTTCTTCGAGACGATCTCGAAGGTCCCGTGCTGGGGCCCGACGGTCTCGGCTCCGCCCAGGAACAAAAGCCCGCCGTCGCGCAGCGCGAAGTGGAAGAGCCCCAGCACCCGCCGCTGCATCTCGGGCTCGAGGTAGATGAGCACGTTCCGGCACACCACCAGGTCGAGCTTCGAGAAGGGCGGATCGCCGATCAGGTTCTGGGGGGCGAACACCACCAGCTCGCGGACCTCCTTCTTGACCACCACGTGGTGGTCCTCGCGGGTGAAGAAGCGCTCCAGGCGCCCGGGGGACACGTCGGCCGCGACGCTCGCCGGGTAGCGCCCGGCGCGCGCGATCGCGAGCGCTTCGGAATCGACGTCGGTGGCGAAGATCACCGCGTTGACGGGCTTCTCCGCCTGCTTGAAGCGCTCGGTCAGGAGCATCGCCAGCGAGTAAACCTCCTCGCCGGTGGCGCATCCCGGTGTCCAGACCCGGACCGGCAGGTCCGCGGCACCCGCCACGATCGGCTCGAGGGCGAGCTCGCTCACGGCGTTCCAGGACTTGGGCTCGCGGAAGAATGCGGTCACGCGGATCAGCAGATCCGCGCACAGCGCATCCACCTCGGCCGGATCCGAGCGCAGCAGCTGGGCGTATTCCTCGAGGCGTGCGATCCCCTTGAGCCCCATGCGGCGCTCCACGCGCCGCGCCAGCATGCTCTTCTTGTAGGAGCCGAAGTCGGCGCGGGCGCGGGTGCGCAGCAGCGCGACGATGGTGTGGAGCTCGCGGTCCCGCTCGGTGTGCGGCTCCGCGGTGGCGTCCTGGACGTAGGGATGCTGAACGTAGCGAGCCAGGGCGCCCGGCATCTGCTCCACCGTCAGCACCTGGTCCACGACACCGGTGGCGATGGCACTCCGCGGCATGCCGTCGTGGGCGGTGGTGGACGGATCCTGCGCCAGCGCCACGCCGCCGTGGGCCTTGATGGCGCGCAGCCCATTGGCGCCCTCCGACCCAACGCCCGCGAGCACGATGCCGATGGCGCGCTGTGCTTGATCCTCGGCGAGCGAGCGGAAGAACGAGTCGATCGTGGTGGGCGGGCCGGTCCGGTCGAGCGGTCCCGCCAGGTGCAAGCGCCCGCTTTCGATGGACAGGTACCGGTTGGGTGGAATCACGTAAACGTGGTCGCGCTCGACCCGCATTCCGTCCTCGACCCCCAGCACCTTCATCTTCGTCACCGGTGCCAAGAGCTCGGGCAGGAGCGAGGTGTGCGTGGGGGCGAGGTGCTGGACCAGCACCAACGCCATGCCGCTGGCCGGTGGCATGGCGCCGAGCAGGCGCTTGAACGCGTCGAGCCCGCCGGCCGAGGCACCCACCCCGACGATCGCGATGGGGCCGGCGTTGCCGGCAGCGGCGGGTTCCTGGCCCGCCGCTCGGGACGTCGCGGGCTCGGCTTGCGCCGGTTCCGCGGGGCGACGCTCGATCGGTTTGCGGGCGGCTCGCGTCCCCGCGGCTCCTCGCTCGCGGCTCTGCTTCCGGCCCTTGGAGGAAGCCGCGCCGCGGGAGGAGCCAGCCTTCGATCGGGACGCCATTCAGCTCGCCGTTCGGATGAGACGGATGAGGAGAAGTGCCAGCGCATGCTACGTGCGACCGATTCCGGGCGACAACCTG
>CAZYWA010000363.1:0-8183 GCA_964650975.1 uncultured bacterium
TTGTATGCCGTGGAGCTAACCGGATAGTCAGGTCGCACTTTTTTCGGGGCGGGGGCTTGAAAAGCCTCCCGTGGAACCTTCGTGATCACGGTTCGGCACATTCGATGCAGTGGTGAAGGCGAGAGCCGCGGCCCTGAATCAGGGCGTTGTCGCGGAGTGCGTGCTGGACGCCATGAGAGGTGGCCCGCGCCCGCGCGCCTGCCAGGCCGCCGCCCACGGAGCCATGACGAGATCGTGAATGATGCCCAGCCTTTGGCACGTTTCGAGCCAGGTTCTCGAGGTCCGGGCGCAGGATCCGCATGAAAGACGAAGCTGCTCGGCCAACCGAGCCCGGGGAAGCACCGACGTCAGGGGTCGCGGCAAATCCTGTCAGAGGGTCCTCTCGATGGATGCCGCTCGTTGCACTGGCGGTGCTTGGAGCGGTCGCGGCCGTGTGGGCGCCGCAGGTCCGCGCGGACCGCGAGGTCACGCGCACCGAGGCCTGCGACGCGCTCTACCACGCGCTCGACGGCGAGCTGGCGAGCGAGCTCACGCGGGTGACGCGCGCCGCCGACCATCAGCCGAGCTGCGGCGACATGGGCACCGCATGGCCCGAGATCGCGGCGATCCGTTGCGTCGCGCAACGGCACGCGTCCGAACCCAATCCGCGCGATCCGGCCAAGCGAGCTTACGTGGATCGCTTCGCTCAGCCCTGGGAGACGTCGGCGTGCCAGGTCGGGCTCGACGCCGAGCCGTCGGCCGATGGACCGATCGAGATTCGCGTGGTGCAGCAGCTCGCGAGTGGCGAGCCCGCGCGAAGCTTCACGATCCATCCGAGATAGCGCACGCAGATCGGCGTGCGAGCCCTTACAATGGGCGCGCATGATCGAGACCCTCGCCCGGCGCTTTCGCGACATCGTTCCCAGCGTGCAGTTCTGCTCGCTGCGCTATCTGCGCGAGCGGCAGGAGCATCTCGAGGTTCGCCGCGGCGTCGTGCAGCCGGTCGAGCGCAGCGAGGATCTGGGCGCGATGATCACCGTCATCGACCGGGGCGGCGTGGGCTACGCCGCCACCTCCGACCTCACCACCTCCGGCTTGCGCGAGGCGGCGCGACGCGCGGCGGCGTGGGCGTCGTCGACGCGAGGCCGCGCGATCGCGGCGTTCGCCACTCCTCCGGCCGGCGCCCACACCGGCGAATTTCGCAGCGTGGTCACGCAGCCGTGGTCCGAGACCCCGCTCGGCGACAAGCTGGAGATTCTGGTGCGCGAGTGCGAACGGCTGAAGATCGACGAAGCCATCGCCGACTGGGCCGCGGGCCTCTGGCACACCGACACCGAGATGCTGCACGTCACCACCAACGGCGGCCACGTGTTGCAGCGCTTCGAGTATCTGGTGCCCGAGCTGCGCGCCGCGGCCAACTGCGACGCCGAGACCCAGACCCGCACCTTCGGCGCCGGACAGCATTGCCGGCAAGGCGGTCTCGAGGTGCTCGACCAGATCGGATTTCGGGACGCGGCGCCGCGCATCGCGGCGGAGGCCCTCGAGCTCCTCGACGCACCCAACTGTCCTTCGGGCACCATGGACCTGGTGCTGGCGCCGGACCAGATGATCCTGCAGATCCACGAGTCGATCGGTCATCCGCTCGAGCTGGACCGGATCCTGGGCGACGAGCGCAACTACGCGGGACGCAGCTTCGTGACCCTCGCCATGCTGGGCAGCTACCGCTACGGCTCGCAGCTGCTCAACGTCACCTTCGACCCGACCCGCGCCGGCGAGCTCGCGAGCTACGCGTTCGACGACGTCGGCCAGCCGGCCACCAAGCAGTACCTGATCCGTGACGGCGTGCTCGAGCGGCCGCTCGGCTCGCTCACCTCGCAGACCCGCGCGGGCGTGCCCGGTGTCGCGAACGCCCGCGCCGCTAGCTGGAACCGGCCGCCCATCGACCGCATGGCGAACCTCAACATCGAGCCGGGAACGTCGTCGTTCCAGGACCTGGTGGGCTCGGTCGAGGACGGCGTCTACTTCGAGACCAACTGCTCGTGGTCGATCGACGACTCGCGCAACAAGTTCCAGTTCGGCTGCGAGCGGGCTCGCCGGATCCAGGACGGCCAGCTCGGCCAGGTGCTCAAGAACCCCAACTACCGCGGCGTCTCGGCCACGTTCTGGCGGAGCCTCGCGGGCGTCGGCGACGCCGGCACGGTCGAGGTTCTGGGCACGCCCTATTGCGGGAAAGGCGAGCCCAACCAGACCATCCGGGTGGGCCACGCGAGCCCGCCGTGCAAGTTCACCGGCGTCGACGTGTTCGGCGGAGCGTGAGCACCCGCGCATGCAGGCCTACTTCCACACCATCGCCGCCGAGATCGAGAAGCTGCTGCGCGGAAACGAGATCTACCTCGCCAGCTTCAACGGCGAGGAGTCGGATTTCGTGCGCTTCAACCGCGGCGAGATCCGCCAGGCCGGCACCGTGGTGCAGTCCTACCTCTCGATCGACCTGATCGAGGGGCGCCGCCACTCGTCGAGCGAGATCACCCTGAGCGGTGATCTGGAATCGGACCGGCCGCGGCTCGCGCATGCGATCGAGGAGCTGCGCGCCACGCGTCCGTTCCTGCGCGACGATCCGTTCCTGCTCTATTCGGAGCAACCGCAATCGAGCGAGAGCGTGTCGCGCGGCGAGCTCCCCGACGGCGCCGCGGCGGCCGCCGCCATCCAGGAGATCGGCCGCGGCCGCGATCTGGTGGGCATCTACGCAGCCGGGCCGATCCACTCCGGCTTCGCGAGCTCGTTCGGCCAGCGCAACTGGCACTCGACCGAGAGCTTCCATCTCGACTGGAGCCTCTACCAGCGCGACGACCGCGCGGTGAAGACCAGCTACGCCGGCTTCCAGTGGCGCGAGGAGGAGCTGCGGCGCAAGTCGAGCACCGCGTGCGAGCAGCTGGCGGCGCTCGCCCGGCCGTCGCGCACGCTCCGCCCCGGGCGTTACCGCGTGTACCTGGCTCCCGCTGCGGTGCGCGAGCTGGTGGAGCTCCTGTGCTGGGGCGGCTTCAGCATGCGCGCGGTGCGCACCAAGACGACGCCGCTCATCCGGCTCGCCGAGGATCAGGCGGCGCTCAGCTCGTCGATCGAGATCACCGAGAACACTCGCGAAGGTGTCGCGCCCAACTTCCAGGACGCCGGCTTCATCCGTCCCGACCTCGTCCCGCTGGTGAGCGGCGGGCGCATGACCGGCTGCCTGGTGTCGCCGCGATCCGCCGCCGAGTACGGCATTCCCACCAACGGCGCGTCGTCGAGCGAAGCGCCCCACTCGATCGAGCTGGCGGGCGGCGCCATTCCGGCGGACCAGGCGCTCGAGCAGCTGGGTACCGGCCTTTACGTCAGCAACCTCTGGTACTGCAATTTCTCGGACCGCAGCGCCTGCCGCACCACCGGCATGACCCGCTTCGCCACCTTCTGGGTGGAAAACGGCGCCATCACCGCCCCGGTCGACGTGATGCGCTTCGACGAGACGATCTACCGTGTGCTGGGCGAAAACCTGGTCGGCCTCACCACCGAACGCGAGCTGATCCTCGATACCGGCACCTACGAAACCCGCTCGACCGAAAGCGCCCGCCTCCCCGGCGCCCTCGTCGAAGACTTCACCCTGACGCTCTGACCTCGACCCCGCCGTGAAAAGGCAGTCCGAGAAATTCAGAAGGTGTGGACAGAATCGGATCATTGCCCGGAGCGCTTCCTTCGAACCGATCTCGTGCTGTTAGGAGGGACGCGGTCCCTCGCGTCCGCAGCGTCTGAACCAAGATGGACGCCTGCGGCTGCGAGGGACCGCAGCCCTCCGACTAGCAGGCGCAGACGCTCGAGCGATTTCCCGCCACGCAGGCCGCTGATCCAAGCGGCTGAATTTCTTTCGTCTACACCCTCTCGGAGCGCCTGACGCGTTCCCCTGGTCAGTCGGTTCGGGGACACTTCACTCGCCGTCACCCCCCGAACCGACTGCTCGCGTGGATCTCGTGCCGGCGCCGAGAGGCGCCCGGCGAACGCAGTGAGCCGACTTGGGGGTGGGGCCCCGCCAAGACCGCGCTCTTGGCGGGGCGGGGGGCTTGAAAAGCCCCCCGAGATTAGTCGTGCTTCAGATTGAACGTGCCGAACTCGTTCTGGAACGGCACATGGAACTGGTAGGTGCCGTTCATGCGGCGGCCGACGATGTCGGCAAAGCAGTCGGCCACACCGAGCCCGCTGTCGAAGTCGCCGTCGAACTTGGTGCCGAACACGGTGCCGTTGATGGGGCGGGTGTCCGGGATGAGCTCGGCGCCGATGACGTTGAGGTTGCCCTGAAAATCGTTGCCGCTCTGTGCGAGGGTGAGGTTCGCGAGTAGCCCGGTCGCCGGGTCGCTGCTGGAAAACCACCTACCCTGCCAGCGTCCAGACACGTCGACGGTGGGGACTTCCACGCCCGAGCCGTCCACGCCGGGCTTGGCACCCACAGCGAGCGGTAACGGCCCTCCCGAGCTTCCGCAGGCGGCGCCGGCGAGCGTCACCCACAGCACGAGGATCGCCCGACGTGCAGCAAGGCGAGTCATTCGACGGTTGTACCACGGCCGCGCGCCGAGAGGCGATAGTCTAGAGCAGACGGCCGGTGCTAACCCCTCGGAATCGAAGGATCGTTCCAGTTGGTGGTCCGAGGATCCAGGTGACCGGGACGCCCGATGTGTCGGTGCTGCTGCCGGCGCGGAACGCGGGCCGCTGGGTGCGGTTCGCCCTCGCCGACGTTCTCGCGCAAGAAGTCGGGGTCGAGGTCGTGGCGGTCGACGACCGCTCCACCGACACCACCCGCGCCTGGCTCGAACGCTTCGCCTTCGAGGACCCGCGAGTGCGAGTCGTGGCGACCGAGGGCGCCGGCATCGGTGCCGCGCTCACGGCAGCACTGGCCGCCAGCCGGGCGCCGCTGGTGGCGATCATGGAGGCCGACGATCGATGCGCTCCCGATCGCCTGTCGCGCCTGGCGGCGGCACTCGTAGCTCATCCCGAGTGGGACGGCGCCGTGAGCCGTGCCGCGCTCCTCGGACGGCGGACCGACGGGATGCGCCGTTACCTCGCGTGGCAAAACCGCCTGGTCGCGCCCGACGAGCTGG
This sequence comes from uncultured bacterium, assembly GCA_964650975.1. Lineage (GTDB taxonomy): Bacteria > JADJOY01 > JADJOY01 > JADJOY01 > JADJOY01 > CAZYWA01. Next base: position 5,103 of record CAZYWA010000363.1, read on the forward strand.
CACGCGAGCGCTTCGTCGAGATCCCGGCGCTCTTGCAGACCGGTCTCTATCGCAGAGCGCTCGTGGAACGCGCCGGCGGCTTCTCGGAGCCCGAGCGCTGGCCGCTCGACATCGGCTTCTGGATGCGCGCTTTCGCGGTCGGCGCGCGGGTCGGCCGCGTGCCCCGCGTGCTCTACCGCTGGCGCCAGCATCCGGCGCAGGACACGCGGGTGAGCGACCGGCATCGCCTCGAATCGCTGGCCCGCTGCAAGGCGCACTACTTCGTGCGCGGCCCGGCACGGGAGCGAGCGATCGAGCTGGTGTCGGTGGGCGAGACGCTGGCGCGGTTCCGGGAACTGCTGCGCGACGAGGGCGCCCTCGAGGTGCGCGCGCACGAGTGGAAGCCCGGGCGCGGTCCGGCACCGGCGCGCCCCGCCGGCGCGGTGCGGCTCTTCGCGTTCGGGATGGCGAGCGTGCGCGAGCGGATTCGCGCCGCGATCGACGGCTGGGACGACCGGCTCGACTGGTTCGCCGCGTGACGGCGGCGCGTCAGGCCGTCTTGACGCGCAGCTCGGGGTGATCGCGCAGCACCTCGAGGATCGCCGGGTTCTTGAGCGCCGACACGTTCTTCGGCCAGGCGCCGTTCAGCACGTCGCGCGCCGCGCGCTCGGAGCGCTTGTTGTTGAGCGTCACCGGAACCTCGGGCACCTGCGCCACCACCGCGGGCACGTGGGCGGCCGAGGTGCGGGTCTTGATCTCTTTCTTGATGCGCATCGTGAGCGCCCGGTCGAGAACCTGACCGTGCTTGAGCACCACCAGGAGCACGATCCGGCTCCCGCCCGGCTCGCGCGGCGCCGCCTGCTCGACGGCCATGCCTTCCGCCACCTCGGGCACGTGCTCGAGCGCGCCGTAGATCTCCGCGGGACCGATGCGGATCCCGCGCACGTTGATGACGCCGTCCGAGCGGCCCAGGATTCGCGCGCCGCCGGTGGCGCCGAGCTGCACCAGATCGCCGTGGGTCCAGAGGCCGGGATTCTGCGCGAAATAGGCACCGTGGAAGCGCGTGCCGGTCTCGTCGCCCAAGAGCCCGATCGGCCGCGACGGGAAGGGGCGCGCGCACACCAGCTCGCCCGGCCCGGGTCCGAAGCTTCCGTCCGGCATGAGGGCGCGCACGTCGAGGCCCAGGCTCACGCACTGCGCCTCGCCGCGGTGCACCGGCAAGTTCGGGTTGCCGAGCACGAAGCAGCCCAGGATGTCGGTGCCGCCGGAGATCGATTGCAGGGGCAGCTCGCCGACTCGCTCTCGCACCCAGTCGTAGAGCGGGTCGTGCAGGATCGAGCCGGTCGACATCATGCTGCGCAGCGACTCGAGACCCGCACGGTCGCGCGGCTGCATGTCGAGATCGCGACACAGCTGGAGATAGGCAGGGCTGGTGCCGAACGCGGTGACGCGCTCGCGACCCACCAGCTGCCACAGCGCGTCCTCGGCCGGAAAGGTCGCCGACCCATCGAAGAGCACGATCTCGGTGCCGGCCGAGAGCGCCGAGAGCTGCCAGTTCCACATCATCCAGCCGGGCGTGGTGTGGAAGTAGAGCTTGTCGTCGGGCGTCAGCGCCGAGTGCAGCACCAGCTCCTTCCAGTGCTCGAGCAATGTCCCGCCCTGGCCGTGGACGATGCATTTCGGGGCGCCCGTGGTACCCGACGAGAACAGGATGAAGAGCGGATGGTCGAACTCGAGCCGTCGCCACGGGAACGACTCGTCGGCACCGAGGGCCGTTCCGGTCGCGGCGAGCGCTTCCAGGGTGGTCGAATGCGCGGCACCACTCGAGGCGGCGGGGAACGGCTCCGGGTCGAGCGACACCAGCCGCTCGAGGGAGCCCAGGCCGGCGGCGATCTCGCGGACGTGATCGTCGAGCGAGCGCGTCTGCCCCTGCGACACCAGGACGCGATGCGCGAAGAGCACCGTGGGATGAAGCGGGCCGAAGCGCTGCAGCACGGCGCCGGCGGCAAGGTCCGTGGACACCGACGACCACGTCGCTCCGATCGAGGCCGCCGCCAGGCACGCCACGGCGGTCTGGTGGTCGTTCCGCACCACCGCCACCACCCGATCGCCGGGCCGCACTCCGCTCGCCGCGAGCGCTCGCGCGACGCCGGTCACTCGATCGCGCAGCTCGCGGCGCGTGAGCCGCGCCAGCTGCCCGCGCTCGCCACACGCCGTCACCGCGAAGCGATCGTCCTCGCGACCGGGCCCGCTCGCGAGCAAGTTCTCCGCGTAGTTGAGACGCACCTCGGGAAAAAACCGCGCCTGCTCGATCCCGTCGCCCACCAGCGCCGGCCGCGCGGCTCCCTCGAAGGCCAGGCCGCTGAAGCGCAGCAGGCATTCCCAGAAGAGCGCCGCGCACTCGACCGAGAAACGGTGCAGCTCCGCGTAGCCGGGGAGCGAGCGCCCGCACTCCAACTCGCAGTACCGCGCGAATGCGGTCATCCGCGAGCGCTCGACCAGCTCGGCGCTCGGCTGGAACACGGGTGCGTCGCTCAACCGGGCTTCCCGAATTTGGGGTGCGCCATCACGTAGCGCACGATCTTGCCGAGGCCGTCGAAGTTCTCGCGCGACAGATCCTTGCGGTCGATCTGGAAGTGGAACGTGTCTTCGAGGTGCAGGACCAGCTGCACGAAGCCCAGGCTGTCGAGGATGCCGTTGTCGAGGAAGCTCGACTCGTCGCTCGCCACGAGCTTCGCGGCATCGCCGAAGTGGAAGTTGTCGTCCAGCCAGTCGATGACAAGCTGGCGGATTTCGGCGTGGGTCGACGGGCTCATCGGACGGGGCGGCGCGGATCGCACGCGAGCGTGCTGAAGCAAATCCGATCCGCGCGCGCCCGGCGAGTGGCACGGCTATCCTGGCGGCGCCCAACCGCTCCAGTCACCCGAACGCCATGGCCGACCGCTACGACGCCGCGATCGTGGGGAGTGGCTTCGGCGGCAGCGTCGCGGCGCTCAGGCTCGCGGAAAAGGGCTACCGGGTGGTGGTCGTCGAGCAAGGCGGGCGACTCACACCCGAGCGCATCGCCGCCGCCGACCGCAGCCCGCGTGAGCTCTTCTGGCT
>CAZYWA010000364.1:0-8140 GCA_964650975.1 uncultured bacterium
CCACCTTGTCGGTCACCGCCAGTGTCGCGGGATCAACCTTCAGCAACAGATAGTGATCGTTCGCGTCGGTCATGCCGAGCTCGGCGTAGAGCGCGGCGCTCGCCGCGTCGTAGCGCAACCCGAGTAGCCCGGCGTTGAACTTGGTGAAGCCTTGCTGCTTGAAGTCGAGGTCGCGGACGAAGGCCACCGTGGAGCGCTCGTATTCCGCGAGGATCGGATGCTCGTGGAAGGTCACGTAGACCCGGTCGGGCGTCACCGCGAAATCCCACGGTGCGATCCGCGGCCCCTGGAGCAGATTGACCAAACGCGTGCGCTCGAACGGATTTCCCGAGAACGTCAGGAAATCGCCGGTATCCCAGTCGACCGTCACCAGCTCGTCCCGGCTGGGATCGCGCCACAGGTAGCGCGCCAGCCCGTGGACACCGATCACCTGCGCCTGGCCGGTGACGAGATCGATCCGCACGATCCCCGAGCTCGGGCCGAACACCGTGAACAGGTAGCGCCCGTCCTCGGAGAGCACCAGCTCGCGCATGTACTCGAGCGGAAAATCCGGATCGGCGTGAGGCGCCGGGTAGAGCTTGGTGAAACCGGCATGCACCGTGACCGGGCGCGGACCCTTGATCGGCAAGAGGCCCACGTAGTGCCAGAAGACCAGCGTCCCGCATGCGCCCGCCACGGCCGCTCGCATCGCCCAGCGCCGGAACCCGGCGGCGCCGAAGGCGAGCGTCAGGAGCGGCGGCGACGCGAACGCCACCAGGTAGGCGCCCACCTTGTGCGACGACGGCATCACCGCGGCGCGCGCGGTGCTCACCTCGGCCCACGCGATCAAGAGCGCGTATCCGATCACCAGCGCGGCGCGCGCGCCGCTGCCGAACGCCACCGCGAGGAACACCAGCGCCGCCGCGCCGCCCAGCGCCTCGCGAGGCGAGACCGCCGCCATGAGCCTCACGTTGGCCGGGATCTTGTGCCACTCGATCGGGATCCAGGCGCCCGAGAAACCCTTCTCAGCGCTGCCGGTGAAGAGTCCCAACACCAGCATCAACGGCACCGCGATGCCGAGCAGCTGATCGAGACCGCGCTCGTGCGATTCCACCCAGCGCTTGCGGCGTTGCGCCGCGAAGCCGGCGAGCAGCGCCGCCACGCAGCACGCGGCACCAGCAAACGCCGGCACGCGCGGCCGCACGCCCTCCATTCCGAGGAGCAGCAGCTCGATGGCCTCGTAGAGCAGCACCACGAAGGCCGCCGCATCGGCCAGGAGCAGCGATGCGGCGACGACCGTCGAGCGGGAGCGCGGCGCGGTTCCGGGCACTGGCGCGCGCACCTGGGATGAAGGGAACAATTCGACGAATTTCTGCGGACGGAACGACGCGAGGCGGGACCGCAAGTCTACGATCGCGCCCCCCACCCCACAAGGCTCGCCCGGATCTCGGTCGATCGCGCGGAAGCGAGGGACCGTCGAGGGACCGCGTGCCTCCAGCCGGTCGAGGGTGGCGCCTCAGGTTCACGATCGTACCGCCTCGCGCGCCGGGCGGCCGGCAGCCGTGCCGAGGGGGCTCGAGCCCGCGCACCGTGGGAACGATCGCGATGTGTAGCCCCAGTCGCGCGGGCGAATGCAGTCTCGGCCAGAGAACGATCGAGCACGATTGCGCGCCGAGACGTCCCCGAGCACGGCTGCCCGACGCCCGGCGCGCGAGGTGGTCTCAGCCCGAAGTGGCCTGGGATCGATCGCCGCGTTCGCTCGACTCGCCGATCCCCGCACGCTAGCTTGCTGCCTTTTCCATGACATCCGCGTCCCTTCCCGACGATCCGAGCGCCGCGCGCATCGGCCGCCGGCACACGGCACTCTGGAACGAGCCGTTCTTCTGGGTCGCGCTGCTGCTCTTCACCGGCATGGCCGTGACCGGCGTCGGGATGACGTTCCTGCCGCTCGGTGTGGCACGCGTCGGCTGGTTCGAGGCGCACATCTGGATCGCGCGCGCGTTCCTGCCGGTCTTCGCGCTCTTCGTCTACCGCCACACACGGGGCCTCGGCACACGCCGCGTCTACGTGGTGATGTTCGGCTACTGGTGGGCGCTCTTCGTGCTGCGGTTCCTGGGCGGCAACTCGCTGTTGCTCATCGTTCCGCTGACGCTCGGAATGCTGTGGTGGATGTGGCGAGCGCTCACGCCCTGGCTGCGCGGGCTCGATCCCGCGGCCTCGGGAGTCTCGCTGCTGCTCTTCGTGGTGCTGCAGATCGCGATGGCCACCGGCATCGGCACGCACTTCGACGTGGTGCTGGTGGACCGTCCGTTCATCCGCCACCAGGGCATCTTCGCGCTCAACTTCTACGCGCTTCACCAGTGGTCGGGCCTGGTGCTGCCGGTGCTGGTCATCCTCCATCTGGGGCTGCGGCGGTTCCTGCGCTCGGTTCCGGCGGGGCTCCAGTGGCTGAGAAGGGTGCGCGCACGACAGCTGGTGCCGGTGCTGGTGGTGAGCGGCGCGATCGTAGTGGGATGGAACTGGAACCTACGCCATCACGGCGAGCACCACCCGGAGTCCTACGGCGCCGTCGCCTGGTCGCCGGTGCAGAAGGCCGAGTTTTGCTCGTCCTGCCACTGGGACGAATACCGCCAGTGGTCGGTGTCGCTGCACCGGTTCGCGGGATCGAACGACCTCTACGTGGCGGCCGTGCGCCACACGGTCGAGCAGCACGGATCGGGTTCGGCCGACTTCTGCCACAAATGCCACGATCCCACGGCACTGCTCCGCGACGAAGCGCACGCGGCCAGCGATCCCTCCGAGGGCGTCACGTGCATCTCGTGTCACCGGGTGGTGTCGGTGCCCGACGAGCCGCGGAACGGCGATCTACGCATCGGCATGCTGCCGCTCGGGGGAAGCGCCGATCCGCAAGACCCGGCGTTCGTGCGGCGGCTGGTGCGATCGATCGAAGCCGACTCGCGAGCGCACCGCCGGGACGTGAATCCGCTCGCGCCGAATGCCACGACTTGTCAGTCCTGCCACCGCGTCGACCTGGGTGAGGTGGGTGCCCACGGCATCCTCATCGAGGACACCGCGTCGTCGTGGTTTCAGGGGCCCTACGGCCAGACCCAGGACAACAGCTGCATCCTCTGCCACATGCCGCGCATCAAGAGCTTGCCGTGGGAGCTCGAAGAGGCCCGCGGACACAAGCATCCGCACCACGGCACCTTCGGTCTCGACCAGAGCCTGGCGCTGGTGGCGCCCGACGTGGGCACCGACGCGTCGCTGGCGCAACGCGACACCGTCGTGACGCAGCTGATCGGCGAGTTTCCCGGCCTGAGCGTCGTGCAGCAGCTGTCGCAGTTCTCGCACGGCAGCATCGATCCGCTCTTCAAGCTCAATCAGCGCGTCTCGAGCCGGCCGCTGCACATCGAGCTCACCGCTCAGCCCGCCGCCGACGGCCGCCTGACACTCGAGGTCTCCACCACCAACGTCCGAGCCGGTCACGCGCTACCGGCCGGCGCCGACGACCTGAGCGAAACCTGGCTCTCCTTGACGCTCACGGGATCGGACGGAGTCGCGCACCCGCTGGTGGGTGCGATCGACGAAGCGGGCGATCGTGACCCGGCTGCGCCCGAGCTCGGCGCGCGCTGGCTCGACGCGAAGGGCGCACGCCTCGCCCACCACGATCTCTACGCGCTCGCGCAAGTGACCGACCAGCGCCGCATTCGTTTCGGAGAAACCAGGAAGGACCCGCTGACCGTGGCGCTGCCCGCCGTGACCGGTCCGGCGCGGATCGAAGCGCGCTGGAACTACCGCCGCGTGCGCCCTGAATCGTCCCTCGAGCTGCTCGGCGAACGCCGGCCATTCCCGGTGACGTCGATCGGCGACGGCGCGATCGACATCACGTTGCCCTGAGTGCGCTCAAACCGATTGCCCGCCCGTCCGTTCGCCGGCGGCTTGGAGCGCGCGCGGCCCCTCGCGCGCGAGTGCGGGCACGGGCACCATTGGATCGCTTGCCCGCCGAGGGACCGGCGGGCCTCCAGAGGACCGACCTGCGCGCGCGTCCGCTCAACGGATCCCGCGTACCGGGAGGGCCCGGTTGTGCGACATCGTCGCTTTCGGCAGCCACTCGATGGCGCCACCGGTCAGGTGCACTCGCGCCGCCTCGGAGCCGCGGGTTTCCGACGACCACGGCACACCCTTCCCCACCGGCATTCCGGTCTCGACCGATGGCGCGTCGGGCGCGGGCGTGGTGCCTGACGCGTAGATGCCTTTGGCGAGCGACTCGAGCTCCGCGACGGTCGGCAGGCGCCAGTCGCGATAGTCGCCCGCGTCGTATTGCGCGGCGTAGTAGGTCGAGCCTTCCCAATCGACGCCGTTCCGGTTGTCCTTGTCGGCCCACATCAGGTTGGTCTCTAGGTCGATCACCGTACCGGCGCCGCAACCTGCGAACCGCTGGCCGCGCAACACCGCCAGCTCGACCGCCCGCTTCTCCGCCTCGGTGGTCGCGATCGTGGTGCGTGCCAGGGCTTCGGCCACGCGCGCGCGCAACTCGTCGCTGGCCTGGCTGCGGAGCCGCGCCAGCTCGATCCTCGGCACCGCAGCCGCCGCCGTGACCGCGAGCGCCAGCGCTACCACCGGGATCGACGCATAGCCCGCCGCTCGCCTGAGCGAGGATCCCTCGGGAAGCGTGCGCGAGCGCACCATTTGCGCGACCTTCGCGAACCCGCGCTCGATCGCGAGCAGCAACGACTCGACGAGCACCATCGGCAACGCCTTGCGGGCAGTTTCGCCCACCGGGAGCACGGGCGAAACTGGCGCCGCGGCGGCCGCACCGCTCGCGGAGACCGGCAGCGAATCCGGCTGGCCTTGCTGCGCCGCCAGGTGCAGCAAGCCGCCGAAGATCGCGAACGCGAGCCCGGCGGCCGCGAAGGGACGCGCCATCGCACCGGGCGCCGCTTCGAGCCAGAACGCCGCCGTGTAAGCGGCCGGCGACGCCAGAATGAAGAGCGACCCGGCGGTCTGCAGCCAGCGCCGCACCACCGTCGGCGCGGGGCGCAAGTGAGCGCCGAGCAGCGAATTCAGGATCGCGCCCATCAGGATGTAGACATGCGCGGAGCGGTAGAACATCCGCACCCCCGCGTCGCCGTGGTAGGCGGCCGGGAAGTGCGCCTGCATCCAGAAGCCGGAGGCGGAGAACGAGCCGGCGAAGATCCAGCCCCACACCAGATGCAGCCGCTTCATCGCGTCTTCATCGCGTCGCGCGCCAGTCCGCGGGGAACCGCACCCGGTGCACTCCCCAGGAATCGGCGAAGAAGAGCGTCCGGTGGGCATCGTCCCACACCACGTCGCGTCCTCGCCAGCGGGTCTTGAGCCGCGCCCGTAGCTCGAGGGTGTCCGCGTCCAGGATCATCAGGTTGCCGGAGAGATACGTGCCGACCGCGATCCCCCCGATCGAGGGCAGGACCGCGATCGACCCCGGCGCGCCGCCCAGGAACGCTTCACGCTCGACCGCGAACCGGTCCAGGTCGATCACCGCGAGCGTGCCGCGGATCCAGTTGGTGAGGTAAGCGCGGCGGCGGCTCCCGTCGACCGCGACGCTGCCGTGTCCCGGCGGGGTGTCGAGGACCCGAGCCGAACCCGCGGCGAGATCGATCTCGACGAGCGGCCGCTCGCTCCCGCCGCCCCACGCCAGGATTCGACCGGTCGGCCCCGGCTCGAAAACCAGCGCCTCGGCCACCGCGAGCGGAGCGAGCGAATACGATCGCGACACCGAGAGATCCCCGGACAGATAGCCGGCGGCCGGAAGGCATCGCAACGATTCCGCGGTCTGCCCGAGGAGGCCGTGCGCGGGACGCTCGATCACGCACAGCCGATCGCTGGCCGCATCGTAAGCCGAGGCCACGACACCCGGCCGCGAGATCTCGACCGCCGCTTTGGAATCGAGATCGATCGAGAAGTTCCGCGCGCCATCACCGTCGTGAGCGAACGCCACCGCGTGCGGCGGCACCAGCGTGAGTCCCAGGATCTCCCGCCACGGCGCGGGGTGAAGCTCGGCCACGGGCGGCTCGGACGCGAGGTCGACGGTGGTGAAGGCCGTGGCCTCCGCGTCGTTGCCGTGCAACGCCAACAGCGTGTTCCGGTCGACCAGCCAGCCGAGCCGCTGCGAAGGCCAGCCCACGGCCAGATCCTCGGTGCGCAGCACCTCCTCGCCGCGTCCCGGAAGGTACGCGGGCGGGAACATCTGCAGCACGAAGATGCCGTACGTCGCGGCGGTGACCACCCACCAGAGCTCGAGGCCGCGCAGCGAGAACGCGGGAAACGACGGAAACCGCGCGGCGATCCGCCGCACCGCGCCGAGCCCGGGAACCGGACGTCGCAGCACCAGCGCCACGATCACCGCCGCCGCGACCGCGCGCGCCGCCAGCCAGCCCACGTAGGCTTCGAGATACGTGAGCGTGCGGCTGCTCACCGCCAGCATCGCGAGCACGATCGGGCCGTTCACGGACCACGTGAGGACGCCTCGCCACCGGCTCCGGCCGGTCGAGGTCGTGGAGCCGGCGGGCGAACCGTCGCTCATGCGGGATTCCAGGGAGCAGCCACCGATGCACGCGGCGGCGAAAAGGGATGCGGATCGTAGCCGCTGGCGATTCGCCGCTGCAACGCCGCTTCAACCGGAGGGACCGCGATCGAGCCGTACGCCGCGGCTGCGAGGGACCGCGGCTCCCCACCACGTCATCCCCCAACCTCACGCGCTCGCTTCTTCGTCTCGGTCCCACCGATGCATGCACCACCAGCAACGCCACTGGCGCGTTCGGCCGACCGGCATCTCGTCGTCGGCGCGTTGCGACTCGATGACGAGCTCCTCGAGTCTCGAGCGACCGCACTTCGGGCAGTCGGGCCGACCGAGCCCGTCGAGGGGTTCGATCGACATTTCGGGGCTCGTCAGCGCGCACCGCCAGTCGCGATCATCGGCCGGACGCCCCGGTCACTTCTCGCGCGAGCCGATGTTGCGCGTGCGGCGCGCCATGGGTCGCGACGGCGCCCTCGGCGCTGGCGCAACGGCTCGGAGCGAAGGCCGGGGGAGTCCAGGGCGCGGGAGCGCGCGTTTCGCCTCGAGCTCCAGATCGGGCTCGGCGAGGTACTTGTCGTCTGGAAGCTCCGGAAGCGGGGACCGGGTGACGCTCCCACTCGGGCTTGTCCATGCGTCCGTCGGAATGCGCGTCCCGGCGCCCGGGCTTCCGGACCGTGGCGTCACGACATCGTCTGCCTTGCGTTCATCTTTCATCTGGCTTCTTCCTCGTCCGGTACATCCCGCGCCTTCGCAAACCGAGCAGCTTACCTGACGTGCCCAGCGACTCGGTCGTCGTGTGGAAGGGCCGCGCATCGCATTGCACACCTTTGTCGGTCGTGCTCTCATCGACCCACCCCAGGAGTTCTCCGTGGCCGACGCTCAGGTGTCTCCCGGCATGACGTCGTCCCTCTCCATCCGGTGCGCATTTCGGTGCATGCCTGCTCGCCGGGAGGCGCATGAGATCGTTCTTCGCCGCAGCAAGCGTCGCGGTGTCGCCTCGCCCGGCTCGACCGTTCCAGCGGTGCTCTGACCCCGATCGCGCCGCCGCGTGGCTCGCCTTTCTGGGCGGGTTGCTCGCCGCTTCGTGCAGCCCTCGCGGAGCCGAACAGCCGGGGCTGATTCTTCCGTTGCCCGATCCGCCGGCGGTCTTCACGAGCGACCTCGGGCGCGGGCTCGCCGACCCCACCCAGGTGGCGCTCGCGCTCGACGGTCGATCGCTGCTGGCGCTGGAAAGCGCCGAGGGGCGAGTCGCCCGGATCGACCTCGCCACCGGGAAGATCGATCGCCTGCTCGATTCGGGCGCCACGGGTCTGCAGGTCGCGCCCGACGGCGGTGCGGTCCTGGTGATGACGGGCGGCACCGACGGCGCGAACGGCGCCTGCCGGGCATGGCAAGCCTGCGGGCACGGCATCCTTCGCATCGATCTCGGCACCGGCTCGGTCCAGCAGCTCCCCGTCGACGTACCGAGCTCCGGCTTCTTCCTCGATTCGAGCGGCGCCCACTACTACACCGCGAGCGTCACGAGCGACGGCGCGAATGGGGTCGAGCGCGTGGATCTCGCCACCGGCGCGCACGAGCAGCTCGAGACCTGCCACAACACGCGAC
>CAZYWA010000365.1:0-6480 GCA_964650975.1 uncultured bacterium
CGCCGCCGGGATCGGCGACTCGAGCAAGAAACGATTGAGCGTCTCGGCACTGTTCACGTGAAACGCGTTGACGCGCAGCGGATCGATGGCCTGGGCACGCGCGAAGGCGTCCTGGCTGGGCATGAGCACGAAGCTCTTGCGCAGCACCTGGCTCAGGTTGACCCACGCGTCGGCGAGCTGCGGATCGAGCTCGAGGGCGTGACGGAACTCGGCCATGGACTCCTGCTCCTGCCCCTCGTGAAAGAGCACGACGCCCAGGTTGGAGTGCGCCCACGCCGCGTCCGGCTCGAGCTTGATCACCTGGCGCCACGCGGCCTCCGCGAAGTCGAGGTGTCCGCCGCGCTTCGAGAGCAGCGCCAGGCTCGCGAGCGGCTCCACCGACTCGCCACGCGCCTTCACTTCGTCGGCGAGCGCGTCGACCAGCTCCGGCGAGAAGCTTTCGGACTGGGCCCGCACCACCGGATCCTCGAGCGTGAGCCGATAGGTCCCCATCCGGTCGGCCAGCTCCGTGACCAGCCACGGGCTCGACGCGAGCCCGAGGCCGAGCAGCACGCCGAGCGCGCGCTCGGCTCGCGTGCCGGCCAGCCACGTCGCCACCAGCAGCACCAGCGCCACCCACCCGAGCCCGATCGTGAGCCGCAAGCTCGCGGCGAGGACCGGCAGCCAGAACGCCACCACCAGCGAGCGCGACGCCCACCCCGGCAGTCGATGCTCGAGCGCGTGCGTGAGGCGGCGGCGGTGCCGCAGCACCACGAGCAGCGGGAACGCGATCGTCACGACCAGCGCGGTGAGCGTGGTGAAGAAAATCGCCGTGGCCTGGTAGCGAGTGCGCTCGGCGAAGCTGGCGCGGATCACCTCGAAGCCTTCGGTGATCTCGCGCGCCGCGTCGCTCCAGTGCGAGGTGCCTTCGCGGATCAGTACCTCGGCGCGGGCGAAGCGCGGCTGCGGATACTCCGGTGCCAGGCGTCGCGCGGCCTGCACCCGGGCATCGGCGGCGGCGGTATCGTGATTGGCCAGGGCCAGGGCGGCCTCGCGCAACAACGCCGCCGAATGCACGGGCAGCTGATGCTGACCGCTCTCGAGCGCTTTCTCGTACACGCTGTCGAGCAGTCGGTCGGCGTTGGGCGATCCGCTGTCGAGGGCCTGCCGTCGCTGGTCCCAGAGCTTGTCGATCTCGGCGCGGGCGTCGTTCCCGGTTCGAGGCGCGCTCGCCACTCCCTTCCAAGGGGGCGGTTGCCGCGGCCTGGCCGGCTCCACGAACGGCGAGCGCGGCGAGGGCGGCTCGAGGACTCGGTCGTCGCGGAAGGATGGCAGCGGGGACTCGTCGGGCTGCCCTCGCGCGGCGCCGCTCGCGAACGCCAGCGCGGCGCCCAGAGCGAGTGCCAAGCGTCGCAACCGGAAGCCGCTACTCGGGTCTTCGCCCCCGGTGCGGCACGCACCGACTTGGGGGTGGGCCCCTGCAAAAACCGCGCTTTTTGCAGGGCGGGGGGCTGGAACAGCCCCCCGGGGAAACATCGTCGCGGGAACGCCGTCGGTCGATGCCATCGGCTTCACGCGGCTTTCGACATCGGAGCGCTGTGGCTCGCGCCTCCCCCTGCTAGTGCGGCCGGTTCTCCCCGAAATCGTGGAACAATCCGCCGCGCCGCCGACGCGAAATCGCGCGCGACGCTACCACAGCCCGGATTTGACCTTCAACCGCGGCCCGGGAGCCGCGCTACTTCCGGCGTGGGCGGACGAAATGGGTTGCCAGGCCGAAGAAGGACTCGGCGACCTCGGACACGGTCTCGGAGAGGGTCGGATGGGGGTGGATGGTCTCGGCCAGGTCGCGGACCTGGGCGCCCATCTCCACGGCCAGGCAGCCTTCGGCGATGAGCTCGCCGGCACCGACGCCGACCACGCCCATGCCGAGGACCTGCTCGGTCTCGGGATCGACCACGAGCTTGGTGGCGCCATCGGGACGGCCGAGGGTGAGCGCCCTACCCCAACCTCCCCACGGCATGCGCAGCACCTCGACCTTGCGGCCGTCGCGCTTCGCCTCGAGCTCGGTGAGGCCGCACCACGCGATCTCCGGGTCGGTGAACACCACCGCGGGAATGGCGCGCGGCTCGAAGCCGGCCGGCTGACCGGCGATCGCGTCCGCCGCGACCTTTCCTTCGTGGGCGGCTTTGTGGGCGAGCATCGGCTCGCCGGCGACGTCGCCGATCGCGAAGATCTGCGGATCGGTGGTACGGCGGCGCACGTCGACGCGCAGGAAACCGCGCTCGTCTCGGTCCGCCGCGGTCTTCTCGAGGCCGACGTCGGCGCTGTTGGGGCGGCGCCCCACCGCGACCAGCACGCGATCGAACTGGTCCTCGCGCTCGGTACCGTCCGCGGCGCGCAGTCGCACGCCGATTCCGGCGCGGCGCACGTCGACGGCCATCACTTCGGTCGAGAGGTGTACGCCCTCGCAGAGCGGTGTAATGCGCTTCTCCAACACCCGCACCAGGTCGCGATCGACGCCCGGCAAGAGCCCATCGAGCTTTTCGACCACGGTCACCCGCGAGCCGAGCGCCGCGTAGACCGTTCCCATCTCGAGGCCGATGTAGCCACCACCCACCACCAGGAGGCGAGCGGGAATGTCCTCGAGCGCCAATCCGCCGGTCGAGTCCATCACGCGCGGATCGTCGACCCGGAAGATCGCGGGCATCGCGGGCAGTGAGCCGGTGGCCACGATCGCGTGGCCGAAGCTGACCGCTCGCGGTGCCTCCTCGGTCCCGCCCTCGATGGGCTCGATCTCGATCTCGCGAGACGACGTGAAGCGGGCGCGAGCGCGCACGTACTTCACCTTGCGTCGCCGCGCATGGTCGACGACACCGCCGCCCAGCTTCTGAACCACCTCGTCCTTCCAGGCTCTGAGCTTCGCGAGATCGACGGTGGGCTCGCCGAAGCTGACACCGTGCACCGCCGATTCGCGCGCCGCCTGGATCAGCGCGGCCTGATGGAGCAGCGCCTTCGACGGGATGCAGCCGCGATTCACGCACACGCCGCCGAGCCGCGGATCGGCGTCCACCAGCGTGACCGAGAGTCCGTGATCGGCGGCGCGGAACGCCGCGGCGTAGCCGCCCGGCCCGCCGCCGATCACCACCACGTCGCTGCGCTCGGCGTCCATGGCTAACCGCCTTCCAGCATCCAGCTCAGCGGGTCTTCGAGCAGCGCGGCGACCCGCTTCACGAAACGCGCGCCGTCGGCACCGTCGACCAATCGATGATCGTAGGAGAGTGCCAGCGGCAGCATGAGACGTGGGACGAAGACGCCGTCGCGCAGCCGCGGAACCCAGTCGCCGCGCGCGACGCCCAGAACCGCCACCTCCGGGTGGTTCACGATCGGCGAAAAGCCGGTGCCGCCGATTCCACCCAGGTTGGTCACGGTGAACGTGGCGCCGCGCCGCTCCGCCACCTGGATCTTCTTCTCGCGGGCACGCTTCGCGAGGTCGTCGACCTCCCGAGCCAGGGCCAGGATGCCCTTGCGATCCACGTCGCGCACCACGGGTGCCAGGAGACCGCGGTCGGTGTCGACGGCCACCGCGATGTGCCGATACTTCTTGAGCACGACCTCCTGCGCCTCCATGTCGATGCTGGCGTTGAGCTGCGGCAGCTCGCCCAGCGCGATCGACGCGGCCTTGAGGATGATCGGCGTCAGCGTGAGACGGGTGCCGCTCGCCTTGTGACTCTCGACGAAACGCCGGCGCAGCTCTTCGAGCTCGGTGACGTCGGCGCGGTCGAAGTGCGTCACCTGCGGGATCACCGACCAGGCGCGGCTCATCCGCTCCGCGGTGAGCCGCCGCACGTTGCTCATGCTGCGGCGCTCGACTTCGCCCCATTCGGTGAAGTCGGGAAGCGGCGGACCGCCGCTTCCCGGCGCGCGCTCGTTCGACACTTCCGGCGCCGCTTTGGTCCCGCCGCCGCTCAGCAGCGTTCGCGCGTGCGCCTTCACGTCCTCGAGCGACACCCGTCCACCCGGGCCGCTGCCGGGCACGCGGTTCACATCGAGACCGAGCTCGTGGGCGAGGCGGCGCACCGAGGGAGCCGCGGGCACCAGCCGTCCCGGAATCTGGCTCTCTAAGGCGGGTTCTGCAGGTGCAGCCGGAGCCTCGGCACGGATCGCGGCCGACGCTGGAGCGGCAGGCGCTGGCTGCGCGCGCGTCGACATCGAGGGTGGCGGAACCACCACCAGCTTCGGCGGGCGCGGCTCGGCTTTGGGCTGCGCCACGGGCTCCGGGGATGCCGCTGGGGCCGGCGATGGCGCGGGTGGCGCTGGCGGCTGCGCGGTCGGAGCGGGTGCGGGCGCAGCTTTCGGATTCTTGGCCGGCTTGGCGGGCGGTGCTGCCGCCGCCTCGGCCAGAGTTGCCGCCGCGTCGGCGCCTTCGGCGTCGAGCGTGAGCAGCAACTGGTCGACCTTCACCACGTCGCCCATCTGGAAATGGACCGCCTTGACCACGCCGGCGGCGCTGGTCGGCACCTCGATCGCGGCCTTGTCGGTCTCGAGCTCGAGGATCGACTGTCCCTTCTCGACCCGGTCGCCCACCGCGACCATCACCCGCACGACCTGGCCGGACGTGACGTTCTCGCCCAGCTCGGGAAGTCTCACTTCGATCGGCATGAGAAGCGCCTCCCTCTCGCGTCGAGCCCAGCGCGACGGGACTAGGAAAGAATCGGGTCGGACTTCGTCGGGTCGAGACCCAGGTCGCCCAACGCCTTGGCCACGGTCTCGAACGGGACTCGACCGTCGCGCATCAGCGCCGCGAGCGTCGCCAGCGTGATGTAGCGGGCATCGACCTCGAAGAAATCGCGCAGCGCGCGGCGGCCGTCGCTGCGGCCGAAGCCGTCGGTGCCGAGCGACGAGACCGGACGCGGACACCAGCGCGCGATCGAGTCCGGCAACGCTTTCATGTAGTCGGTTGCGGCGACGATCGCTCCCGGCCGCCCTTCGAGACAGCTCGAAACGTACGGTGTCCGCTGCGGATCGGCCGGGTGCAACAGATTCCAGCGCTCCGCCGCGAGGCCGTCGCGGCGCAGCTCCTTCCAGCTGGTCACGCTCCACACGTCGGCGGCGACGTGGTAGCGCTCCTCCAGCATCTGCTGCGCCTCCAGCACCTCCTGCAGGATCGCGCCGCTGCCCAGGAGCTGCGCGCGCAGCGGCGCGTCGCGATTCTCGCTGGCCTTGAAGAGATACATGCCC
This sequence comes from uncultured bacterium, assembly GCA_964650975.1. Lineage (GTDB taxonomy): Bacteria > JADJOY01 > JADJOY01 > JADJOY01 > JADJOY01 > CAZYWA01. The sequence continues at coordinate 5,218 of CAZYWA010000365.1, forward strand.
TTCAAGATGCCTTCGCGGGCACCTTCCGGCATGGCGGGCATCGGATACGGTTCGTTGGTCACGGTCACGTAATAGAAAACGCTCTCCTGCTCGACGTACATGCGGCGGATGCCGTCCTGCACGATCACGGCGATCTCGTAGGCGAACGCGGGATCGTAAGCGACCAGGTTGGGCACCGCCTGCGCCAGCAGGTGGCTGTGTCCGTCCTGGTGCTGGAGGCCCTCTCCGGCGAGCGTGGTGCGCCCCGAGGTCGCGCCCACCAGAAACCCGCGGCAGCGGATGTCGCCGGCCGCCCAGAGCAGGTCGCCAATCCGCTGGAAACCGAACATCGAATAGAAGATGAAGAACGGGATGGTGTTGATCCCGTGCGACGCGTACGCGGTGCCGGCGGCGATGAACGACGCCATCGAACCGGCTTCCGTGATGCCTTCCTCGAGGATCTGTCCGTCGCGCGCTTCGCGGTAGTAGAGGAGGCTGTCCGAATCGACGGGGTCGTACTTCTGGCCGACGTGCGAGTAGATGCCGCACTGGCGGAAGAGCGACTCCATGCCGAAGGTGCGCGCCTCGTCGGGCACGATGGGAACGATCAGCTTGCCGATCGACTTGTCGCGCAAGAGCTTCGCCAGGATCTTCACGAACGCCATCGTGGTCGCGACGTCGCGCCCGCTGGTGCCCTGAAGGAACTCCTCGAACAGCGACTCGGGCGGCGCCGCGAGCGGCGGCGCCGCGACGCGACGCGCCGGCACGTATCCACCGAGCGCCTGGCGACGCTCGTGCAAGTAGCGCATCTCCGGGCTGTCGTCGGCGGGACGATAGAAGGGCGCCTTCGCGACCTCGTCGTCGGAGATCGGAATGCCGAACCGGGTCCGGAACTCGCGCAGCTCCTCCTCGTTCATCTTCTTCTGCTGGTGAGTGATGTTGCGGCCCTCGCCCGCTTCTCCGAGCCCGTAGCCCTTCACGGTCTTGGCGAGGATCACGGTGGGCGAGCCGCGGTGGTTCACCGCCGCCTGGAACGCCGCGAAGACCTTCTCGGGATCATGGCCGCCGCGCTTCATGCGGCGGATCTGTTCGTCGGTCATGTCCTCGACGAGGGCCTTGAGCTTGGGTGAAACGCCGAAGAAGTGCTCGCGCGTGTAGGCGCCCGGCTCGACGCTGTATTTCTGGTACTCGCCGTCGACCACCTCTTCCATACGGTGCATGAGCGAGCCGTCGTCGTCGCGGTCGAGCAATGGATCCCACTCGCAGCCCCAGATCACCTTGATC
>CAZYWA010000365.1:6490-8136 GCA_964650975.1 uncultured bacterium
ACGAGCAGGCCGCTGGCATCCATCGCGAGGAGCGGATCCCAATCATCGCCCCAGATGACCTTGATGACGTTCCAGCCGGCGCCGCGGAAGGCGGCCTCGAGCTCCTGGATGATCTTGCCGTTACCGCGCACCGGACCGTCGAGCCGCTGCAGGTTGCAGTTCACCACGAAGATCAGGTTGTCGAGGCCCTCTCGCGCCGCGAGCGTGATCGCGCCCAGCGACTCGGGCTCGTCGGTCTCACCGTCGCCCACGAAGCACCACACGTGCGAGCCGGAGGTGTCCTTGAGCCCGCGGTCCTCCAGGTAGCGGTTGAAGCGCGCCTGGTAGATCGCGTTGAGCGGCGAGAGACCCATCGAAACCGTGGGGAATTCCCAGAAATTCGGCATCAGCCACGGGTGCGGGTAGGACGAGAGACCGCCGCCGCGACGCATCTCGCGGCGGAAAGCGCCGAGCGTCGCGGCGTCGATGCGACCCTCCAGGAAAGCGCGAGCGTAAATTCCCGGCGCCGCGTGCCCCTGGAAGAACACCTGATCCCCCGAACGGCCATCGACCGGTGCGCGGAAGAAATGATTGAACCCGATCTCGAGCAGGGTCGCGGCGGAGGCATAGGTGGAGATGTGGCCGCCGATTCCCGGCTCTTCGCGATTGGCGCGCACCACCATCGCCATCGCGTTCCAGCGCACGTAGCTCTTGATGCGCCGCTCGATCTCGCGGCTGCCCGGGAAGCGCGGCTGCTTGTCGCGCGGAATCGTGTTGATGTAGGGCGTGTTGGCGGAGAACGGGATCTCGACGCCAGCCTGATAGGCGCGCTCCTCGAGAACGTGGAGCAGCTGAGCAGCGCGCGCCGGGCCGGCGCGCGAGATCACTTCCGCAAACGACTCGAGCCACTCGCGGGTCTCGAGGTCGAGCTCCTCCGAGTCGGCTCGCGGGGCTGGATCGGGATCGGGCGCCATGAGCGGTGTCCTGGCAGAGCCGAGGCTAGAGACCGTGAACGAGCTCGCGTCGACTCCGCGAAGTATACCGGAGGCCTTCCCCGGCGCAGCAGGCTAGACATCCACCGTGACGCCGTCCAGAAACCACCCTTCGATCCGTTCCATCGTGTGTAGAATGACGGGCCCTGAAAAGCACGAGGCTTCCATGCTGCCGACCACCGATCCGCGGGAAGCGACGATGCTGGCGCTCGACCGCCTCAAGATCTTCCCGCTCCCGGCCTCGGTGCTCATCCCTCGCGGCTACCTGCCGCTGCACGTGTTCGAGCCGCGCTATCGCGACATGATCGCGGATTGCCTGGCCCACGACCGCGTGCTGGCGGTCGCGACGCTCGCACCGGGCTGGGAGACCAACTACGAGGGACGACCCGCGGTGCTGCCGGTCATGGGCGTGGGCTTCGTCGAGAACGACGAGCGGCTCGCCAACGGGCGCTTCAACATCCTGCTTCACGGCGTGCTGCGAGCGCGCATGCTCGACGAGCATGCGCCCACCCATTCGTACCGCGAGATCCGCGCCGCGGTGCTGTCGGAGATCGTGAAACCGGACGATCGCGGCGACATCGAAGCGCTGGGTGTGACGCTGCGGCGGCTGGTGCTCGATCTGGTCGCCGCGCTCCCCAACAGTACCGCCCGGCCGCTCGCCCGCTCCGCGGCAGG
>CAZYWA010000366.1:0-8129 GCA_964650975.1 uncultured bacterium
ACCGCCGCCCGCCCCGCCGACCGCGAGAGACCGTCGTTCCGGAGAGACGCGGTCTCTCGCGGCCGCGGCGGGTGATCGCGACTACACGCTGCGGCCGCGAGAAGGCCGCGTCAGGTGCGGGCTTGGACGGCGAAGAAGTCGCTCGAGAGCGTTCCCGTTCCGGCCGACGGGATGTTCACCCGCGCCTTCACCTGGAAGGAGCCGTTCACGAAGCGGGTGAGGTCGGTGGACTTCACGGACGCCCAGATCAGGCGGCTCGGGAAGTTGGTCGGGTCGGTGCGGTTCACCACCTCGACCCAGGCCGACGCGCTCCAGTCCCAGAGCGAGAGGTGCACGGTCTTCGCCACCGCGTTCCAGGTTCCGTTGTAGTAGACGGCGACCACCGTCGGAGCGGCGGTCACGGGCAGCGTGAAGTCGGCCTCGAAGTCGACCGCGTTCGACGCCGCCGCGAGCGCGTAGTACGTGCCGTCGGCGAGCGCCAGCGCGGACGCGTTTCCGGACGGCGTACCGGTCGTGACGATCACGTTCGACGGTGTCGTCCACACCGGCGCGCTGCCCGGCATCGTGACCGGGTACACGTTCGAGAGACCCGATTCGCGTCCGTCCGCGTCCACGGCCTTCACCGCGTACCGCAGCGTGTAGCCGCGCTCCGGCGTGGTGTCCTGGAAGTTGGTCGTGACCACCGGCGAGCTATTGAGCCTCTCGCCGAACGGCCCGGATGCGATTCGGCTGCGGTACACGTTGTAGCCGGCGATCGATCCGCCGCCCGATGCCCACGAGAGGTTCACGTTGGCGCCGGCGAGCGATGCCACCAGGCTCGAAGGTGCGCTCGGCGGGTTCGGGTTCGAGCCCGACTTGGGCAGCACCAGGAACACCACCGAGTGCGCGGGCAGCGTGTAGCTGAACTGCGCCGCGACACCCGCGAGCGCCGACGTCACCGGTTGCACCTGCAGCGCACCGCCGCTCGAGTTGTCGATCTCGTTGTTGGAGCTCACGTCGGCGCCGTTGAGCACGATCTGCGTGCCCGACGCCGCGGGCGTGAAGCTGCCGAGATTGATCGCGACCGGGAAGGACGTGCTCTTGTGACGATTGACCAGCATCAAGGTCAGCGAGTTGCCGCTCGACGAAAGCGCGGCGAGCGACTCGATGTAGTTGGGGATTTCGCGGTACCCGGACGCGATCGCGCCGCCCACCAGGAATCCGTCGTCGGCGTCGAAGTGGTAGCCGTAGGGCGCCACCGTCGCGCGCACCACGTTGCCGCGCAGGTTCTGGCGCGCCAGCCCGAGCATGTAGCCGGACGGCCGGATGTGCGGATCGGTGCGTCCCAGCGCTTTCGAGACCGGATCGAACGCGACGCCTTCCACCGCACCCACGAACTGCTGCTGCCCGTAGAGCGGGAAGAAGTTCGCGAGGCCGACCCCGCCTTTCAGGAAGTTCGAGAGAAACACCGCGTTGGTGACGGCGGTCTTCTGGTCGTTGGGACGGGCGTCGATGCCGTAGATCGTGTTCCACTCGGTGGCGTAGGGCGGGTGGCCGCCTTCGAGCGGCACGCGCTGGCCCAGGAACGTAGGCACCGCGTCGGGCGTACCGACCAGCGTCTCGTAGAAGAGGTCCGAGTTCGAGAGATCGAGCGAACCGCTGGCGGCGCCGGTGAAGTCGACGAGGCTGTCGACGTCGAGCTGGTTCGCGGAGGCGCCCGTGGCCTGCACCGTGAACGTGTGCGTTCCCGCGGTGAGGCCCGACACGGCCGCCTGCCACGTGGGATAGGTGTTCGTGGAGGAATTGAACGGCTGGTTGATCGATTGCGACCACTTGCTCACGCCGTCCACGAGCAGCGAGAGCGTGGGGTAAGACGCCGAAACGCCGTTCAGGCACGCCGCGCTGAACGTGAACGTGTAGCTGCCCGCGCTGGTCAGGTTCTGGCTGATCGAGACCGAGTTGTCCTTCTGGAAGATGAGCGAGAAGAACGGCGACGGCCCGTACGGGTGGTGAGCCCAGAACCCGATGTTGGCTCCCGCGAGGTCTTCGACTCCCGAGCCGTTGTTCTGGTACCAGAGCAGCCGGTTGCCGAGGGTGTTGAAGAAGACGTCGTCCTGCGCGCCGAGAAGGAGCGTCGGATCGGTGGTGTGCATCGCGGTCGCGAAAGTGTTGAAGATGCCAGCGTAGGTCGCCGGGTTGGTCTGGACCACCTCGTTCCCGATCTCCCAGGTATCGACGCCGTAAGGCTGGGTGTGACCGTTGGCCGCGCGCACCGCCGCCCAGTCGACACCGCCGTTCGCGTTCGTGCCGTTGGCCGGGTAGTTCGCGTACTCGATCCAGTCCTGCGCCACCGCCACCGCGGCCGGCTGGCCGAGCTTGGGCCGCGTGCACGAGTTGCTGCTGCTCGGGCCGTTCACGAGGCAGTCGATGTCGACGATCAGGTTCCCCTTGCCGCCCAGCTCCTCGGCGAGCGACAGCGCTTCGTCGGTGCCCACGGGCAGCCGCGACTGATCGAAGTAGCCGTCCGAGCGCCGCCCGGCGATGGGGCCGATGCCCTCGACCCAGTAGAGGCCGTTGGCCTGATCGCCACCCGGGTAGCGCAGCCGCGTCGGGCCGATCTGGTTCACCACCGGCAGGTAGCCGAACCACTTCGCCATCGCGGTCTGGTAGTCGGCGTCGGTGGCGAGGCTGTCGCTGACACCGTTGTCCGAGCCGAACATGTGCAGGCTCGAGCCGAAGGCGTCGGTGGGAATGGCCGCGACCGTGGTGGCCGGGTCGACCCGCATCGCCATGCTCACCGTGAACGAGCCGATCACTTCCGGGTTCACGAAGAGCGCCGGGCTTCCGTTGTAGTAAACGCCGACCTGCCCGCCGGTGAGGGACGAGCTGTCGGTCACGCTTCCCTGGACGTTGCCGCCGTAGCTCAGCGTGAAGGTGCTGGGCGAGGCGGCGTCGCGCTCGACCTGGAGCGTGATGTAGGTGTTCACGGGGACCGTCACCGCGGACGTGCCGCAGCCCCCCGGCGCCGTCAGGTTGCCGGTGCCGATCCGCGTGTATGTGGTGCCGTTGCTCTTCTGCAGCTCCCAGGTGGTGCCGCCGCTCTTCACGCGCAGCACGTAGTGGCTGCCGTTCGCCTGCCGGTTGAACACGATGCCCAGCCACACGCCCGAGGTGTTGGTGCGCGCGTTGGCCTTGTAGATGAAATTGGCCGGGCTCGAGAGCGTGAGATCGGTGAGCTGCGAGATCTTGTCGGCGGCCGAGCTGTCGGAGTTCTCGTAGACCGTGGTGTTCCCCACGGGGCGGCTGCCGTCGGTGAAGGCCTGCCAGGTTCCCGCGGCCGTGCCGATGCCCTGCCAGTAGGCCTCTTTCCCGTCCTCGAAGGAGATCAGCGCGTCGGCGCCGGTCACCGCCGACGAGGCGCGACGATCGAAGCGTCCCGCGACGAGCGCCAGCACGCAGGCCGCAGCCAGGAGTGCGGGCAGCGCGAGCATGCCGATGCGAATGCGGCCGAGCGACCACTTCGAGGTCGAGTATCGGAGCGCGGCGTTGGGAGTGGATCGCATGGATTCTCCGAGGGGGGTCGGGGTTGAGGCGAGGTGTGGCGCGGGCCCTCCGCCCCGGGGTCCGCGCAGCGTCGCCGCTCGGAACGAAGTTGGGGCTGGTGGGTCTGGCTGTCGAGAGCTACCCGTGGGCCTGACTGCCGGGAGCTACCTACAACCTACCGCCCAACCCGAAGGAACGCGAATCCAACGTCCGTGGGGGGGCCGGCCGGCGACAATCGCATGGCTTCCGCGTGCTGACCCGCTTCTGAACACCCCGACTCGACGCACAATGCGACAGGTGTCGCACCGTGCGCCGCGAAGTGCGACAGCCGGTGAGGGGTTTCACCGGCTTTTCCAAGCCACACGGCCTGGGACGGTCTTCTGCGTTCGGCGCTGTCCTTGCATTTCGCGATGGCCCGCGCCACTCGCGGCGGGCGGGCTGCGGCTCGGTCTTCGATCCGCGTCCGGTGGAATCCACGCCTCCGGTCGTCGCTTGAGCCGCACCCAATCGGCACGGCGAGCCAGCGTTCGACGATACCGCCGGCGCCACTGCGGCGGCCGGCGTCACGGGAAATCGACGAATCCGCGCAGGCGAGAGGTCCCCATGTCCAGAGTCTTCGTGCACGGTCTGATCGCCCTCGCGCTCACGCCGCTTCTGCTCGGGTCCTCGGAATGTCAGCCGGTCGTGCTTTTCACCCAGTCCTATGGTGGCCCGGGAACTCAGCAAGGGACCGCCATCGCGACGTCGGACGGTGACTACCTGATCGGCGGTACGACGTCGGCCACCGCGTCGACGTCCGATCTACTCTTCATCAAGACCGACGCGCATGGGAACCAGATCTGGTCGCGCTCGGTCGATGGCGGCGGGTTCGAAACGCTTCGCTCGTTCCGCCAGGTTTCGGACGGCGGGTTCCTGGCGCTCGGCACGACCCAAGCGTCGAGCACCGCGTCTTCCGACGTCTATCTCGTCAAGCTCGCTGCGGATGGCGGCGTGCTGTGGGCGCACTCCTTCGGAGGATCGGCGAGCGAAGATCCCGCGGGCTTCGTCGAGATGCCCTGGGGGTATGCGATTGCCGCCTCCACGATGTCGTACGGGCCAGACGCGGTCGAAGTCTGGCTCTTGCGCGTCGGCTTCGACGGGCAGCTCCTCAAGGCGCGTGTACTGACTCAGCCTGGCGGAGGAAGCGCGAGCGGAATCGCGCCCACGCCGGACGGGGGGTTGGTCATCGTCGGGACGAACGGCCAGGGGCCGTCCAACACACACGGCGAGGTATTTCACCTCGAGGCGAGCGGCGCCGAGGACTGGCAGGAAGCGCTCGCCGAATTCTCGGCCGCGGACGCGGTGGTGGTCGCGCCCGATGGTTCGATCGTCGTGGGCGGATCCAGTGATGCCACCGGCTGCACGTACTACTACTGTTATGACTCGGGCCACATCGCCGAGCTCGACGCCGGTGGACGCATCCTGTGGCAGCAAACCGAGCAGGTCCCGCGTTCTTTCCACGGGGACGGGTTGGCCAAATGGATCTGGGATTCCAGCCATACGATTCTGGTCGAGGATGGTGGGACCATCGTGGAGAATCGCGCCTGGGAAGGCATGGACGGGAGCGGAATCATGATCTACAGCCTGCCGGAGATTCGACGGTATTCGGCAGCCGGGGCCCTGGTCAACGACCAGCTTCTTCCGGAGGTCGATGTTTCCAGTGGTTACGGCGATCCGTTCTTGTACGCAAGCGCGCTCGTGCCGACTGGGTACGGCGAATTCGCGATCACGTTGTTCGAGGACTCACCCAAGGACGACGGCACCCATCAGCCCACCTTCTTCAAGCTCGGTTCCGACTTCCACACCGAGACGTCGGTCGCGATCCCGTGGCTCACGCCCGTTTCGGTGGCCGCGACGAGCGACGGTGGCTTCCTCGTCTCGGGAGGAGAACCGGACGTGACGCTCGTGAAGATGGGCCCGAACGGCGAGACCGCGCAGGCTCCGTAGCAGGCCGACCGGCACCGGCCGCCCCGCGCGGTCAGCGCGCGCTGGCCAGCCAGATGAGCGCCGACGCCAGCGCGATGGCGCTGACCGGTAAGAGGACCACGGCCGAGCCGCCGGTTCCGCGCCACGCGCGGCGCAGCTCGTGGGCCACGAAGAGAGCGGCGCTCGCGACGCTGATCGGCAGGACGGCGGCGCTCAGGGCCGGTGTGAGAAGGGGTGGCGTCGTCAGCACCGCCGTCACGAGCAGCCCGGCGGCGACCGCCAACCCGTTGGTGGCGAGGATGCCCGCGGTTCGATCGAGCCAATTCGCGCGAAATCCCGCCTTTCCGTCGTCTCGAAGCAGGCGCAGCTCCTCCGCGAAGAGCGTCAAGGACACGGCTTCGAGCGGCCCGACCAGTGCCCATCCGTCGCTCACGCGGACGCGAAGCAGGCGCGCGCCGGGCAGATCGCCGACCAGCTCGACTCGAGGTGGATTCGCGAGCGTCCAGGTTCGGCTCGCGCCGTCGGGGGTGCGTTCCTCGAGGAGTGCCTCGCGATCGGCCGGATCGTACGGGCCGACGGCGAGCACCGGCGAGGCGAGCACGGCGTCGTCGAGCGCGGCCATCGGCTTCCTTCCCTAGCACGATTCCATTCGACCGGCGGGAGGACGGGGCGCTTGGTTGTGTCTCACTTTGCCCAGATGGACCGGCTCGAGCGACGGACGGCCACCGGACGGCCGGCGCTCGAGCTGGAGATCGGCGAACTGCGACACCACCCCGTGCTTCCGCCCGGCCGGGGAAAACCGGAACGCTACACCATCAATCGATCGACTTGACCGAGCCGTCCTCCCGACGCATCCTGCGCGCGATTCACCTCGGTTTCCGGCCGAATCACCCACATCCGCCCCACGTCGGAGATTTAAGTCATGCGGAACAGGATCGCCATCGCCAGCTTCGCCCTCGCGGCGTGGGCCGGCTCTCTCACGATCGCCGCCGCGGCCACCATCACCGTGACCAGCACGGCCGACACTCCGGCCATGCCGAACGGCTTTTGCACGCTCCGCGAGGCGATCACCGCCGCCAACACCGACGCGGCCGTCGACGGATGCTCGGCCGGCAGCGGCGCCGACACGATCCTCATCCCGGGCGGGGTCTATACGCTCACCCGCGCGGGCGCGAACGAGAACGGCAACGTCACTGGCGATCTCGACATCTCGAGTGACGTGACTCTCGCCGGCGCCGGCAGCGCGCTGACGACCATCCGCGCGGGCACCTCGAGCGCCACGGCGATCGACCGGGTGATCCACATCGTCGGCAGTCCCACGGTGACGATCAGCGACGTCACCATCACCAACGGCCGTGCAGTCCTCGCGGCGCCCGCTCCTTCGGTGGGCTACGGCGGCGCCATTCTCATCGACGGCGGCAACGTCACGATCGAGCGCACGGTGATCAGCAACTCGAGCTGCTCGGCGACCGGCTTCCCCTCCTTCTGCTACGGCGGCGGGATTTTCGTGGCGAGCGGAGCGCTCACTCTGGTGGACGCGCAGCTGCTCTCGAACCAGGCGAGCAGCGGCGGCGGTCTCGACCTCGACATCGGTACGGCGGTGCTGACCCGCACCGTGATCCGCGGCAACACCACGCTGGGCTCCGGCGGCGGGATCACCACCGGCAGCCTCACCTCGCTCGAGCTTCACGAGAGCGCCGTGGTCGCCAACACCGCCAACGACCAGCCTTGCATCGGCACGTGCAGCCCCGGCTCGCACGGCGGCGGCATCTGGAACTATGGCAACACGCTGCTCTCGAATTCGACCGTGGCGTCGAACCAGGCCTTCACCGGGTTCATCCCGCCGTCCTTGCCGAGCGGTGGAATCGGCGGCCCCGGCGTCCTGACCGCGACCGATTCGACGATCGCCCTCAACCGGATGGACAGCGCGTTTCAAGGTGTCGGGACCGCGGATGGCGGCTCGGCCAGCTTCCACAACACGGTGCTCGCCGACCCGTGCGCGGGCAGCTCGTTCTCGAGCACCGGCTACAACATCGAGAACGGAAACACCTGCGGCCTCGATCAGCCGACCGATCTTCCGAACACCAGCCCGGGTGTCAACGCGACGCTGACCAACGTCGACGGGACCTGGGTGGTGGCGCTCTTGTCCGGCAGCGCGGCGATCGACTCCGGAGACAACTCCGCGTGTCCGCCCATCGACCAGCGCGGCGTGGCGCGGCCCTTCGACGGAGACGCCAACGGCTCGGCCATCTGCGACCGCGGCGCCTACGAGCTGCAGAGCGGCCCTGACCAGGACGGCGACGGCATCCCGGATTCGGTCGACAACTGCCCGACGGTGGCCAACACCGATCAGACCGACACCGATCACGACGGGATCGGCGACGCGTGCGACACCTGCGAGGACGTGGACGGTGACGGCTACGGCAGTCCCGCGTCGGCGACATGCCCGCACCCCCAGCTCGACTGCAACGACAACAACCCGGCGGTGAACCCGGGCGCCGTCGAGATCCCGAACAACGGCATCGACGACGACTGCAACCCGGCGACCCCCGCCGGCTGCCTCGGACCCGGGCCACAGCTGGCGGCGGCCGGCGGGCTCGAAGGCGGCCCGGCCGAGTCGCGGCAAGGGATGAGCGGATTCG
>CAZYWA010000367.1:0-8114 GCA_964650975.1 uncultured bacterium
ACGTCCGCCGACCTCAGGGGACCGTAACGGACCAGTCGGACGTGTTGCCGCTCTCGAAGCCGTCGGCGAAGACCAGATCGGCTCGCCCGCTCTGGTACCACCGGATCGAGTCGTTCACGTACGAACCGGCGACCAGGTCGAGATCTCCGTCTCCGTCGAGATCCGCGGCGCGCACCACGAGCACGTCGTTCATGGCGGTCGAGACGGTGTGCAGCGCCCAGCTCGATCCGCCGCCCAGGTTCTCGTACCAGGCGACGGTGGCGGCGTAGCCCGACCCGGCGATCAGGTCGAGGTCGCCGTCCTGGTCGAGGTCGACGGCCGAGACCGACCACACGCCTTTGGCGGTGGTCGTGACTTTGTGCACCGCCGTGAAGTTTCCCGATCCGGCGTTCTCGTACCAGGCGATGGTGCGGTCGTCGAACGAGGCCGAGAGGATGTCCAGGTCACCGTCGCCGTCGACGTCCGCGGTGCTCACCGAGCGGACGCTCTGCGCGGAGGTCGAGAGGGTGTGCAGGGTCCACGCCGTGGCGTCGCCGTCGTTCTGGTACCAAGCGACGGTGTTGTCGAGACGGGACGCGGCGACGATGTCGAGCGAGCCGTCGTCGTCGACGTCGGCCACCGCCACCGAATCCGCGCCGTCCGCGGACGTCGAGAGCACGTGCAGCGACCAGCCGGTGCCGGTGCCGTCGTTCTCGTACCAGGCGATGGTGTCGTCGTCGTAGGACGCCGCGGCGACGTCCAGGTCGCCGTCCCCGTCGAGATCGCCGACGGCCACCGAGAAGGCGCCGGGAGCGGTGGTCGAGATCGTGTGAACGACCCAGCTCTCGCCCTGTCCGTCGTTCGCGTACCAGGCGAACGTGTTGTTGTAGGTCGACGCCACCACCAGATCCATGTCGCTGTCGCCGTCCATGTCCGCGGCGACGACCGTGCGCGGCTCGTGCAGCGCCGTGGTGACGGTGTGGATGGTCCAGCCGCCGCCGTGGCCGTCGTTCTGGTACCAGGCGAGCTTGTTGTCGAAGAAGGACACCGAGATCACGTCGGGATGGCCGTCGCCGTCGATGTCGGCCACGGTCGCGTCGACTTCCCCGTCCGCGGTCGTGGTGATGGCGGGCGGCGTGGTGAACGGAATGTCGCTGGCGCGAGCGTTCCCGGCGGCGCCCGCGGCACCGAGCACCGGCGCGACCAGCAACATCAGATAGCGGCCGTACCGACCGCGGTTTCGAGGAACGTACGCTCTTGCGCGGCGACGCTTCATCGGTCCTCCCACCAGACACGCGTCGCGCGACGGCGGGTCGCGCGACATCACCGGTGCCTGTGGGACACCAACGTGCGTCCGCCGCCGTCCGGACGACATGGGCGATCGTCCGGTTTTGATCTAGGGGATCGGCCTTGGCGTATCCGCGCCAGGACAAACGCTCTGCTCGCCGTGATCCCCGAACCGACTGCTCGCGCGAATCTCGTGCCGGCGCCGAGAGGCGCCCGGCGAGCGAGGCGAGCCGACTTGGGTGTGGGGCCTCGGCCGGATTCACTCGGGGCGGGGCAGGGTCTGGAACAGACCCTCGTGGAGACTCAGAAGGCGTGGACAAAATCGGATCATTGACCGGAGCGCTTCCTCCGGACCGATCTTTTGCTGTTTGGAGGACGCGGTCCCTGGCGTCCGCAGCGTCTCAACCAAGATGGACGCCTGCGGCTGAGAGGGACCGCAGCTCATAGGCGACCAGGCGCAGACGCCGAGCGCTTTCCCGCCACGCAAGCCGCTGATCCAAGCGGCTGAATTTCTTTCGTCTACACCCTCTCAGATCTTGCGAATGGCGACCTGGCCCTTCGAGATGGAATACAGCTCGTAGCCAGCCCCGTCCTCGATCTGGACCGAGGCATTCCCGATCTTGATCGTCGGGATGGGGCCGGGGCCGGCGCCTCCCGAGAAGCTCGCGAAGCTCACCCGGTAGCTTCCCTCGGTGTTCGCCTTGTCGAGCGTGACGTTCCAGATTCGGGCCCCGATCTGAAGCGTGTACGTGCACGGAGCATCGGTGTCGTTTACCGTGGTGTACTCCCAGCGCCCCGGTTGCCTCGCGCGGGGCTCGGGACGGTAGATGCTGACGGTGCCGCCCTCGATCGACTCCAGGTTGCGGAGCGGGTGGCGCTCGGCCACGCGATGGCCGTTCGAGTTCTGCTCGAAGACCTCGGTGATGGCGCCGTGCGAATCCACCGCCGCCACCACCTGCGTGTGGTGCATCGGCTTGGCGTCGTCGTCGCCGCGGAAGGTGACGTCGTCGTACTGAGCGATGTCCCCCACCTCGAAGATCTTGCCGGCCGAGCTGCCGTACTTGGTGAGGCGCGCGACCAGGTGCGACGACCAGCGGTAGTCGCTGGTTCCCTGCGCCTCGCCGCTTCTCGTGAAATCGCCGCCGGCCACGCGCAGCGCCTCGCTCGCCAGGTGGGCGCACTCGCCGCCGCCGATGCGGTGGCCGGCGTCCACCTGAGCCTGGAGGTAGTCGGCCATCTCCTGCCCGATTGAACGGGTTCCGGTGACGCCCGGAACCGCGCACGTCACGGCGAGCAGAACCCAGAGCGCCGATCCGCGTCGGGGCGCCCAGGAACGCCGCCCTCGGCGGGACGGATGCCTCGGCGGATCGGGCGGCGTTCGCATCGGCACGAAGCTTCTAGCCAGAATCCGCTAGGCTGGCCAGGATTTCGGACATCCGACCCGCGAACGGGTCGACAACCAGGGAGGGAGTTCCATGAATCACCGCGTAGTCGCGTTCGTCATCGGCCTCACGTTCCTCGCGGTGCCGGCCTTCGCCGAGAACGGCACCCCGGCACCCACGCCCAAGAAGCATCACTGCATGCTGAAGGGGGTCGAGATCCAGGCCACCAAGAAGGAGTGCCTCAACCAGGGCGGCAGCTGGCAGAAGACCGCGGCACCGGCCGGCTCGACCGCGCCGGCGCCCAAGTCGACCACCGGTCACTGAAGCCCGCCGCGCGGCGGAACGATCGTCGACGGGGCGCTTCTCGAGGCACGCCGACGATCGTTCCGCTTGCGCTGTCATCCGCTCGTGGGCTGGCCACCGAGGGACCGGTAGCCCTCCAGGTCGAAAACCGCGGTCGATGCCACTCGGAGCGCGCGGCCCCCGCGCGCGCGGCCAACCCGAGGCGAGCGCTCCGCCGTAGTCGCTCGGATCACAGCCGTCCAGGCTTCCGAGCAACGAAGGCGTAGTTCTGGCAAAGGCCATTGAAGAGCGCCGAAGCTCCGACGTCCGCGCGATTCCATGCATCCGCGAGGCGACGAGATGCCCGAGCCCATTCGGGAAACCTGGCCCAGCTGTTGCGGGGCAGGAAGCCGTACCTGAACCTCTCGATCAACGTCATGTCGGCCTGTCGGACGAGCTGGGCGATGTCACGCTCGGTATATCGATGAGCGTGGCCCGAGCGACCGAACGCGCGCGCGGCGAGCTCGATCCAGCTCCATCGGTTCGGGAAGTGAACGCAGACGAAAGCGCCGCCCGGGCGGAGGACCCGGTGGATCTCGGAGAGGCTGGCGGACTCGTCGCCGCCGATCTCCCGCACGTGCTCCAGCACGCCGACCGACGCGACGGCATCGAACGACGACGAAGCAAACGGAAGTCGAACCGGATCCGAAGGTCCGCCTCGAACGAAACGGTAGCGGTTCCAGTCCATCCAGCTCGCGAAGCTGCACTCCTCGAGCGCAAAGCCGACCGCCCGGTAGCCGCTCTGCGCGAGCACGTAGGACAGATGCCCGAGCCCCGCGCCCCAGTCGAGAACCCCTGCGCCGTCGGGGACGTGCCGCGCCAGTAGCTCGTGGAGCGGGCGGTACTGGTCGGCGCCCACCCGGCTCCGGAACGGATCCCAACCGGGCTCCGGCCGGCGACGAGCGATCGCCAGTAATTCTTCGACAGCCGCTGCCGATTGCGAGATCACGAGGGAGTGCGCGGCCGGATGGGAGAGTCGCGATTCAGCGCGCTCGATCGTGCACGGATTCCTCCTGGAAGGCCACCCCGACGGCGAACGTCTTCGAGCACCCTGCTAGGACGGCGGGAGGTCTTGCGAAACCACCACATCCCCCGACACATCGTCCCGCCACCCGTAGACAGCCTCACCGTAGGGAACGCGAAACTCCAGGACCAGCCCGAAGCGGGCAGCCCGATGGTTGCCCTTCGCGACCCCGATGTAGACGGCGCTCGGGTGCGTCCGTTGTATCTCGCGGGTAACGTCGGCCAGCGCCGTCGTGTCGGACACACCTCCCCGACTCGGTGGCAGCGGAACCGGTGAACGCAACGTTCGACGCGGACGCCGTGCCGCCGCCAGTCACCCTTAGGTGACGAGCCGGCCGCCACCGTCACGGATCGGCGACCTGATTCCCGGCTGCCGCACGCGGAAATCATCGCCAGGCCCGCGCTACCGCGCGGTTGTCACGCTGCGGTCGCCTTGGCACGAGCCGTGCGTGTATGGCACCGGACTTTCCGCGCGGGCGATCGAGGTACCGACCCTGGTTGAGGATCCGTGGCCAAGGACGCTGGACGCGCCGCCGTGCGGCCTCCTCGCCGTCGACGAGGAAGGCCGGATCCTGCTTGCGAATGCCCGTGCGGCGAGCCTGCTGCGCCGTAGCCACGCCGAGCTCGTCGGGATCGCGATCGAGGATCTCGTTCCCGACGCGTTGCGCGACCATCGCGACGTTCGCCCTCTCCGCGCCATTCGCGGAGACGGCACCGAGGTCGCGGTCGAGATCGAGCTCAACCCGCTCGCACTCCACGGCGAGCGGGCGATCGTGATCGGCATCGCCGACCTGGCCGAGCGTGTGGTGGCCGAAGACACGTTCCGTCTGGCGGTCGAGGTCTGTCCGAGCGGCGTGCTGCTGGTCGACGAGGAAGGCACGATCCTGGTCGCGAACCGGCAGGCCGCGAGGATCCTCGGCTATCCAATGGAAGAGCTGACCGGCCTTCCGGTGGACACGCTGGTTCCACGTCCGGCGAGGGGCGCGCACGCCAGCCTGCGGAACGCGTACGCCGCGACCCCGGCCGCGCGGCCTCTCGGCGCGGGACGCGATCTGATGGCGATCCGCAAGGACGGCACCGAGGTACCGGTCGAGGTCGGGCTGGGACCGCTGGTGAGCAGAGGCAAGAGGCTGGTGGTCACGACGCTGGTCGACATCTCGGTGCGGAAGGAGGCGGAGCGTGCGGTGCGGGAGGCCACGGACAGGCTCGAGCAGCGGGTCGCGGAGCGCACGGCCGCGCTCGAGCGCTCGAACCAGGACCTCGAACGGTTCACCGTGATCGCCGCCCACGATCTGCAGGAGCCGTTACGCATGGTGGCGAGCTACACCGAGATCCTGGCGGAGGAATACCGCGGACGGCTGGGCGATGCGGCGGACCAGTACATCCACTTCGCCACGGATGGCGCGCGACGCATGCAGGGATTGCTCGACGACTTGCTGGTCTATTCGCGGGTGACGTTTCAGGACAGCAACGCCACCACGTTCGTGGCCACCGCGCCGGTCGTGGAGGTGCTCGCCGACCTACGCCTCCGGATCGAGGAGGCCGGTGCCACCGTGCGGTACGGGGAGCTTCCGGCGGTCCACGCGGATCGACTCCAGGTGCGGCAGCTGTTCCAGAGCTTGATCTCGAATGCGATCAAGTTCCGCGGTGCCGAGGCGCCCTGGGTCGAGGTGAGCGGCAGGGTCGAGGGCGAGCACGTACTGTTCGTGGTCCGCGACAACGGCATCGGCTTCGAGATGAGACACGCGACCCGCATCTTCGAGATCTTCCAGCGCTTGCACACCCCGGCCCAGTACCCCGGACGGGGGATCGGTCTGGCGATCTGCAAGCGCATCGTCGAGCGTCATGGCGGACGGATCTGGGCCGAATCCGCGCCGGGCGCAGGCGCCGCCTTCCGCTTCACGCTTCCCCACCGCCCGATCTGAGTCACCCGGGGGGCTGTTCCAGCCCCCCGCCCCGAAAAAGTGCGATTTTTTCGGGGCTCCACCCCCAAAGGCGGCTCACTGCGTTCGCCGGGCGCCTCGCGGCGCCGACACGAGATCCACGCAAGCAGTCGGTTCGGGGGTGACGGCGGGTGGACGTCCCCGAACCGACTGATAAGGGAAGTCCTTCACATGCTCTGAGAGGGTGTAGACGAAAGAAATTCAGCCGCTTGGATGAGCGGCATGCGTGGCCGAAAAGCGCTCGAGCGTCTGTGCCTGGTCGCCTATGGGCTGCGGTCCCTCGCAGCCGCAGGCGTCCATCTTGGTTCAGACGCTGCGGACGCGAGGGACCGCGTCCCTCCAAACGGCACGAGATCGGTTCGAAGGAAGCGCTCCGGGCAATGATCCGATTTCGTCCACACCTTCTGAGGCACGAGTCGGGAACGCTCGGCTTCCGCCGCCATCACCGAAGGGACACGGACCCGGTCGCCCTTGCCCCGATCGGACCGCGCTGACCCGGCGCGAGGGCGGGCGCGAGCCTCAACGGGCCGGCTTGCCAGCCAGCCCAGCGGCCTGCTATTGTAAATATATGCAAGAAGTGACCGAGCAATGTACCCGTAAGCTCGCTGGCGGCAAATGCTGTATCGAGCATTTTCGCGAGACGCTACAGGTACATGGAGGCCGTCTCACCGACGAGCGGAGGGCCCTGATGCAGGCCATCTGCTCGATCGACGGTCACTTCCGCCCCGAGGACGTGGAACGAATCCTGCTAGCCAAGGGGTATTCGATCTCGGTGCCCACCGTGTACCGGAACCTGCCGGTCTTGATCGAGGCCGGGATCATCCGCCGCACCGACGCGCAAGACGCCCAGGGAGGCAGCCAGTACGAGCACATCTGGGGACACGAGCACCACGATCACCTGGTGTGCGTGCGCTGCCGAAAGCTCATCGAGTTCCAGTACCCGGCCATCGACGCGCTGCAGGAAGTGGTGGCCAAGGAGCATGGCTTCGATCTGATCAACCACCGCCTGGAGCTGCTCGGGGTGTGCGGCGACTGTCGGGCCGCCTCCGCGTCAGTCACCGAGACCCACGCGTCCCGTTGAGATGAGAATGACTCTCAAACCGATCATCAGCGAGACCGCCACCCTCGACCAGCTCGCGGTGGGCGTCACCGCGATCGTGATCGAGGTCCGAAACGGCGACGAGGCGCGCGAGCACCTGGCGGCGCGCGGCATCGGCCCCGGCGTCGCGGTGCGGGTGCTCAAGGGCGGCGACCCGCTGCTGGTGGCCGTCGATCAGGCGCGCTGGGCGATCGGCCGCCGTCACGCGCGCGCGGTCGCGGTGATCGAGGGAGACACCGGAACATGAGCACGCTCTCCGACCTTCGCCCCGGTCAGTCGGCGACCGTCGCGGCGTTTCGCGAGCACGGTCCGCTGGTGCAGCGAATGATGACGCTGGGCGTGCTCGAGGGCACCGACGTGAAGGTGGTGCGGCTCGCTCCCGCGGGCGATCCGATCCAGGTCGAAGTGCTGGGCTACGCGCTGTCGCTGCGCAAGAGCGAGGCGGCGCTGATCGAAGTGGAGAACGTGAAATGAGCGCAACCGCCGCCGCAACCACCTCGGACACCGTCGAGCCGCGGCCCAACCGTGGGCCGGCGCCGGTCGCGCCCGCACCCGTCGCGCCGGCGTCGCGGCGCGCGACGGTGGTCGTGATCGGCAACCCCAACACCGGCAAGAGCACGCTCTTCACGGCGCTCACCGGCGTCCGCCAGAAGGTCGCGAACTACCCGGGCGTCACCGTCGAGAAGCGCTCCGGGCACGTGACGCTCGGCAGCGTCGCCGGTGGCAGCGCGGTCGGCGGCAGCATCGAGGTCGAGCTGGTCGATCTGCCCGGCACCTACTCGCTCGCGGCCCACAGCCCCGATGAGATGGTCGCGGTGGACGTGCTCTTCGGCGGGCTCGAAGGCATGGAGCACCCCGACGCGGTGCTGGTGGTGGTCGACGCCTCGAACCTGAGGCGGAACCTCTACCTCGCGAGCCAGGTGCTGGAGCTGGGCGTGCCGGTGGTGGTGGCGCTCAACATGGTGGACGTGGCCGCCACCCGCGGCATCGCGATCGACGCGGCCAAGCTCGCGGCCCGGCTCGGCGCCACCGTGGTGCCGATGGTCGCGAGCCGCGACC
>CAZYWA010000368.1:0-3357 GCA_964650975.1 uncultured bacterium
GGCGCCGAACGGCCCGCCGGTGCCGATCGCGATCGCCGCGGAGAGCGGCTTGAGCAGCGTGATCCGCGCCGGAATGCGGCTGGCGTTGGTGAGCACCTGCTCCATCGCCTCGGGAATCCCGTGGCCACGGATCGCGGCCGAGCCGTAGCGCGCCATCACCCCGACGACCAGCCCGCCGGCGACCGGCACGGCCACCGCGAGGAGACCCAGATGGTTGCCGCCAGGCGCCACCGGCATTCCGGAGAACCGGCCGAAGTAAGAGAGGTTGGTGACCACCGCGATGAGCCACGTGAGCGCGCGCGCAATGCACGTGGCCGCAAGCGCCAGCGCCACCGACCAGGCGCAGATCCACCCGATGCGACCGTCGAGCTCGCGCGCGGCGATCGGAAACTCGATCTCGCCCAGCGTCGGAGCGAGCGACGGCGCCACCGGCACCGCACCGGTCGTGGCGCCGTCGGCGATGTGTGGCGGGGGAGAATGCGGATCGCTCATGGGCCAGCCAATGTATGGGCACCCATGGAAAGCGACAAGGCTCCGCGTCGGCCTGCTGCGTTTCCTCCTCCTCCGGCCGATCTCGCGCTATTCGGAGGGACGCGGTCCTGGACTCGGTCCCTCGCGTCCGCAAGCGTCGGAGCCAGGATGGTCGGCTGCGGCTGCGAGGGACCGCAGCCCTCCTAACTAAGACCCGGCTCGGTGATCCAAGCGGCTGGTTTGTGAATCAATGATGGGCCGCGATCGCGGAGCCGCTGCGGCGGTGGGTCGCTGCAGAAGCACCGCGCCGCAGGCGCGCGGCGAACGCAGTGAGCCGACTCGGGGGTGGGGCCCCGAAAAAAAATCGCACTTTTTTTGGGGCGGGGGGCTGGAACAGCCCCCGAAAACCTAGCGCGAGCGGGTCCGCGGTTCCTCGAAGAACATCGGCGGGCGGCCTGGGCGGCTCTCCATCCCGCCCACCAGCTCGCCGAGCAGTCGCGCCAGCGTGGCGCGGTCTGCGGGGGGCAAGCGTTCGAGCCCGCTCAGCAGCCGAACCTGCGTCACCTCGGGTGCGCCGCGCAGCAGCGCTTTCCCCGCCTGGGTGATCGCGACCTCGGTGCGGCGCGCGTCGGCGCGCGACACGCGCCTCTCGACCAGCCCCCTCGCCGCGAGCCGCTTCACCACCACCGAGACCGAGCTCTGATCGGTGAGCGTGCGCTCGGCCAGCTCGTTGATCGAGAGGTGCGAGTGACGCGCGACCTCGTGGAGCACGAAGAGCTGCGCGCCGCTGATGCCGAGCCGCTCCTCGGCGGCGCGCGACGACTGGCGCAGCTCGCGCACCACGCGCCTGAGCGCGTCCATGACTTGCTGCGCTTCGGGAGGAGGGAGATCGCTCGCGCTCGACGCACGTGGCGTGCGCGCGCTCGCGGAAGCGGCCTTGCCACGCGGTTCCATGACGCAGGGCGAGGTTAGGATGGCCGCCGATGGCCCGTCCAGTGCGCCACTTCGTCCGGTTTGGTCGGCGGATCTCCTTGCGGCATCTTGCGCCCCGCGGCCGCGGCCGCGCGGGGAGGAAACGCGGATGCGAACCGGTTCAGCGCCGTGGTCGAGGATCTTGCTGGTGGCTGGGGCTCGGTGCACGCCATTCCTCGTGGTGGCGCTCATGGGGCCGTGGGGCGGCGAGGTGAAGGCCGCGTCGCCCGAGTGGGTCGAGCGCAGCAACGCCCACGCGCAGGTGCTGCTCGAGACCGGTGCCGCCTTCCGGCCCGAGGACGCGAGCGGCATCGGCGTGCCGGGGATCGACGACCGCGTCGTCGATCTCGAGCCAGGCTTCGACGTTCGCTACGCGGAGGCCCTGGGGAAGGCGGCCGGCGATCTCGAGTCGCGGCTCGCCGCAGAGACCGACAAGCGGGTCCGTCAGGATCTCGAGATCCTGATCGACGCGGCTCGCCGCGAGCAGCACGCGGCCGAGGTGCGGCACCGGCTCACGGTGCCGTTCACGTCGCCCGCCCGCATCGCATACGAGGGCCTGCACGTGCTCCTCGACGAGCAGAGCCCGCCGGAACGCCACGCCGCGTCGGCCACCCGGTTGCGGCGCTACGTGGGCCTCGAGCCGGGCTCGCACTCGGTGTTCCAGCTCGCCATGGATCGTTACCGGGAGCGGGCTTCCGATCCCGGCCTGCTGGCGCCGGACAAAGGACTGGTCGAGAAGGAGCTGAGCGACGGCCCCATCTACGCCGCCGAGATCCGCAAGATGCTCGCGCGCTGGAAGGTCGAAGGCGTCGACGACGCTCTCGCGGCGCTCGACACCGAGGCGGCCAAGTACGCGGCCTTCGAGCGCGACGAGGTGCTGCCCCACGCCCGCGCCGATTCGCGCTTGCCGCCCGAGCTCTACGCGCTGGCGCTCGAGGAGGTGGGCGTCGACATGCCGGTCGACGAGCTGACCAACCGGGCTCGCGCCGCGTTCGTCGACATCCAGACCCAGATGACCGCGCTGGCGCCGCGGGTGGCGCGGGAGAAGGGGATCTCCGCCACCGACTATCGCGACGTGATCCGGGCACTCAAGAAGCACCAGCTCGACGGTGACGCGATTCTGGCCCACTACCAGCGCCGCGCGCACGATCTCGAGGATCTGATCCGTCGCGGCCACATCGTGACCCTCCCCGAGCGTCCCATGCTCATCGAGCTCGCCAGCGCCGGCGAGAGCGCCGCGGTCCCAGCGCCGCATCTGCGGGCACCTCGGCTGATCGGGAACACCGGCGAGCGCGGAGTCTTCTCGCTGCCGCGGCGCATCGCCGGTCCCGGCGGCGCGACCCTCACCTTCGACGACTTCACGTTCGAGGCGGCGTCGTGGACCTTGACCGCTCACGAGGGGCGGCCCGGTCACGAGCTGCAGTTCGCGCGCAACGTCGAGCACGGCGTCTCGATCGCGCGCGCCGTGTTCGCGTTCAACAGCGTCAACGTCGAGGGCTGGGCGCTTTACGCGGAGGCCGAGGCGCAGCCTCTCGAGCCGCTCGACGGCCAGCTCATCGCGCTCCAGCACCGGCTGATGCGGGCCGCGCGCGCCATCCTGGATCCGTCACTGCAGGCGGGAACGGTGACGAAGGAAGAGGCTTTCCGGCTGCTGCGCGACGACGTGGTGCTGTCGCAGGCGATGGCTCAGCAAGAGGTGGATCGCTACACGTTCGTGGCGCCGGGCCAGGCCACCTCGTACTTCGTCGGCTACACCCGGCTGCTCGAGATCCGCGCTCGGGCACAGCTGGCGCTCGGCGCTCGCTTCGATCGCCAGAAGTTCAACGACTTCGTGATCGATCAGGGCCTGATCCCGCCCAAGCTGTTGCGCGACGCGGTCGAGAACGACTTCGTGCCGTCGTTCGCCGGAGCAAC
>CAZYWA010000368.1:3367-8102 GCA_964650975.1 uncultured bacterium
CACGACGGCCGCTCCTTGATCTCGTCGACGAGCGCCCTGGCCGCGACCCAGGTCACGAACCCGGGAAACAGCCGGTAGAGCAGCGCCACGGCCTTCGCCTGCGCCGGGACGATGATGAGCCGCTGGTTGCGCTCGACCCCGCGCAGGGCTTGCTCGGCGAGCTTCGACGCGGGGCAGGGCGCGCCGCCCATCTTCCGCAGGTAGCGCCGCACGTTCGGCTGCCACGCGACCTGCGGCAGATCGGCTGGGTTCCTGGAGTCCAGGATCGGAGTCTCGATCGCGGTCGGGCAGAGGGCGCTCACGCGTACACCGTGAAGAGCGCCTTCCATGCGCAGGCTCACGCTCAGTCCCACCACCGCGTGTTTGGTCATCGCGTAGGGCGTGAGGAGCGGCGACGGCACCAAACCCGCCGCGGACGCGGTGTTCACGATGTGTCCGCTCTTCTGCTTGACCATGAGCGGATAAGCCGCCGCGGTCCCGTTGACCACGCCGCGGATGTTGACGTCGATGATCCGGTCGTAGTGCTGCGTGGTGAGATCCTCCGCCGCACCGCCGATGCCGATCCCGGCGTTGTTGAAGAGATAGTCGATCCGCCCGCGATCCCTGGCGAGGCGTTCGATCACCTCGCGCACCGCGAGCGCGTCGCGCACGTCGAGCTTGGCCCAGCGGGCTTTCGGGCCTAGGGCCTCCGCGGCCTGCTGGACGCCTGCTCCGTTGACGTCGGTCATCCACACGTCCGCCCCGCGCTTGACCATCGCCATCGAGAGCGCGAGCCCGATCCCCGACGCGGCGCCGGTCACGATGACCGAGGATCCACTCCAGACGTTGCTCATGGTTGCTCCTCCGAGGATGCCGCCCAGCTCCAGCATCGCGGTGTATGGATACTCCACTCCGGTGTCGCGTCCCTGGCGAAACGTGGCAATCTGTCGCGTCCGCGATGGTCAGGGTGAACCCTTCCGCACCGGCTCACGTGGGCCGCAATCTCGCCGAGCTGATCGAGGCGCGCGCCCAGGCCCGTGGTGACGCTCCGTTTCTGGTGTGGGACGAAGGACAGGGCGCCGAGCCCGAGTCGGTGGAGCGCTGGTCGTACGCGGAGTGGGCGAGCGCGGTGCGGCGGCTCGCCGCGGTGCTCGGCGCACGTGGCATCCGGCGCGGCGATCGCGTGTGCGTTCACCTCGACAATCGCCCCGAGTTCTTGCTTGCGTGGTGGGCCCTCGCGCGGCTCGGCGCGGTGTGCGTGTCCACCAACGCGCGCTCGGCGCCCGACGAGCTGCGGTTCTACCTGGAGGATTCGGGCGCCTGCGCGCTGGTGACCTCGGCCGCGCGCCGCGCGGTGGTGGCGGAGGCGGTTCCCGACGCGGTCGAGTATGTGGTGCTGGTCGACGCTGACGCGGAGGCGATTCCGGGCCCCCAGCGCCGTACCGAGTGGCTGGCGGATTTGCTCGCCGAGGGTGCGAGCGCGAGCGACGTTCCGGCCTCCCTCGCCGAGTCTTCCGATCCGTGCTGCATCCTCTACACGTCCGGCACCACCAGCCGGCCCAAGGGCGTGGTGCTCACGCATGCCAACTACCTGTGGGGCGCCGGCCAGATGGCGATCCACCAGCGGCTCGCGGCCGACGACGTCTACCTGGTGCAGATGCCGCTCTTCCACGTGAACGCCCAGATTTACTCGGTGCTGGCCTCGTGGGTCGCGGGCGGCTCGGTGGTGCTGGTGCCGAGGTTCTCGCGCAGCCGCTTCTTCGACGTGGCGAACGCGCACCGCGCCACGGCGAGCTCGATGATCCCGTTCTACGTCATGGCGCTCTTGCGCCATCCCGACGGCTCGCGCATCGCGGTCGACGATCTCCGCCGGCATTCGTTCCGTCGCTGGGGCTACGGCATCACCTCGCCCAAGCTCGATCACCGCTTCCAGCTCAAGACCATCGGCTGGTACGGCATGACCGAGACGATCTCGGCGGCGATCATCGCACCGTGGGACGTGCCGGTTCCCGAGGGCGCGATCGGCCGGCCCGCGCCCGGTTACCAGATCCAGCTGGTCGACGACGAAGGAATCCCGGTGCCGCCGGGCATACCCGGCGCGCTGTCGGTGCGCGGTGTCCGCGGCGTGACGCTGGCGCGCGAATACTGGAACCGCCCGCGCGCGACCGCCGCGGCGTTCGATCGCGACGGCTGGTTCGCGACCGGCGACCGGATGCGCTACGACGCCGACGGCTGGCTCTACTTCGTGGACCGCGAGAAGGACATGCTCAAGGTGGGCGGCGAGAACGTGGCGTCGTCCGAGATCGAGCGGGTGATCCAGGAAGTGCCCGGGGTGCTGGAGGTCGCGGTGGTCGGCCTCGCCGACGGTCTGCTCGACGAGGTGCCAGCGGCGTGCGTGATCCCGGCTCCCGGTCTCGACGCTGCGGAGCTGTGCGAGCGGATCCTCGGGCACGCCCGCGCCAAGCTCGCCGATTTCAAGGTGCCGCGCCGGATCGAGCTGGTCTCGTCGCTGCCGCGCGTGACGCTCGAGAAGGTGAACAAGGCCGCGCTCCGCGAGCTGCTCGCCGCGCCGGAGCCAGCCGTCGCGACGTCGTGAAGACGGCGTCTCTCGCTACCGTCGCGTCCCCTCGGTGGCCGATGGCCTGCTAAGCTCGGCGGCAATCGGATTCTCCTGAAACGCAGCCTTTTTCGACACCGCAGCGAGGGATCACTGTGGACCATCGCATGGACGAATCGGGGACGATGTTCGCCGAGCTCGAGCTCGGCATGTCCCACACCGGACGGAACAACCTGGCCGAGACACCGCTGCTCAAGGTGGTCGGCGACCTGCGCTGGTTGCAGATGGCGCGCATCACCGGCATCGACAGCCGCGACGTGAAGGACGACCAGAACAACCGGCTCTACGCCACGTTCTTCTACGTGGACGTGGTGTTCCCCGAGAAGACGCCCATGGCGTACTTCGGCGAGAACGACCGGCTGAGCCTGGTCAACACGATCCAGAGCTGGGACAACAACTCGATGCTCGACGGCTACCACTTCCTCTATCCCGCCGACTGGCCGGAGGAGAAGAAGGTGGCACTGCCCGACGGCGCCTCCGCGGTGAAGCTCGGCATCCCCTACGTGCGCACCTCGAACACCTTCGTGCTCATGTTCCAGGGAGCGAGCTGGCTCAAGAAGGGAGTGCCGTGCCACCCAGGCATGGCCAAGATCCCGCGCGCCAAGGAGCTCTTCGATTCGTACGCGATGATGATGAGCGCCCACGAGAACGGGCGGTTTCGCGTGGCGTCGAAGATGATGAGCCCGCTCAACGACGAGCGCATGCACTTCGTCTACCAGCCGCTGCCCGATCGCGACCTGAACGGCGTCGGGCTGCTCTACTTCGCCAACTACCCGACCATCCTCGACCTGGCCGAGCGTGAGCTGCTCTCCACCCAGACCCGCATCAAGTTCGACCACCACCTGCTCGACCTGCGCACGGTGGTGCGGCGCCAGAGCGCCTATCTCTCGAACGTGACGCCCGACGATTCGGTGGACGTGTATCTCGACGCCTGGATCGAGAACCCCTGGATCAAGGCTTCGCACGGCGACAAGAACGTGATCCGGCTGTTCCTCAACTTCGAGATGTACCGGCGCTCCGACCGCCGCAAGATGATGGTCTCGACGGTCGAGAAGGTGTTCTGGGGCAAGACGCTCGAGGAAGCCGGGCTCATGGATTCACTCGCGCAGCTCGCGTGAGGGCGTAGCAGCCGCCGCGCGCCGGCGCTGTGCCGCGTCGCCGTCGATGTCCGAGCGCCACGACGTCTTCCTCGTGCCCGGGTTCTTCGGGTTCACGAGCCTGGGCGGGCTGAGCTACTTCGCTCACGTCCGGCGCGCCCTCGAGCGGGAGTCCGAGCGCGCCGGTGCCGCCATCGCCGTGCACGACGTCGCGGTCCCGCCGACCGGATCGATCCGTGCGCGTGCGCGCGCTCTGCTGCGGACCGTGGCCGAGCGCGCGGCACCGGCGGGCCCGATCCACCTGATCGGCCACTCGACCGGTGGGCTCGACGCTCGGATGCTGGTGAGCCCGGGGGCGTCGCTGGGCGACGGGCTCGACGGGGAGGTCGAGCATGTGGCGGCGCGCGTTCGCTCCGTGCTCACCGTGGCGACGCCCCACCGCGGCACGCCGGCCGCGACGTTCTTTCGCTCGGTCT
Organism: uncultured bacterium; assembly: GCA_964650975.1. Classification (GTDB taxonomy): domain Bacteria; phylum JADJOY01; class JADJOY01; order JADJOY01; family JADJOY01; genus CAZYWA01. The sequence continues at coordinate 7,537 of CAZYWA010000368.1, forward strand.
TCGGCCGCCAGATCCTCCAGGCGCTGTCGCTGGCGACGATCGCGGGCCTGAGCCTCGGCCCGCTGCCGGTGGCGACCCTCGCGAGCCTGGCGCGTGTGCTCAGGCGAGTGGATCGTGAGCTGGGGCTCCCCGGAGGGCTGATCCATGCGCTCGAAGAGCAGGTGCTGCGGGATTTTTCGCCAGCCCGCCGCGACGAGATCGTGGCGTTCCTGGCCGAGGTCGGATCCGATGGCGCGCTCATCACGCAGCTCACGCCCGACGGGACCGATCTCTTGAACGCGGGCCTCTCCGAGCGAGCCACGACGCGCTACGGGTCGATCGTGTGCTGCGCGCGCCGTCCAGGACTCGTTTCGGTGCTCCGGGTGGGACCGAGCCCGAGCGCGCTCGGATCCCATGCCGTTTATTCCCTGCTGCACCGGATCGTGAGCCGCTCCGCTCCCGCTTCTGGCGAGCTGCTCGGCGTGGCGCAGGCTGCGGCCTTGCGCGTGGGATTCGGCGGTGTGCCATCGCCCGCCGACAACGATGGCATCGTGCCCACCTTGTCCCAGGTGTGGGGCACGGTCGTC
>CAZYWA010000369.1:0-8085 GCA_964650975.1 uncultured bacterium
TGTGGACGAGGCCAAGGACGAGCTCGAGGAGATCATCGCGTTCCTCAAGGACCCGAAGAAGTTCACCAAGCTCGGCGGGCGCATCCCCAAGGGCGTTCTGCTGGTGGGGGCGCCGGGAACCGGCAAGACGCTGCTCGCGCGCGCCATCGCCGGGGAAGCGGGCGTGCCGTTCTTCTCGATCAGCGGCTCCGACTTCGTGGAGATGTTCGTGGGCGTCGGCGCGTCGCGGGTTCGCGACCTGTTCGTCCAGGGCAAGAAAAACGCGCCTTGCATCATCTTCATCGACGAGATCGACGCGGTCGGCCGTCATCGCGGTGCCGGTCTGGGTGGCGGTCACGACGAGCGAGAGCAGACGCTCAACCAGCTGCTGGTGGAGATGGACGGCTTCGAGTCGAACGAGGGCGTGATCCTGATCGCCGCCACCAACCGCCCGGACGTCCTCGATCCGGCGTTGCTGCGGCCCGGCCGCTTCGATCGGCGGGTGGTCGTGCCGAGGCCCGACGTGCGCGGCCGACTCGGCATCCTCAAGGTCCACACGCGCAGCATCCCCCTCGGTCCCGACGTGGACCTCGAGATCCTGGCACGAGGCACCCCCGGCTTTTGCGGCGCCGATCTCGAGAGCATGGTGAACGAGGCGGCGCTCTTCGCTGCCCGTTACAACAAGAATCACGTCGACGCCATCGACTTCGACAAGGCCAAGGACAAGGTGCTCATGGGCGCCGAGCGGCGCTCGATGATCATCTCCGACGATGAGAAGCGGGTGACGGCGTTTCACGAGGCCGGCCATGCCTTGGTCGCGAAGCTGATCCCCGACAGTGATCCCATCCACAAGGTCACGATCATCCCCCGCGGGATGGCGCTCGGCACCAACCAGCAGCTGCCGATCGACGAGAAGCACACCTATCCGAAGGAGTACCTCCTGACTCGCATCGCGATCCTCTACGGCGGACGCGCAGCGGAAGAGCTGATTCTCGAGGAATCCACCACCGGGGCCGGGAACGACATCGAGCGGGCGACGGAGCTCGCCCGATCGATGGTCTGCGAGTGGGGCATGAGCGAGAAGCTCGGTCCGCTGGCCTTCGGCAAGCGCGAGGAGCAGGTGTTCCTGGGGCGCGATCTGGCCTATCAGAAGGACTTTTCCGAGCAAACCGCGCAGACCATCGACGGCGAGATCCGCCGCATCTGCACCGAGGGATTCGAGCGCGCGCGCGCGCTGCTGGGCGACAACCTGCACCTGCTGCGTACGCTCGCCGAGGCCTTGCTCGAGCGCGAGCTGCTCGAGGGCGACGAGATCGACCGCATCATCCGCGGCGAGGCGCTGGCACCGATTCGTGAGGTGCCGCGGACCCGCCCGGCGCCGCGGCCGGTCGCTGATCCCTCTCAAGAGCCCGTGCCCGATCTTCCTGGACTCGCGGCGTCGCTGCGCAATCCCAAGCAGGTACCGGAGAGCTGACGGCGCCCCGGTCGACGTGACCGGAGCGCGAGCGAGGAGCGGCGGACGCGGCGTTCGAGCCGCGGGCGGCCGTCCAGAGGGATCGCGTGCCCCGACGCTGGGTCATCCGGGATCGATCGCTGGAGCTGGACCGGCGAACGCTGGTGATGGGAATCCTGAACGTGACACCCGATTCCTTCTACGACGGCGGCCGTTTCGACGATCCGGGGGCGGCGCTGGCGCGTGCCGCCGAGCTGGTGGAAGCGGGGGCCGACCTGATCGATGTCGGTGGTGAGTCGACCCGCCCCGGAGCATCCGCCGTGAGCGCCGAGGAAGAGGCGCGCCGCGTGCTGCCGGTGATCGATCGGGTCGCGCGCGAGCTCGACGTGGCGATCTCGATCGATACCATGAAGGCGGCGATCGCGGCGCTTGCGCTCGATCGAGGCGCGCACGTGGTGAACGACGTGTCGGCGCTGGCCGATCCGGCCATGCCGGGCGTCGTGGCATCGAGCGGGGCGGGTGTCGTGCTCATGCACATGCGCGGCGATCCGCGCACCATGCAGGATGCGCCGAGGTACGCGAACGTGGTGGAGGAGGTCCGCTCGTTCCTGCTGGTGCGGGCCGAGGCCGCTCTTGCCGCCGGCATCGGAGCCGAGCGCATCGTGGTCGACCCGGGCATCGGCTTCGGCAAGACATTCGATCACAACTGGTCGCTCATCGCGCGGCTCGAGGAAATCGTCACGCTCCCCTATCCGGTGGCGGTGGGAGTGTCGCGGAAGGCGTTCCTCGGCGCGCTGCTGGGTGGCGCGCCGGCGGCGGAACGCCAGGCGCCCACCTTGGCGGCGTCGGTCGCCGCGGTGCTGCATGGCGCCTCGATCGTGAGATTGCACGAGCCGGCCGAGGCGCGCCCCCATCTCGCGGTGGCCGACCGCATCCGCTATGGCGAGCGGACCGGCGGGCACGACCGGGGACGCGCGCCGTGATCGAGATCGTTCGCCTGGCACTCGGCACGGTGCGGTGGCAGGACGTCGCCGACGTGCTGATCGTCGCCATCCTCCTCTACTGGGTGATGGTGCTCATCAAGGGCACTCGCGCGGTGCAGATGCTGGTCGGGCTGGCGGTGTTCCTCGGCCTCTACGCGGTGGCCGAGCGCTTCGGGCTGCGCACCATCCACGCGGTGCTGTCGACGTTCCTGGGCTCGATCTTCCTGGTGATCGTGGTGCTCTTCCAGAACGAGATCCGTCGCGGGTTGCTGGAAGTGGGCCGCAGTCCGCTGTTCTCGCGGCTGGTGCCCTCGGAGAGCGCCTACCTCGAGGAACTGGTGCGCGCCGTGGTGTCGCTCGCCAGCCGCCGCGTGGGAGCGCTCATCGTGATCGAGCGACGCACTGGGCTCAGGGAGTTCATCGAAAGCGGCGTCCGGATCGACGCGACGGTGAGCAAGCATCTCCTCGAGGCGGTCTTCCAGGCGGGCTCGCCGATTCACGATGGAGCGGTGATCGTGAGCCAGGGCCGGATCGCGGCGGCCGGCTCGCTCTTGCCGCTCACGGTCGACACGGAAGTGAGCCGCGCGCTCGGCACCCGCCATCGAGCGGCGCTTGGCATGTGCGAAGCCTCCGATGCGGTCGTGGTGGTGGTCTCGGAGGAGACCGGGGTCGTGAGCCTCGCGGTGGGAGGCACGCTCGAGCGCGACCTGGACGCCGTGGTGCTGAGAGAGCGGCTCGCGGCCCTGATCGAGCGGCGCGCCGAGGCCGTCAAGCCGTCGAGGGCCGCGACCGCGAGTGGCCCCGAGGCGCGCCGAGGGGCGGCGTGAAGAATCTCTTCGTCCGCAATCTGGGGCTCAAGCTCGCGGCGCTGCTCATGGCGATCGCCTTGTGGCGATTCGTGGGCACCGAGGAGTCGAGCGAGATGGCGTTCTTCGTGCCGCTCGAGCTGCGCGGCTTGAGCAGCGAGCTGGTGGTGACGCAGGGCTCGGTCGACACCGTGAACGTGCGCGTGGCCGGGCCGCGCGCCCAGCTCGGCAAGCTCGACTCGCGGCAGCTCGCGGTGCACGTCGATCTGAGCGGCATCAAGCCGGGCACGTCGACCTTCCTGATCTCGCGTGAGAAGTTCTCGCTGCCGCCCGGCGTCGAGGTCACGCGGGTGAGTCCCGCCGAGGTCCCGATCACGGTGGAGCAGCTGGTGACGAAAGTCGTCGAGATCGAGGCGGTCACCGTCGGTGAGCCCGCTCCCGGCTTCCGGCTGGTCCCCGAGGCGACCCACATCGAGCCGCGCACCGTGAGCGTGCGCGTGGCGCAGAGTCAGGCCGAGGGCCTGCGACGCATCGGCACGCTGCCCGTCGAGCTCGACGGTGCGCGCGCTCCATTCCGGCAGCGGGTGCCGGTGGATCGCGGCGATCCACGGGTGCGTAGCACCAACCCGGACTCGGTGGTGGCGTTCATCGCGATCGACGAGACCTGGACCGAGAAGACGCTGGAGAACGTTCCGATCGACGTGCGCGACGCCCCCGCGGGCAAGACCGCCGCGCTCAATCCGGCCACCGCGCGCCTCACCGTGCGTGGTCCGCTCACCGCCGTGGGGGCGCTCACGCTGGACGACGTGACGGTGTGGGTCGACCTCAAGGGTGTCGAGAAAGGGGAGCACCAGCTCAGGCTTCAGAGCGATGTGCCGTCACCGATGGAGCGGTCGAAGCTTGAACCGGTTTCGACCCGTGTGCTACTCGACAACGCTCCGGCACCCCAGGGGGAAGGGGCCGCGAGGAAGCCATGAGCGCTCACACCAAGCCCGCCAAGCGCACTCTCTTCGGAACCGACGGCGTGCGCGGCGTCGCGAACGTCGAGCCGATGACCGCCGAGACCGCCATGCGTCTCGGTCGCGCGCTCGCGCACCTGGTGCGGGCACCCGCCGGTCACCGCACGCGGATCCTGATCGGCAAAGACACGCGGCTCTCCGGTTACATGCTCGAGGAGGCCCTGGGTTGCGGGATCGTGTCGATGGGAGTCGATGCGCTGTTCCTCGGTCCGCTGCCGACGCCCGGCATCGCGTTCCTGGTCCAGGACATGCGCGCCAACGCGGGCGCCGTGATCTCGGCCTCGCACAACCCATTTCAGGACAACGGCATCAAGTTCTTCGCCGGCGATGGATACAAGCTCCCGGACCAGACCGAGGCCGAGATCGAGCGCTACGTCCTGTCCGGCGAGATCGATTCGATCCGTCCCACCGCCGACGCGATCGGCAAGGCGTTCCGGATCTTCGACTCACAGGGGCGCTACGTCGTCTATCTCAAGACCACGTTCCCCAAGGGCCGGAGCCTCGACGGCCTCAAGATCGTGCTCGATTGCGCCCACGGCGCGGCCTATCGCGTGGCTCCCGCGGTGCTCGAGGAGCTGGGCGCGAACGTGATTTCGATCGGCGTCGAGCCCGACGGCCGCAACATCAACGCGGGTGTCGGCTCGACCCACCCGAGCGCCGTCGCGAAGGTGGTGCGCGAGCGCGGCGCGGATCTGGGGATCGCGCTCGACGGCGACGCCGACCGGGTGGTGTTCGTGGACCACACCGGCTCCGAGGTCGACGGCGACCGGATCCTCGCCATCAACGCCCTCGCGATGCAGCGGCGCGGCACGCTCAAGCACGCGACCGTGGTCGCGACCGTGATGAGCAACCTGGGTCTCGAGCTGGCCCTTCGCGACGCCGGAATTGCGCTGGTGCGCACCGACGTAGGTGACCGGTACGTGGTCGAGGAGATGCGTCGCGGCGACTTCAACCTGGGAGGCGAGCAATCCGGCCACATCATCTTCCTCGATCACGCGACCACCGGAGACGGCCTGCTCTCGGCGCTGCAGGTGCTCGCGGTGATGATCGAGTCCGGGAAGCCGCTCGCCGATCTCACCCACGTCATGGAGCGGGTTCCGCAGCATCTGGTGAACGTGCGCGTGAAGAAGAAGGAGCCGCTCGCGGGCGTGCCGGCGGTGGTGGCCGAGATCGAACGGGTCGAGCGAGAGCTGGCCGCGCGTGGCCGGATCCTGGTGCGCTATTCGGGCACCGAGGCGCTGGCGCGGGTGATGATCGAGGGCGAGAACCTGGAGCGCATCCAGCAGCTGGCGGGTGAGGTCGCGCTCGCGATCGAGCAGGCGCTCGGATGAAGCGCGGCGGACGCACTCCCGCGCTGGGCGTCAACGTCGATCACGTCGCCACGGTGCGACAGGCGCGCCGCGCACCGGTTCCGGACCCGGTCGCGGCGGCGGTGCTCGCCGAGCTGGGCGGGGCCGACGGGATCACCATCCATCTGCGCGAGGATCGCCGGCACATCCAGGATCGCGATCTCGTCGTGCTCCGCGACACCGTCAAGACCATGCTCAATCTGGAGATGGCGGCGACCGAAGAGATGGTCGGCATCGCGTGCCAGCGGCGTCCCGATCAGGTGACGCTGGTTCCCGAGAAGCGCGCGGAGCTCACCACCGAGGGCGGCCTGGACGTGGTCCGCGAGCTCGAGACCGTGAAGGCGGCCGTGAGTCGGCTGCAGGACGCGGGCATCCCGGTGTTTTTGTTTCTCGACCCGGAGCCTCTCCAGCTCGACGCCGCGCGCGCGGTCGGGGCGCGCGGCTTCGAGATTCACACCGGCACCTACTGCGACGCGGTGGCCGAGGGAGCCGTGGCACGCGAGCTCGAGCGTGTGCGGCGCGCGGCCGTGCACGGCCGCGAGCTCGGGCTCGAGGTTCACGCCGGCCACGGCCTCGACTACCAGAACGTGGCGCCGATCGCGGCCATTCCGGACGTCGTGGAGCTCAACATCGGCCACAGCATCGTGGCGCGCGCCGTGCTGGTGGGAATGGAGCGGGCGGTGGCGGAGATGGTGTCGCGAATCCGCCTGGCCGCTCCCTGACGGACTCGCGATGTACCTGCTCACCGCGGCCGAGATGGCCGAGCTCGACCGGCGCACGATCCAGGACGTCGGACTTCCCGGCGCGGTGCTGATGGAGAACGCGGGCCGCGGAGCCGCCCGCGCGCTGCTCGGCCACTTCGGCCGGACGCCGCGCGCGGTCGCGGTGGTGTGCGGTACCGGAAACAACGGCGGCGACGGGTTCGTGATCGCGAGGTTGCTGCGAGAGCTCGACTTCGACGTGCGTGTGGCGCTCTTGGGTGCGCGCGAGCGGCTGTCCGGCGATGCGGCGCTGCATTTCGGTGCGCTGGTTCGCAGTGGCGTCGTCGTCGTCGACGACCTCTCGGACGAGCCCGCGCTGGCGCGGTGGATCGCCGAGCGCGGTGATGTCGCGCTCGCGATCGACGCGATCTTCGGCACCGGCCTCCGGTCCGAGGTCACCGGGATCGCGCGGCGCGCGATCGAGTGGCTCGGCGACGCGGGTGTTCCGGTCGTGGCGATCGACATTCCTTCGGGGGTCGATGCCACCACCGGCCGCATCCTGGGGATCGCGTCGACCTGCGCGCTGACCGTCACCTTCGGCTTTCCCAAGCTGGGGCACGTGCTGCCGCCCGGCTCTGATCGCGCGGGAACGGTGCGCGTCGTGGACATCGGGATTCCGCGCGCGCTGACGAGCACGGGCGCGGTGGATGCGCGGCTCATCACCAGGCGGTCGGTGGCGGATCGTCTGCCATCCCGTCCGGCTCAAGCGCACAAGGGCAGCTTCGGCCACGTGCTGGTGATCGCCGGCTCGCGCGGGCTCGAGGGAGCCGGGGCACTGGCGTGCCTCGCGGCGCTGCGCGCGGGAGCCGGATTGACGACCTGGGCCGGGCCGGCGGGAGCCGCCGATCGCGCCCGGATCGCGCCGGAGATCATGACGGTCCGGATCCCCGACCTCGGACACGGGCGTTTCGGGATCGAGAGCCTGGCCGATGTGGAACGAGCCGCGCAGGGCAAGACCGCGGTGGCACTCGGCCCGGGGTTAGGACGCGACCCCGATACCGGGGCGATGGTGCGGCGCCTGGTCGCGACCCTCACGTTGCCGATGATCGTGGATGCCGACGCACTTCACGCGCTGGCGGGCGATCCGAGTGCCTTGGCGCAGGCACCCGCGCCGCGGGTTCTCACGCCACACCCCGGTGAGATGGCCGGGCTCGCCGGTTGCTCCACCGCCGATGTGCAGTCCGATCGGATCGGCGTGGCGCGGAGATTCGCGCGCGAGCATCGCGCTCACCTGGTGCTCAAGGGAGCGGGCACGGTCGTCGCGCATCCCGATGGGCGCGTGGGCGTGAATCAGACCGGCAATCCCGGAATGGCCACGGGCGGAATGGGTGACGTTCTCACCGGGATCCTGGGCTCGCTCCTGGCACAGCGAGTTCCGCCCGATGCCGCCGCCGAGATCGCGGTGTATCTCCACGGGGCCGCGGGCGACCGCGTCGCGAGCGAGATCGGCACGGCGGGCCTCCTGGCGAGCGAAGTGGCGAACTCGATTCCGCGGGAGCTCGCGGACCTCAAGCTCGGCCGCGCTCCCGCGGCCGCCCCGCGCATCGACTGGGTGGAGGCGCCATGATCCGGCAATGGATCAGCTCCTCTCCGGACGACACGCTGGGCCTGGGCCGAGCGGTCGCGCGGCACGCGACGCCGGGTCTCACGATCGGCCTCGAAGGCCCGCTCGGCGCGGGCAAGACGCTCTTCACGCGCGGCCTTTACGAGGGGCTGGGCCTCGCCGAGTCCGAAT
>CAZYWA010000370.1:0-8072 GCA_964650975.1 uncultured bacterium
GTGGCGGGAGCGGCGCTGGTGCCGGTCGCGCACGCGATCGCGCGCCGCTCGCTGGGCGCCGCGGCGGCGCGCTCGGCGGCGTGGCTGGTCGCGGTGTCGCCGACGCTCACCAGCTACGTGTCGAGCTGGTTCTGGGGCTCGATGTCGGAGCCGCTCTTCCTGCTGCTCGCCTACGGCGGCTGGCTCGCGGTGATGGCGGCGCTCGACGCGGAGAGAAGCGAGGGCGCGCGCGCTTTCGGGCTCTCCGCGATCGCCGGCATGGGGTTCGGTGGCGCCTACCTCACTCGTCCGGAAGGGGTCGCGTACGCGCTGCTCGGCGCCGCGGTGTGGCTCTTCTGGCGCGCGGCGCCGGTGTCGCGGCGAGCGATCCACGCGGCCGTGATGCTCGCCTGCTTCGGCGCGGCGGCGTTCCCGTACGTCCGCTACCTCCACGTGCACACCGGCCGCTGGGGGCTGAGCGCCAAGTCGGGCGTGGTGCTCGAGATGGCGTTTGCGATGAAGGGAAAGGATTCCTTTCACCGCAAGGACGATCTCGACGTGATGGCCTACGAAGCGCTCGGGTTCTCGCTGCGCGGCGACGGCGCCGAGTCGCCGCACATGGGTTTCGGCGAGGATGGTGCCGCGGGCCAGGCGCGCAGCGACACGTTCTTCGCGGTGGCGACGCGCGAGCGGCTCTTCGCGACGGGCTGGGTGATCGCGAATCTGTGGGATCTGGTGAAGACGCTGCCGTCCCGCCAGGTGCATCCGTGGCCGCTTCTGGCGCTGACCGCGGTGGGCTTCGCCGTGGCGTGGCGCGAGGGAGGCCGCGCTCGAACCGGTGCGGTGCTGGTGGCGCTCGCCGGAGCGCCGGTGGGTGCCTTCGTGATCTACGGAATCTTGCCGCGATTCCTGGTTCCCGCCGTGCCGGCGCTCTTGATCCTGGGCTCGGCGGGTATCGAGCCCATCGAACGCTGGGTCGGTGAGCGCGTGAGTGCCCTGCGCGGCGGCGCACGCGCGGCGCGCCTCGGTCCAGTGCTGGTGGCTTCGCTCGCGGTGTTCGGAATGGCGAAGAGCGGGCGGGCGTTCGTGGCGCACACCGAGCCCGTCGAGTACCGCACCGCCGGTGAGTGGGCGCGCGCGCACCTTCCCGAGGATGCGGTGCTCATGTGCCGGAAGCCCGAGATCGCGTTTTACGCTCGCCGGCCGATGGTGGCGCTGGTCGCAGCGGATCCGGCGAAGCTGGTGGAGTTCGCGCGGCGCCGCCACGTGACTCACGTGATCCTCGACCGCTACGCGGTGTGGGGGATCCGCCCCGCGCTGCGTCCGCTCTTCGACCCCGATCACCACGAGCCGGGGCTCGAGCCGGTCGAGCGTCTCGGCGAGGGCAACCGCGAGGTCGTGGTGTTCGCGGTCGAGCCGCTTTTCGCCGCGCCCGATCCGCTTCGGAGGGCGGCGGTCCCTCGCAGCCGAAGCGTCATCGTTCGATCCAACGCCGCGGACGCGAGGGACCGCGTCCCTCCGCAGGACGGTGCTGGGGCGGTTGTATGAAGGCGCGCGCGGTGCCGCTGGCCTTCGCGAGCGCGCGGTTCGCGTGCTGGTGGATCGCGCTCGACGTGTCGCGGCGCTTCGGCATGGCGCCGCGGCTTCTCTACGGGTGGTTTTACGACGCCGTGACGTCGCTGCTCGCGATGGTAGGCGAGGGCACGACGTTCATGAACTACGGCTACGCCGACGAGACCGTCGCACCCGCCGAAGATCCAGCGAGTGCCACGTCGTTGGCGCTCTACCGCCGCACGGTCACCGCCGCGGGGAGCGTGAACGTCGAAGGCCGGGATTTGCTCGAGGTGGGCGCAGGCCTGGGCGGCGGCGCCGCGTGGCTGGCGCGCAACCTGGCACCGGGGAGCGTCACCGGGGTCGACCTGTCGCGATCCGCCGTCGAGCGCTGCCGCGCCCGGCACTTGCCGTCTCCTGGTCTGCGTTTCGAGCCCGGCGATGCACAGGCTCTCGAATTCGCCGACGGCTCCTTCGACCTGGTGCTGAGTGTCGAGAGCTCGCATACCTACCCGGACTTCGGCCGCTTAGTGGCGGAGGCTCACCGGGTGCTGCGCCCGGGCGGCTACCTGATGCTCACCGACTTCCGGGCCGCCGGGAGGATCGCCGCGCTGCGTGAATCGCTCTCGGGCGTGAGCTTCGAGATCGTCGACTTCGAGGACGTGACGGCAAGCGTGGTCGGGGCGCTCAGACTCTCGAGCGCCGTCAAGGAAGAGCGCATCGCGGCGTTGCGGTTGCCGCGAGCGATGGCGCGGCAGATGGCGTATTTCGCGGGGCTGGTGGGCAGCGAGAAATTCTCGCGCTTCGAGCGCCGCGACGACGTGTACGTGCGGCTGGCGGCGCGGAAGGGCTCCTAGCGTGATCGAGCGCTGCCCACCGAGGACCGGTGGGCCTCCACGGATCCCCTCGGCTGGCTCGCGCGCGGTCCCTCGCGCGCGAGCGTTCGCCTGGCGTCCTCAGGGCGCCGGTTTCACCACCGCGAGCGCGTAGCGGTCGGCGTCGAAATACTTGCGCGAGACGGCCTGGATCTCAGCGGCGGTCACCTGGGCCAGCTTCTCGTGGCGGGTGAACACGCTGTCGAGTCCCTCGTGGTAGAGGGTCGCGAGACCCATGTGTAGCGCCACGTTGCCCTGATCCTGGAGGCTGATCGCCTCGGTGCCCGCCAGGAAGCTCTTGATGGTGTCGAGCTCCTTCGCCGGCACCGGCGTGTTGCGGAGCTTGGCGATCTCGGCGCGGAACGCCTGCTCGGAACGATCGATGTTCTGGGGATCGGTCTGGATGAAGAACGTGAAGAAGCCGCCGTCGAGCTGCACGTCGTTCATGGCCTCGGCCACGTAGGCGATGCCGAGCTTCTCGCGCAACACCAGGTACAGGCGCCCGCCGAGCCCGGTGAGCAGCGCGTCGATCACGTCGAGCACCTCGCGATCGGGATCGCCGATCTTGACCCCCTGGAAGCCGAGCGCCACCGCCGCGCCGGTGAGGCCGGCCACTTCCTTGGTCTCGACGTGCGCCGCGGTGAGCGGCGCGATGGGCGCGGGCTGCTGGGCGCCCGAGGCCTCGGGCGGGAAGCTGCGGAACGAATCGAGCACGTCGCGCACCGCGTCCACCGCGTGCAGGTCGCCGGAGAAGGACACCACGCTCGCCTCTGGACGAGTCCAGGCGTGGTGCAGCGCCGCCAGGTCCGCGGCGCTGATTCCGCCCACGGTTTCCTTGGTGCCGAGCACCGGACGGCCGTAAGGATGCGAGCCGAACACCAGCGAGCGCAGGAGCTTGAGGTCGAGCGTCGCGAGGTTCTCCTCTTGCTCGTCGATCTCGGCCAGCGTCTCCTTCCGCAATGCTTCGAGCTCCTCGGTGGGGAAGGCCGGTCCCAGGAAGCTCTCGGCCGCGAGGCCCAGCATCTTGGGGAGATCTCCACTCAGGCAGCGGAACTGGAGGCCGAACGTGTTGCGCCCGCCGAACGGTGCCAGCGTCGCTCCCATCCCCTCGACGCGGGCCGCGAGCTCGGTCTTGGTGAAGGCGCGGCTGCCGCGATCGAGCATCTGCGCCACCAGATTGCTCGCTCCCGCCTTGTCGGCGGGTTCCGAGCGCTGGCCGCCCAGCGTCGCGATCGCGCCGTGTACCGCGGCGATCGACGTATCCTCGCGGGTCACGACGCGCAGACCACTCTTGAGCTCGACCTCGAAGACCGGCGCTCCGTGCAGCACGTGTGCGTCCGCCGAGCGCACCTCGGGGATGGCGCGGAGCGTCTCGAACTCGCTCGCCATCGTGCCGTCGGCGCTGGCGGGAGCCGCGACCGGCGCGGCCTCGGCGGCGGGCCCGCCGGCCGCGTTGCCGGGCGGCGTCAGCAGCACCACGTTGAGTCGCGTGGGATCGAGGTATTTCTTGGCAGCTGCGACCACGTCGTCCGGTGTCACCTTCTCGATCCGGTCCACGTAAACCCGCGAGAAATCCAGGTCGCCGGCCGAGAACCAGCTGTTGCCGATCTGCTCGGCGAGGCCCTCGGCGGTCATCTCGCCGAACACGCGGTCCGCCTGGATCTGGCGCTTCACCCGCGACAGCTCGTCGGGAGTGGGAGCTTGCCGGCGGGCCTGATCCACCACGTCCAGGATCGCGGCGCGCGCCGCCGCGACGTTGCCCGGCTCGACGGCCGCCACGACCCCGAAGTAGCCCGGGTCGTTCGGCGTCTCGTCGAATGCTTGCACGTCGAGCACCAGCTTCTGCTTGTCCTTCACGGTCTGGTAGAGACGGCTCGAGCGTCCGCTGCCGAGCACCGACGCGAGCACGTCGAGCGCGTAGAGATCCGGGCTGCGCTGCGACACGCTCGGGAAGCCCAGCATCAGCTTGGGCACCTTGCAGAGATGGTGCGAGATCACCACCTCGCGTGGCGCCACCTGCTCGGGCTCGGGCGGAATGACCGCCGGCGCGACGCTGGTGCGCGCCCATCCGGCGACGGTGCGCGCCATGAGCGGCAGCGCCTCGGTCGAGTCGAAGTCGCCCACCGCGATGAAGCTGGTCATCTGCGGCGCGTAGCGGCGCTTGTAGTAGGCGTAGACCTCGTCGCGGGTCACGCGGTCGAAGCGGTCGATGTAGCCGAGCACCGGCACCCGGTAGGGATGCACCTGGTAGAGCGTCTGCTCGAAGGTTTCCCAGAGCGTGCGCTCGGGATCGTCGATGCCGCGCTCGATCTCCTTTCGCACCACGCCGTGCTCTTTCTTCACCTCCTCGGGCGGGAAGGTGGAATTCATGACCATGTCGGCGATCGCGTCGAAGGCTCCGGCGAAGCCGGTGGATGCGGGGGTGACGTGGTACACGGTGCGATCGTTGGTGGTGTAGGCGTTGTTGTCGCCGCCGCCGCCGCGGATGTCCTGATCGAGCTGGCCGGTGGGGCGCTTGGTGGTGCCCTTGAAGAGCAGGTGCTCGCAGAAGTGGCTGAGCCCGGCGCCCGTCCATTCCTGCTCGTCGACCGAGCCCGTGCGCACCCAGGCCTGGACCGACACCACCGGCGCGGTGCGCTTCTCGAGCGCGATCAGCTCTGCGCCGTTCGGCAACAGCGCGTAGATCACGCCGTCGGGAGTGGAGCGCAGCTCGACCGGGCGCGCGCTCTCCGGAAGAGCCGCGAACGCCGCCTGGAGACCGGCTGGAATGCCTTGGGCGGGCTGGTCGGCGCGCGCAGTCGCGGCGGCGAGCACCAGCAGCGTCACCGTCGTGGCGCGAACCAAGGTCGTGATTTTGGGCGTAGCCGAGGTTGTTGGCGTGCGGGGCATAGAAGGTCCGGTGCAGCGTTGGAGGTTGGCGAGTCGTGGATGAGCCCCGGGTGCATCAGCTCGCTTGGCGTCGCGATGCCCGCGATCGCGCTCGCTTCGACGCGATCAGCCCGAGCAAGGTCGCGAGCGCGGCGAGCGCCTCGGCACCGCCGGCCGAGCCCGACGAGACCGAGCAACCGCCACCCGAGTGCGGACTGCGTACCGTCACCGTCACCGAGGGCGGTGCCGAGTCGGCGAGACCGAGACCGTCGGTGCAGGTGAAGGTCACGGGATAGGTGCCGGCGGCCGGGAAGGTGATGGCGCCCGGTGTGAAGCTCGGCGAGTCCGCAATGCCCGAGCCGAACACCCAGTCCGCGGTGAACTGCGTGTTGGCGGTGGTGCTGGCGCAGGTGCCCGCGAAGCTCACCGACTGGCCCGGCTTGATCGACACCGCACCGGTTGGCGCCGTGATGGTCCCGTGCGGCGGTACGTCGAGCTTCTTGGCCGACTCGACCGCGTCGGCCCGTCCGGCGCCGAACACCGGATCGTCACCAGGCGCGCCGAGGTCGACCGCGCCACCCGTGAGCGCGCTACGCACCGCGTCGGCATTGGAGGCCGGGAATCCTCCCAGCAACAGCGCCGCGACGCCGGCCACGTGAGGCGACGAGGCCGAGGTGCCGAAGAAGGGCGAGCCGAACCCGCCGACGCCCGTGACCGCGACTCCGTCGATGCCGCAGATGTCGGGCTTGGCGCGGCTCTCGGCGCTGGGAAAGAGGATGTCGGTCGGACCCTGCGAGCTGAACGGCTCGATGGTGTCGTGCCCGGGATCGTCCGCGGAGATGGCCCCCACCGCGAGCACGTTGGCCGCCGCCGGATGGCCCACGATGCTGCCCTTCGCGGTGCTGAACGCCTCGACCGTGACCTCGCCGTTCACCAGGAGCTGCACCGGCTTGTCGGCGCCGGCGGCCTTGGCGATCACGATGCGGACGTGCTGATCGCTGCCTTGGTTGTTGCCGAAGCTGGTGATCTCGACCGGATCCTGGGTGCCGTTTTGCACTTCCTGGCTCGACGCCAGGATCTGGCTCTCCGCGTCGTCGATGATCAGCAGGTCGTAGTCGTCGGCGGCGGCGCCGAACGGATCGCCCCACTGCAGGACCGCGGTGAACGAGCCTCCGGCCGGCACCTTCACGCGCATCGTGGGATCCGACGCACCGCCCGCCGCGGCGCCGAAATCGTGGGTCGGGATCGGCTTCCCCTGGCTGTCGTTGAGCAATCCTGTGACGCCCAGGAAATCGGCCGCGTAGTGGGCCGACTGGTCGGCGCTTCCCTCGTTCCCCGCCGCGGACACGAACACCACACCGCTCTGCGCGGCGTCGTCGGCGGCCTGCGCCACGGCGCCGTCCTCGAAGAACGGCTCGTTGAAGAACAGCAGATCGTCGACGATCACGGTGGCGCTGAAGCTGTTCTGGAGATCGCCGACGCACTGGATGAACTCGAGAGAAGTGTTGGCCGAGCACACCGCGAGATCCGCGCCCGGCGCCAGATCGTGGACGATCTCGAGCATCGCGGTGCCCTCGTTGCAGGTGGAGCCCGAGACCGCCGGATTGCACGTGCCGAAGACCACCACGCCGGGCGGTAGATCGCCGAGCAGCACGGACTCGGCACGCGCGTTGGCGCCGTCCGAGATGACTCCCACCTTCGCGCCCTGGCCCGAGAATCCCATCACCCGCAGCTCGTCGGCGCGCAGGATCGAGTCGCCCTTGGTGGTGCGGCTACCGGTGCGCGCGACACCGTAGGCCGGCGGCGTCACTCGCTCCACGAACTCGAGCCCGGCGACCGCATCGAGCCGGTCCGACGGGATCCACCCCTGCACGATCCCGAGCCGCTGGTTCGCGATCTCGATCTCGACTCCTTGCGCCTCGAGCGCCGCGCGCTCGCCGGCGCCGAGCGTCCGGACATGAACGTACGCCTGCACGCGGGAGCTCTCGTCGGCGCGCACCACGCGCCTCGCGGCGGGGCTCGCGGCGGGTGTGGCGCCTCGCAGCTGTGCGCTCACCTTGGACGAACCCTTGGAGAGATTGGAGAGAGATGTGCCGGCCGCCGCAACGCCATTTCCCGCGGTCACCCCGATGAGAGCGGCGGCGAGAAAGGCGACGGCGACCGAGCTTCGACGAGACGAGCGAGCATTTGATTTCATCCGGTCATGGCCTCGTGAGGTGAAGTGGACGACCGCACACTGTCGATCACGGTGTCATGGATTGGGCGATCGTGCAGCGGCCGCGGTGCCGATCAGCTGCTCTGCCATCTGGTGCGCCGCATGCGTGTATGCGTCGCCGAGGTTGACCGCGCCCGAGACCGGGAACGGCCGGGGTCCGAGAGTCGTGGACCAGATCTCACCGCCGCCCGCGGCGGCCGTGAGACGCGCACGCAGCTCGGCGACGATGGACCGCGGCTCCGTGTCGGAATCGGGGGTCCAGCGGCGAATCTCGACGTTCAGGCGAGCTCCATCCGGCGCCGGGTAGACGGCGAAACCTCGTGCACGGAGCTCGGTGCGAAGGTCACTAGCCAACACGTCCTCGAGGCTCACACGCTCCGAATCGTCCAGCACCCGTTCGATCACCGAACCTCCCGTGATCCAGATCGGCTCGCCGGTGACGTTGGAGATCGGTTGCACGTCGATGGACCCGATGGTCGCGGCGGCCGGGAACGGGCGGGGGGGTGGGGCCATTACGCAGGCGACGGCCGTGCTCCCGACCATCCACCGCATCAGCCGGACCAGTCGAAGCATGGCCGCCGGCG
>CAZYWA010000371.1:0-8067 GCA_964650975.1 uncultured bacterium
GGCGGCGCTCGCCTACGGCGCCGCCGGAGTCGCGATGGGAACGCGTTTCCTCCTCACCCAGGAGAGCCGCGTGCCCGACGCCGTGAAGAGCACGTATCTGAAGACCAACTTGATGGGCACCGTGGTGACCACCGCGATCGACGGCGCGCCGCAGCGGGTGATCCGCACCGAGCTGATCGATCGCCTGGAGAAGGCGAATCCGCTGCTACGGTTTCCGCGCGCGCTCGCCAACGCCGTCCGGTTCCAGAGCCTCACCGGGACGTCGGTGGTGAATCTGCTCCGCGAGGGCCTCGCGATGCGGAAGAGCCAGGGCCTCACCTGGGCACAGCTCGCGATGGCCGCCAACGCACCGATGCTCACCAAAGCGACGATGGTCGACGGCAAGCTCGAAGCGGGAATCCTGCCGACGGGACAGGTGGTGGGAACCATCGACTCGATTCCGTCGGTGGCCGAGGTGATCGCGTCGATCGTCGCCGAGGCCGAATCGACGCTGGCGCGTCTCGCGGCCTGATGCGAGCGAGTCCGATGCGTCGTCGATCGCCGCCGCGCCGCCCTCCACGGACTCGCTCGACCACGTCATGGACCTGAACTTCAGCCCCGCCGAGCAAGCCTTTCGCGCCGAGTGCCGGGCGTGGCTCGAGGCGCACGTGCCGACGGAGCCGCTCCCGTCGGGTGACACCCGCGAGGGGTTCGCCCGACATCTCGAATGGGAGCACCAGCTCTTCGACGCTGGCTGGGCGGTGGTGTCGTGGCCCAAGCGCTACGGCGGGCGAGAGGCGTCGCTCTTCGAGTGGCTGATCTTCGAGGAGGAGTATTACCGCGCCGGCGCGCCCAACCGTGTCACGCAGAACGGGATCTTCCTCCTGGCACCGGTGCTCTTCGAGTTCGGGAACGAGGAGCAAAAAGAGCGGATCCTGAAGCCGATGGCGCGCGGCGACTACACCTGGGCGCAAGCCTGGTCGGAGCCCAACGCCGGGAGCGATCTCGCGAGCTTGAAGAGCGAGGGCCGCCGCGTCGACGGCGGATGGCGGCTTCGCGGCCAGAAGACCTGGTGCACCCGTGGTGCGTTCTGTGACGCGATCTACGGCCTGTTTCGCACCAATCCGGCGGTGCCACGCCACAAGGGGCTCACCTATTTCATGGTGCCGCTTTCGGCCGGGGGCGTGCGGGTCCGTGGAGTCGAGCGGCTCGACGGCGACGAGGGCTTCGCCGAGGTGTTCTTCGACGACGTGTTCGTGCCCGACGCCGACGTGATCGGCACCGTCGACAAAGGCTGGGACATCGCGATGGCCACCACCAACTCGGAGCGCGGCCTGACGCTGCGCAGCCCGGGGCGGTTCATGGCCACCGCCACTCGTCTGATCGAGCTCCATCGCCGCCAGCGCGCCTCCGCGAGCCCGGCGCTCGTCGATGCGGTCGTCGAGGCCTTCATCGATGCCGAGGCCTACCGCTGGTACACCTATGGGACCGTGACCAAGATGCTCGAGGGTGGCGCGATCGGCGCGGATTCGAGCCTCAACAAGATCTTCTGGTCCGAGATGGACGTGCGCATGCACGAGACGGCGCTCGCGCTGCTCGGGCCGCTGGCCGAGCTGGAAGGCGGGGCACCGCTGGCGATCGACGACGGGGCGTGGATGAAGGGCTTCCAGTTTGCGCTCGCCGGTCCGATCTATGCCGGCACCAACGAGATCCAGCGCAACGTGGTGGCCGAGCGGCTGCTCAAGCTGCCGAAGGGCTGAGGGGCACGTGTTCCTATCGTTCCAGCGGCTTCGGGAGGGGCGCGCTTCGTCGCGTTCGCGGCGATCGAGGGCGATCGAGCGCTGCGGCTGCGAGGGACCGCAGCCCGCCACAAAGGGTCACTGAACGCCATGCGCTTCGCGTTCACCGACGATCAGCGGGGCTTTCGCGACTCGCTGCGCGACATGCTTGCGAAGGAGTGTCCGCCGAAGGCGGTACGCGCGGCCTGGCTGAGCGACGACGGGCGCGTCCCCGGGCTCTGGCCGAAGCTGGGGGAGATGGGGCTTCTGGGGGTGCTCGCGCCGGCGGAGCACGGTGGCCTCGGTCTCGGCGAGGTCGATCTGGTGTTGCCGCTCGAGGAGGCCGGCCGCGCTGCGCTGCCCGGTCCGCTCATCGAGCATGCGGCGGTCGCCGTGCCGCTGCTCGATGCATTCTCTCCTTCGGTCGCGAGCGCGCGCTGGCTCGCGGCGGCCGCCGGAGGAGAGATCTCGCTCACGGCCGCCGTCGACGGCGACCCGCTGGTCGCCAACGCGGACAGCGCCGACGTGCTGCTGCTGCGACGAGGCGATGCGCTGCACGCGCTGGCGCGTGACCGGGTCGAGCTCACTCGCCAGACCTCCGTGGACGGCGCGCGCCGGCTCTTCACCGTCGAGTGGGAAGGGTCGGCGGAAACCGAGCTGGCGCGCGGCGACGCCGCGCGAGAGGCGCTCGCGCGAGCCTTCGATCGAGGCGCGTTCGCCGCGTCGGCCGTGCTCCTCGGCCTCTCGGCGGCGGCGCTCGAGCTGACCGTCGGTTACGTCACGGTGCGCGAGCAGTTCGGGAAGCCGATCGGCAGCTTCCAGGCCATCAAGCATCAGCTGGCGAACGCGCTCACGGCGCTCGAGATGGCGCGGCCGCTGGTGCATCGCGCGGCGTGGTCGCTCGCGTCCGGCGACGCCGATGCTTCGCTTCACGCGTCGATCGCCAAGGCGCGCGCTTCCACGGCGTCGCACGCGGTGGCGCGCGCGGCGCTGCAGTGCCACGGCGCCATCGGCTACTCGACCGAGTACGACCTGCATCTCTGGATGAAGCGCATCTGGGCGCTCGGTTCGGCCTGGGGGGATCCTGGCTTCCACCGGCGACGGATCGCGGCGCGCGTGATCGACGGCGCCGAGCAGGTCTACCCGTGAGCTTTCGCTTCAGCGACGAGCAGCAGGCGCTCGCCGGATCGGCACGCAAGTTCCTGGCGGCGCACTCGGGCTCGACGGCCGTGCGCCGCGCGATGGAGAGCGAGTCCGGCTTCGAAACGGCGCTCTGGACGAGAATCGCGGAAGAGCTGGGCTGGGCGGCGATCCCCATTCCCGAGAGCTACGGCGGCCTCGGTCTCGGCGCCGTCGAGGTCTCGGCGGTGATGGAGGAGATGGGACGAACGCTCACGTGCGTGCCGTTCCTGTCGACGGTGTGTCTCGCGACACCGGCGCTCCTCCTCTTGGGCAGCGAGCAGCAGAAGGCCGAGTGGCTGCCACGGGTCGCGTCGGGCTCGATCCGCGCGGTGCTCGCCTGGGCCGAGAAGGCGGGGCGGATCGAGCCCGGGGAGATCGGGTGCGTCGCGCGGCCCACCGCGTCGGGCTTCACGCTCTCGGGCGCCAAGACGCTGGTGGTCGATGGGCACACGGCGGATCTGGCGATCGTCGTGGCGCGCGAGGAGGCGAGCGAGGGCGTCGAGGGAGTGCGGCTCTTTCTGGTCCCCGGAGATCAGCCCGGCGTCACGAGCTCGCGGCTCCCCACCATGGATTCCACGCGCCGGCTGGCGCGGATCGTGCTCGACGAGGTGCGGCTGCCGCGCACCGCGCTCATGGGCGAAGCGGGATCGTGCTGGCGCGCGCTGACGCACACCCTCGATCTCGCGTCGATCGCGCTCGCCGCCGAGCAGGTGGGCGGCGCCGACCGCTACCTCGAACTCGCGCTCGAGTACGCGAAGGTGCGCGTCCAGTTCGGGAAGCCGATCGGCTCGTTCCAGGCCATCAAGCACAAGTGCGCCGACATGCTGGTGCGGGTCGAGTCGGCGCGCTCCGCGGTGCGCTACGCCGCCGAGGTCGCGGCGCAGGATCCTGCGGCGGCGGGCGAGGGCGATGATCTCGCGACCGCCGCGGCGATGGCACGCAGCTACGCGAGCGACGCGTATCTCCACTGCGCCGCGGAGAACATCCAGATCCACGGCGGCATCGGCTTCACCTGGGAGCACGACGCGCACCTCTTCTTCAAGCGCGCGCGCTCGTCCGCGACCCTGCTCGGCGACCCGGCCTTTCACCGCGAACGGATCGCGCAAGCGATCGGGCTCTGAGCCAGGATCGGAGAGCGCTCATGGATCTCGATCTCGGTCCCGAGGATCGCGGGTTCCAGGAAGAGGTGCGCGCGTGGCTCGCCGCCCATCTGCTGGGCGAGATGGCCGAGCTTCGCGGCCGGGGCTGGCCCGGCGACATGGACGGCGCCCTCGAAGGCCGTCGCGTGTGGGAGAGAAAGCTCGCCGAAGGGCGATGGACGTGCCTGGGCTGGCCCGAGGAGCACGGCGGCCGCGGCGCCTCGCTCATCCAGGAGGTCGTGTTCAACGAGGAGTACGTGCGCGCCGGCGCGCCCGGGCGATTGGGTCACATCGGCGAGACGCTGCTCGGACCGACGCTGATCGCGTTCGGCACACCCGAGCAACAGCGCCGGTTCCTGCCGCCGATCGTCTCCGGCGAGGAGATCTGGTGCCAGGGCTATTCGGAGCCCAACGCGGGAAGCGATCTCGCGAACGTGCAGTGCAAGGCCGAGCTGGCGGGCGGCGAGTGGGTCCTGAATGGCCAGAAGATATGGACATCGCTGGCGGCGATCTCGGACTGGTGCTTCGCGCTCTGTCGCACCGATTCGAGCGCGGCGAAGCACCACGGCATCACGTTCCTGCTGGTGCCGATGCGGCAGCCGGGCGTGCGGGTGGTGCCGATCCGCCAGATCACCGGCACCGCCGAGTTCGCGGAGGTGTTCTTCGAGGACGCGCGCACCGACGCGGCGAACGTGGTGGGTGCGGTCAACGGCGGCTGGAAGGTCGCGATGGGCCTCCTGGCCTTCGAGCGCGGCGCTTCGACGCTCGCCCAGCAGCTTCAGTTCCAGAGCGAATTGGAGCGGGTGATCGCCGCGGCGAGGCGCACCGGCGCCGCGCGCGATCCACTGCTGCGCCAGCGGATCGCCGAGGCGTGGATCGAGCTCAAGATCATGCGGGTCAACGCGCTCCGGGTGCTGAGCGGCGTCGAGAGCACCGAGCTCTCGCGAGAGGCGATGATCACCAAGCTCTACTGGGCCAGCTGGCACCGCCGGCTGGGCGAGCTCGCCGTCGACGTGCTGGGCGCCGCCGGCGAGGTGATCGACGGCGATCCCTACCAGCTAGGCGAGCTGCAACGGCTCTACCTTTGGACCCGCGCCGACACCATCTACGCGGGCACCAACCAGATCCAGCGCAACATCATCGCCGAGCGTGCCCTCGGCCTGCCGCGGTGATGGCGCTCGTTCACTTGCCCGGTTTGGCGCTCGGCGTGCTGGGGGGCGGCTGGTTGGCCTGCTGGAGTCCCTGCTCGAGGCGGCGGCGGTTCTGTTCGGCTGTGGACGAGTTGCCCTGAACGGTGTTGGTGTCGCTGGTGGTGGCGTACTCGGCGGCCCGGCGGTTGGCCTCGGTCTCGATCTCCGCCTTGATCTTGGCCATCTGCGCGCTCGCGTCCGCGGCGTGGATCTTCCCGCCGTCGAGCTGATCCGCGATCGCGCCCCACCGCTGCGCGAGCGAATCGAGGAGATCGATGTTCTCCGGCTCGAGGCTCTGGTAGGCCGGGCGCATCTTGGCGGCGTAGCACTCGACGTACGAGCGATTCGACGGGATCTCGCGCCGCGCGAGCTTCCCGTAGCATTCGGCGTTCACGCTTTGGTCGGTCTCGGCGAGCTTCTGCATGTTGGCTTGCAGAACTTCGGCCGCGGTCGGGCCGGGCGGCGGCTGAGCGGCGCAGGCACCGAGGACGAGGGGCAGGGCGAGGCTCGCGAGGCAGGCGATTGAGCGAGGCATGGAGCTCTCCGAGGACGAAGGTTTCGTCGGAAGTGTACGAGCCCTCGCCTGGAAACGGCCAGGCCGGCGGATCTTCAGCGCGTGAGGATCACCGACGAGCCGTGGCCGAAGAGGCCCTGGTTCGCGGTGATGCCGGCCTTGGCGTTCGCGACTTGCCGCGGGCCGGCCTGGCCACGGAGCTGCCAGGTGAGCTCGCACACCTGTGCGAGCGCTTGCGCGGGGACCGCCTCGCCGAAACAGGCGAGGCCGCCCGAGGTGTTGACGGGACAGCGGCCGCCGAGAGTCGTGACCCCGTCGCGGAGCAGCTTCTCTCCCTCGCCGCGAGGGCAAAGGCCGATCTGCTCGTACCAGTCGAGCTCCATCGCCGACGAGAGGTCGTAGACCTCGGCGAGGCTCATGTCGCTGGGACCGAGACCGGCTTCCTCGTACGCCGCGTGCGCGATCGAATCGCGGAACGCATATTCGGGCTTCGGGACCACGGCCCACGAGTCGGTAGCGAGGTCGGGCATCTCCAGCTGGCCGCTCGGATAGCGCGGCGTGACCGTCGAGATCGCCGCGATCCTCACGGGATTCGTCGCGCCTTTCCGCCGCGCGTAGGCCTCGCTCGCCACCACCACCGCGGCGCCGCCGTCGCTGGTGGCGCAGATCTCGAGCAGCCGGAGCGGATCGGCGACCATGTTCGACGCGAGCACCGCCTCGACGGTGAGCTCTTGCCGGTAGCGCGCGTAGGGATTCTGGAAGCCGTGGCGCGCGTTCTTGACCCGCACTTCGGCGATCTCGCGCTCGGTGGTGCCGTAGAGGTCCATGCGGCGGCGGGCATAAAGCGCGAAATACGTCGGGTTGGTCGCGCCGATCAGCCGGAAGCGAAGCCAGTCGGGATCGTTGGGGCGATCGCCGGCCTGTGGGGCCAGGAATCCCTTGGGAGTGGTGTCGGCGCCCACCACCAGCGCCACCTCACAGCGTCCCGAGCGGATCTGCGCGCGCGCCGCCTCGAGCGCCATCGAGCCCGATGCGCACGCCGCATACGAGCTCGCGATGCGCGCGCCGTTCCAGCCCAGCGCCTGAGCGAACGTGGCGCCCGCCACGTAGCCCGGATAGCCGCAGCGCATCGTGCAGGCACCGGAGACGAACGGAACGTCCTTCCATGCGACGCCCGCGTCGGCGAGCGCCTCGCGGCACGCCGCGACGCCGTAGTCGACGAAGTTCTGGCCCCATTTCCCCCAGGGGTGCATGCCGACCCCGAGGATGACGACGTCGTCGCTGGCCATGATTCGAGCGCTCGCGGCTCAGCCGCTGCTCACCGGCTTCCACTTCCAGACCAGGTACTCGGCCTCGGCGTCCTCGAAGAGCGTCTCGAGCACCAGCTCGACCTCCTGGCCGACCTTCACGTCGTCGACGCCGATGCCGCTCGCGAGCTGACCCATGACGATCAGTCCCTCGGGCGCGAGCTCCACCGCGGCGATCGCGAACGGCGTGTACGGGCTCGCGGGTACGTAGGGCGGTGGCGGCTGGTAGCAGGCGTTGGTGTAGGACCAGATGCGTCCGCGAGTGCTGAGCGGCACGTCGCGAAATTGCGAGCCCTCGCACGCGGGGTTCTTGCAGAACGAGCGCTCGCGCGGAAAAGCGATCGTCCCGCACGATTCACAGGCGCTCGCGATCAGGTGCGGATGGATCGGGTCCACCGCGAACCAGCCCTCGACCGCCGGACGTTTGGGCTTTTCGCTCATCGACGAGAACGTGTTCTAGTCGTCTGGCGGGGCGCTGCCAAGTTTCGCGGCTACGTGCTCGAATGGACCGGCGGGAGCCGGTCCCTCCCGGCGGAATCGTGCTCGACTCCGGTCGGGAGGGCGCGGCTCCCGCCGCGCCTCGATCGATCGCGGGGAGCCGGTGGGTAGCTCGGCGCGGACGAGCGTGGCAACATCGGACCGGCCTGGATCGCGTTTTCTCCGTGAACCGGGACGAGGAGTCTCATGAGAGCCAACCAGGCGCGGACGATGGGCTCGGTGCTCGTGGCGTCGCTGCTGTTCGCACACCTGGGGTGTGTCTCGATGCTCTACCGGGACCTTCAGACCGAGTCGCACGCCGAGCTCTCGTTCGATGCCGCTTCGGTCAAGACGTTCAGCGTGGCTCCGGCGATCCGGGTCACGACCAGCGCCGGGACCGAGCTGCGGCGCGAGGCAGAGCCGATGAACGATTACGTTCGCGAGCTGGTCACGCGCGGCCTGAGCGAGCACGGCCTCGTCGCACAGGCCGCCGGAGCCGAC
>CAZYWA010000372.1:0-8008 GCA_964650975.1 uncultured bacterium
GAGCAACCCGTCGTAATCCCGCGGAGCGACGGTGCCCGAGGGCTCTCGCCCGCGCAGGTTGACGCGGATCAAGCCCAGGTAGTCGGAGGGAATGGCGAACGCCCGCGTCTCCCTCCAGTCCGTGCTGGCGTAGCGGCCGCCGGCGGCGCGGATCAGCAGCGGATCGAGCACGGCGCGGAACCGCGCGGGCGCGGCCGAGCGCCACGCGTCGAGTGCGCGAGCGGGCCGACGGGGAACGCGCCGCTCGAAGCCGAGCGCCACGCCGAACCACTCGGTGAGCTCGTCGATGCCGCGCGCGGTGGCGATGCCGCCGTTCGAGAGCAGCACCACGTCGGCCTGGGCACTGGCCGCGATGAGCCGGCCCAGCTCCCGGTCGATGGCGCGGTAGACATCGAGGATGGCATTTCCGAGCTCGGCATCTCCCGCCTCGCGGTAGCGGTGGAAGCGGTGACCGGCGGCGTGCGACTCGCCGAAGACGGCCACCGTCAGCTCAGGCGCCTGCTCGCGCATCAGCTCGGCGCACAGTTCGCCCTTCCGCCGCGCGCCGTCGAGCAAACGTCGAAGCACCCGGCGATTCCCGGCCCGCCCACGCGTCCGCTCGTCGCTGCGAGCCCGCGGCCCGTGACGCGCCGCGAGGGTGGCCGCGAGACCGCCGGGGAGACAGCGCAGCGCGGGTGGTGTGGGGTGAGTGGCCCAGTCGACGACCTGAGCGCCCTCGACACCCGGCACCAGGAATCCGTCCGGAACGTCGACGATCACCGCGCGCCGTCCGGTGCCGCGCAGATCGGCCCAGAAGGGCGTCGCTCCGGTGGCGGAGGGATCGAGGCGCTCGAGCCGGTAGGTCCCGGGCTTGAGGGGGCGCCGCAAGTAGTAGCCGTGCTCCGCCAGCGAGGCGCCGCTCATCAGCGAAAGCCAGGTGCCGCTCGCTCCCAGCACACCCGGCCCGCCGATCGGCCGGTGGCTGCCGCGCGCCAGCAACGATCGAAGCGCCGGCAGCTCCCCCGCGTGCGCCCATTCGAGCAGCAAGCCAGGATCGCCCGCATCCAGCCCCAGGATGGTCAGCCGCCGCACGCGGCTAGAGTCGCGTAACCAGCGACTCGCTGTCCACGGCGAGGTGAGTTTCCTCGGGTGGCTTTTCAAGCCGCCACCCCAAAAAAAGGTGCGATTTTTTCGAGACCCCACCCCCGAGTCGGCTCGCTTTGCTCAGGGCCAAAGGCCCGTGCGCGCCTGCGGCGCGGTGGCTCTGCATCGACCCACCGCCGCGACGGGCGCAGGGCGGCGGTCCCTCGCCGCCGCGGCGCTCACGCGGCTTCGACGCGCGCGGCCACGTGCTTGTGCCAGGGAGTGCCCGCGAACTTGTCGCGGTCCTCGCTCGCGGTGAGCTCGTTGGGAGGAACGCCGGCCAGCGAGCGAGCCCCGAGCCCGGGAAAGTCCACGCCCAGACCGTTGGGCAGCGACACGTGTCCCGCCTGCATGGTCTCGGAGACCTCGACCGGCACCTCGACGCTGCCGCGCTTCGTGGTGACGCGCGCGCGACCGCCGGTCGCGAGGCCGAGTCGCGACGCATCCTGCGGGCTGATCCGCAGCGAGCCGGCCGCGTCCTCTTTCCGCCAGGCGGGATCGCGGAAGATCGTGTTGGCGGTGTAGGCGCGACGCTCGCCCGCCGACAGCACGAACGGGAAATCGCCGGTCGCGCCGGGGGCCGTCTCGGCATCGAGGGTCGCAAGCTCGTCCAGCAGCTCGGGAATCGCCAGGTTGAGGCGCGCTCCGCGAATTCGCGACCACGAGTCGTCGTAGTCGTCCACCGAGAACACCACACCCGACGGACTGCCGAGAATCGCCTCGAAAAGGTGCTCGCCGGGCTCGAAGCCTTCACCGGTGAAGCCAGCGCGGCGCAGCGAATCCGGGTTCTGCATCGCGAAGAGGTGCGCCGCGCCCCACAAAGCCGCCGCCGATGCCGCGCCGTCCGGCAGCGTCGGCCCGAGCGTGCGGTAGAGCGCCACCGGGATGAACGGCGCCAGCGCCGGGTCGGAGGTGGCGAAGGCGAAGAAGGCCTCGGTGAACGCGGCCCGTCCGCGAGCGAGCGCCTCTCGCAACGGCGCCAGCTGCATTTCGGAGACCGCTCCCAGACTCTCGACCAGCCGGGCGTGGATCTCGGGCTCGGGCAGCGGGCCTTCCGGCGCCGCGAAGATCGGACGCCGGAGATGGAAGTAGTTGCGCGGGAACTCGAAGTTGAAGAACGTGGCTTCCCACTTCTCGTACTGCGTGGGGGCCGGCAGCACGTAGTCGGCCAATCGCGCGGTCTCGGTCATGGCCACGTCGATCACCACCAGCGTGTCGAGGCTCTCGAGCGCGGCTCGCATCCGCACGCTGTCGGCCAGCGAATGGGCGGGATTGCCGCTCTCGACGATCATCGCGCGGTAACGCTTGGGATGATCGGTGAGGATCTCCTCGGCGATCACGTTGCACGGCACCAACCCCGCGATGATGCGGGCACCGGCGACCGGGCTCACCCGCCCGCGCGACCCGCCGCCGCCCGAGCCGCCCAGCGCCGAGCCCGAGAGCTTCACCAGGCTCGCGAACGCGTACTGGGCGCCAGGCTTCGCGAAGTTTCCGGTGAGCCCCCACACCAGCTTTTCGAGATAGCTCGCGAGGGTCGAGTGAACGTTCATCTGGATGCCGAGGTCCTCGGCCACCGCGACGCTCGACGCCTTCGCGATGAGCCGCACGACCTCGCGCAGCTGCTGCTCCTCGATGCCCGCGATCCGCGCGTAGCGGTCGACGGGCAGCGACGTGAAGTGCGCGATCACGTCGTCGACACCGGTGGCGTGCTCGTCCAGCCACTCGCGATGCAGCAGGTTCTCCTGCACCAGCACCGCGACCATCGCGGCCAGCAGCCACGCGTCGGTACCGGGACGCACCGCCAAGTGAATGTCCGCGAGCTCCGCGGTCTCGCTGCGGCGCGGATCGATCACGATGAGGGTGCGCGCCGGGTCCTTGCTGATCTGCCGCAGCGTGTGGCGCGCCCGCGGCAGCCCGTGCGATTGCCACGGGTTCTTGCCGATGAAGATCGCCACCTCGGCGTGCTCGAAGTCGGCGCGCACGCCCGCGCCGGTCATTTTCCCTTGCACCCACATCTCGCCGGTCTTCTCCTGCGCGAGGGCGTTGGAGCGGTAGCGCGAGCCGAGGGCCGCCAGCGTGGCGCTCGCGTAGGCGCCGCCCAGGTGGTTCCCCTGCCCGCCGCCGCCGTAATAGAAGATCGACTCGCCGCCGTGGGTGTCGCGAACCGCGCCCAGGCGGGCGGCCACTTCGCGTACGGCGGTGTCCCAGTCGATCTCCTCGAAGGTCCCGTCGGCGCGGCGGCGCAGCGGGTGGAGAATTCGATCGGGCCCGTTCTGGTAATGATCGAGCCTGAGCGCCTTGTTGCAGGTGTATCCCTCGGACGAGGGATGCGCGCGGTCGCCGCGAATGCGCGTCATGTGGCGACCCGCTTCGCCGCCGGTCTCGACCAGGATCCCGCAGTTGCACTCGCACAGGATGCACGCCGTCGGTTGCCACGTGCCCGCGAGACCGGTCTCGGCCATGGTCGCCACCTCCACCGCGAGCGGGTCGCGCCCGCTCCAGCAGTGAGTTCTGTTGTGATACTCACCCTACCATGGTAGGTTCGTTACAGCAACGGACCGAGCTCCCTCGATGAAGCGCACCTCGTTCGCCCGCTGGCCGTGCTCGATCGCGCGCACCGTCGACCTGCTCGGCGATTGGTGGACGCCGCTGGTGCTGCGCGAGTGCTTCTACGGGCTCACCCGCTTCGAGGACATCCAGGGGAGTCTGGGCATCGGCCGGAACGTGCTCACCGGGCGGCTCAAGCGGCTGGCCCTGGAGGGGCTGCTCGAGCGCAAGCTCTACCAGCGACGTCCGGATCGCTTCGAGTACCACCTGACGCCCAAGGGGCGCGACTTCTTTCCGGTGCTCCTGGCGATGCTGCGCTGGGGAGATCGCTGGCTCGACGGTGAGCGGGGGATTCCGATTCGCCTGCGGCACGTCACCTGCGGGCATGCCACTCACGCGGAGGTGGTGTGCTCGGAATGCGGCGAACGGCTCGAGCCGGAGGCGATCCAGGCCGAGCTCGGCCCGGGATTCCCCGCCAAGCTCACTCACCTGCCCCTCGTCCAGCAGCGCTTCGGCGGCGTCGGAGCGAGCCAGCCGCCGAAACAGCTCCGCGCCGTAGGCGCGCGGCGAGCGCAGCGAGTCGCCTCGGGGGTGAGGCCCCAAAAAAATCGCGCCCGGTGGGGTACGGGGTCTTCGCAAGACCCCGCAGGACACGTTGGGGCGGGGGGCTTGAAAAGCCCCTCGAGACAACAGACGAGGTCTCGATGAAGATCGTGCTGTGCAAGGAGCATGGACCGCCGGAGCAACTGGTCGTGGAAGAGATCGATCCACCGGCGTGCGATGCGTGGAGCGTGCGGATCGCGGTGCGCGCCGCCGGGATCAACTACCCCGACCTGCTCATCATCCAGGGCAAGTACCAGTTCCAGCCGCCGCTCCCCTTCGCGCCCGGAGCCGAGGTCGCCGGATTGGTGACGGAGGTGGGCTGCGAAGTGCGCGGTTTCCGCGCCGGCGACCGCGTCATCGGCATGACCGGCTGGAACGGGTTCGCCGAGGAAGTCGTGGTGCCGGAAGCGGCGTGCCTGGCGATCCCCGAAACCATGGACTTCGACACCGCCGCCACGTTCTCGATGACTTACGGAACCAGCCATCACGCGCTGGTACAGCGCGGACGGCTCGGCGCGGGAGAAACGCTGCTGGTGCTGGGAGCCAGTGGCGGCGTCGGGAGCGCCGCGGTGGACATCGGCCGGGTGCTGGGCGCCAAAGTCATCGCAGCGGGAGGCGACGCCGCGAAGCTCGCGCGACTGCGCGAGCACTTCGGCATCGAGCACACCGTCGTCACCGGCACCGGAAAGCCGCTCAAGGAAACCGTGGGCGAGCTCACCGGCGGCGACGGCGCCGACGTGATCTACGACCCGGTCGGGGGCGAGCTCTTCGAGCAAGCGCTGCGCGCGGTCGCCTGGAACGGACGCGTGCTGGTGATCGGCTTCACGTCCGGTACCATCCCCAGCGCCAAGGCGAACCTGCTGCTGCTCAAGGGTTCGTCGGTGGTGGGCGTGTTCTGGGGCGCCTTCGCGCGCCGCGAGCCGGCGCTCAATGCCGCCAACTTCGAGCAGCTCTTCGCGTGGTACCGCGAAGGCAAGCTCGCGCCGCTCATCTCCCATCGCTTCCCGCTCGCGCACGCCGCGGAAGCGCTGCGCACGCTGGAGCGGCGCGAAGTGATCGGCAAGGCGGTCCTGACCGTCGCGGCTTGACCGGGTCCGCGGGTGCCGCGGCGGACCGTCGCCTTCAACGCGCGGGCTTGGCCGCGAACGTCGGAGCGATCGCCTTCGCGATCGGCTCCAGCACCTCGAGGTCTTGGCCGAGGAACCACAGGCCACCGCGCAGCAGCGCGTCGACGTAGAGCGCTCCCACCACTCGCCCGTCCGTCTGAACCGGCACCACCGCGACCGCGCCGTGCGCGGGCACGCCCTCGGCCGCTTCCGCCGACTCTTCTCCGAGCACCGCGGCGCCGCTCCGGATCGCCCGGGAGATCGCCGCGGTGTCGATCGGCGGCACCGGCGCAAGCGCCTGGCATTCGGGCGACACTACGCTCGCCTCGACGTCGACCTTCCCACCCACTCCGGCGAGTGCCACGGCCACCCGGTCGGGTGCCAGAAGCGCCAGCACCCCGGACATCGCCTCCTTGTGGACCAGCGTGCGATGCCGTCCGGCGCGGATCGCTTCCTTGATCGTGGCGATCACTCGCACCAGCCGCATCGCGCGCCGCTCCGCTTCCGCGTCGAGATCCACGACACCTTCGTGGCTCGGCTCGAGGCTCGGCGACGGAATGGTGGTGGCGCGCACCTCGTCCTTCACCACCTTGCGGCCCAGCACGTTGTCGGTGCGGTCGCGCTGGTCCGGCACCACCTCGAGAATCGTCTTGCCGACGCGGATCAGGTCCCCGACGCTGAGCTCGCGCTCCGCCACCGGCGATCCGCCGACGTAGGTCCCGTTCTGACTCTTCAGGTCCTGGAGCACGTAGCTCGATCCGGTCCAGCGGATCAGCGCGTGCCGCCGCGACACCTCGGGATCGACCACCTGGATCGGGTTCTGGTGCTCCCGTCCGATCGTGAGCACACGGGTTCCCAGCCGGTAGAGCGTGCCCGCCCGCTCGCCCTCGCGGATCACCAAGCTAAGCATTGACCGTTCCTCCCCTGACCACCCGCGTGGTGCGTTCCGGTCCCGCCGGCAGAAGCTGATCGAGGTGCCACTTGCGGAGCAAGAGCTCCAGGTCGCGCTTGTTGAGCTCGTCGCGGCAGATCCCGCCCCACGCCGCCGCCACCGAGATGATCGCGACGTTCGCGAGCACCAGCACGGTGAGGGTCGGCCCGCGCTCGAAGTGCACGACGTTGGCGAGGATCCGGATCGAGTCGCGGGTGAAGGCGTAGCTGGGCGACAGCACGCCCCACTGCTCGAGCAGCATGGGCGCCACGATGCCCACGCTGAGCCCCACGATCACGAACGCCACCCGGCGCTTCTTCGATTCGGACATGGAGAACGACAGCATGTTGACCGCGATCGCCGTCGGCACCAGCACCACCGAGCCGAAGGCGCGGCTCGCGACCGCCAGGCTGAGCGAGGTGAGGATCAAGAGGCCGTACTGGCGGCGCGGCGTCACCACTTTCTCGCGCCCGCCCACGAACGCGTAAGCGCCGGCGAAGAGCGTGATCATCATGAACAAGACCAGCGGCCACGGATCCTCGATCCCCATCCACCAGAGCGCCGGGACGCAGAAGATCCAGCTCAGATAGCAGAACGTGCCGAGCTGAAAGCCGCGCCGCACCAGCTCGTTCGCTCCCTTGTCGAACTCGGCGCGCACCTGCGGCGGGACGTGGCGAGGGCGCTCGTTGAGCAGCCGCACCAGGACGCGCAGCGCGTCGGAGTTGTCGGGATCGAGCGCCAGCGAGCGGCCGATCTCCTTCATGGCGCGCGCCCGCTCGGCGAGCGCCGATTCGTCCTCGACCGAGAGTGCCCTCTCCACCGCCTGATGGGCCTTCGCCACGTGGGCTTGGGCCAGCTCGGCGCGCAGCTCGAGATCGCGCTCGCCGTCCAGGTAACGCTGCAGCGCCATGTAGAGCTCGTGCGCCGTGGGGAAACGCTCGGACGGCTCGGCGGCGAGCGCGCGGGTACAGATCGCGTCGAGCTCGGGAGGCACGTCGCGGGTGGACGCGCGCAGCGACGGCCGCGGGTCGCCCGCATCGACGGTCGAGAGGATGCGTTCGGCGGGTGTGTCGCCGGTCACGAACGCGATTCCGGCCAGGGCCTCGTAGAGGATCGCTCCCAGGCTCCAGACGTCCGATCCCACGCCGACCCGCGATACCGCGCCCGAGATCTGCTCGGGCGATGCGTAACCGGGGGTGCCGATCTGCTGCGAAGAATGCATCGACGCGAGCCCCTGGGCGGCGATCGAGACGTCCGCGTCCGGCTCGCCGCCCTCCACCGGCACCGGCGCCGGCTCGGTGGGCTCGGGATCGATGCCGGCCCCGTACCAGGTGTCGAGCGCGATTCCCCAGTCGAGCACGTACACCTCGCCGAAATCCCCCAGCATGATGTTGGCCGGCTTGAGGTCGCGATGCACCACGCCGACGACGTGGGCGTAGTCGACCGCCAGGGTGGCGCGGGCGACCGCGTCGACCAGCCGGCGCCTCGGATAAGCCGCGACCAGCGCCGGATCGCCCGCCCGGACTCCTTCCAGGATCTGGTGCAGCGTGGTGCCGCGGACCTTCTTCATGGTGAAGTACGTGCGGCCGTCGGCGGTGACGCCGATGTCGTAGACCGGCACGATCGACGGGTGCTCGAGACGGGCCTGGAGCTTGAACTCCTGCTCGAACTGCACCCGCGCGAAGCTCGAGTCGCGAAG
>CAZYWA010000373.1:0-7999 GCA_964650975.1 uncultured bacterium
CAGCGGCCATGCTCTGGTGCGCGGGTGATGGATCGCGAGCTCCCCATGACCCGATCCGGGTTCGACGGCCTCCCGAGGAAGGCTCCCCACCGAACGGGTTCTTCGTCCATTTCTATCGGGATCTTGCCGCCCGAATGCGTGGTCTTGAGGCACGAGAGCACACTGCCCAGGCCCGCTACGAGGACCGAGTCGACCGCGAGCAACGGTTCCGAGAGGGCCGCCTACCGGTCCTCTACTGCTCGCCGACCATGGAGCTCGGTGTCGACATCAGCGACCTCAGCGTGGTGAACCTGCGGAACATTCCCCCAACACCCGCCAACTACGCCCAGCGCAGCGGTCGAGCCGGGCGAAGTGGTCAGCCCGCGCTCGTGTTCTCGTACTGTTCGACTGGTAGCAATCACGACCAATTCTTCTTCCGGCGTCCCGAGCGGATGGTCGCGGGGTCGGTCACGCCGCCACGGATCGACCTCGCCAACGAGGATCTGATCCGTGCGCACGTGCATGCCCTCTGGCTTGCCGAGGCCAGGCTTCCTCTGGGCTCGACGCTCCGGGACGTGCTCGACGTGGTTGGCGATGATCCCAGCCTCGCGTTGCTTCCGAGCGTCCAGGACGCACTTTCCGATACCCGACCGCGTGCTCGCGCTGCCGTCCGTGCTCAGGAGCTGCTTGCGACCTTTCGGGCGGACCTAGAGCGCGCCGACTGGTACGACCCCGAGTGGCTCGATCGTGTGCTGGGGGCCGTTCCGAAGAGCTTCGATGCGGCGTGCGAGCGGTGGCGGGGCCTGTACCGTGCGGCGAAGAACCAGTGGCAGGCGCAGAACCGAATCATCGCCGACGCCAGTCGCTCGAGTCAGGACAAGGACCGGGCCAAGCGAATTCGCGACGAGGGGGAGACCCAGCTTCGGCTCCTGACCGAGATCGCGGATCCGCGCGGGTCGGACTTCTACAGCTACCGCTACCTCGCCGCAGAGGGCTTCCTGCCCGGGTACAACTTCCCGAGGCTCCCGCTCTCGGCGTACATCCCCGGGGAGCGTCGGGGGCGGGGGCGGAATGAGTTCCTTTCGCGCCCTCGCTTCCTCGCCATCACGGAATTCGGACCGAGAAGCATCCTGTACCACGAGGGTTCGCACTACCTGATCAACAGGGTGATCCTTCCCGTTGACCGTGAGGCCGAGCTCACGCGCGCTGCCAAGCAGTGCGGTGCGTGCGGTTACCTGCATCCGACACTGGGCACCCCTGGCCCGGACCTCTGCGAGCGTTGCGGTGGGATGCTTCCACCCGCAAGGCGGAATCTGTTCCGCCTCCAAAACGTCTCGACGCGCCGAAAGGACCGCATCACCTCCGACGAGGAGGAGCGCGTGCGGATGGGGTACGAGGTCAAGACGGGCTTCCGCTTCGCGATACACGACCACCGGGTGTCAGCCCGGCTCGCCGATGTGAAGCGTGACGAGAATCGCCTCGCGACTCTGGTCTACGGAGCCGCAGCCACCTTGTGGCGGGTGAATCTCGGCTGGGCACGACGAAAGAAGGATGAGCCGGACGGCTTCGTGCTCGATCTGGAGCGTGGCTACTGGGCAACCAATGATCAGTTGAAGGAGGCGGGTGAGGATCAGGACGACCCGCTGTCGAAGCGAACGGCGCGTGTCGTGCCTTTCGTCGAGGACACGCGGAACTGCCTCCTCGTCGAGCCGGCTGTGGCGCTCGGTGTGGCAGCGATGGCGTCACTTCAAGCGGCGCTCAAGAACGCGATCCAGGTGGCGTTCCAACTCGAGGATTCGGAGCTCGCAGCGGAACCCCTTCCGACCGCCGGCGATCGGCGGTTGATCCTGCTCTACGAAGCGTCCGAGGGGGGCGCCGGTGCGCTCCGACGGCTCGTCGACGACCCCGGAGCGCTGGGCCGCGTGGCCCGAGAGGCGCTCGAGCTCTGCCACTTCGATCCGGCAACTGGCACTGACCTTCGTCGCCACCCGCGCTCGAAAGAGGACTGCGTTGCCGCCTGCTACGACTGCCTCATGAGCTACACGAACCAGAGTGACCACCGGCTCCTCGATCGGCTTCT
Source organism: uncultured bacterium (assembly GCA_964650975.1). Lineage (GTDB taxonomy): Bacteria > JADJOY01 > JADJOY01 > JADJOY01 > JADJOY01 > CAZYWA01. Next base: position 2,060 of record CAZYWA010000373.1, read on the forward strand.
TGTGCGGGATCTCCTGCTGGATCTGGCCTCCGCGCATGTTGACGTGTCCTCGACCAGCCTCTCGCGTGCTGAGCAACTCCGTGAGCTTGAGCGGCAGGCTGGCTCCGAGCTTGAGCGTACTTGGCTCCGGTTCCTGGACGGCCGGGGTCTACGCCTTCCCTCTCGAGCGCAGGTCTATCTCGAGGACCTTCGCACTCGACCGGATTTCGTCTACGACGAGGATCTGACGGTGATCTACATCGACGGACCACCGCACAAGTATTCCGAACGCCAGGCCCGTGATCGGGCTCAGAGCGAAGCGCTGGAAGACGCCGGCTACACGGTGGTTCGGTTCGCCGACGATGCCGATTGGGAAGCGATCGTCCGAGCGAAGCCGAGCATCTTCGGGGTCAAGCCGTGACGATCTTTGCAGTCGGATCCTTGGTTCGCGCGCGCGGTCGGGAATGGGTCGTTCTGCCCGAGTCGCAGGACCCAGTGCTCCTGCTTCGTCCCTTGGGCGGTACGGACGACGAGATAGCTGGGATCCATACCGGACTCGAGGAGGTTGAGCCCGCAGTCTTCGATCTGCCGAACCCGACACAGTGCGGGGACTTCCGATCGTGCCGGTTGTTGCGCGACGCGGTGCGGATCTCGTCGCGTGCGGGGGCCGGCCCCTTCCGCTCCTTCTCCCGGATTGCGGTCGAACCGAGGCCCTACCAACTCGTTCCGCTCCTCATGGCCCTCAAGCTCGATCCGATTCGCCTTCTGATTTCCGATGACGTGGGCATCGGGAAGACCGTGGAGGCGGCCCTCATCGCCCGCGAACTCTTGGATCGAGGCGAGATCCAGCGCACCGCTGTCCTCTGCCCACCGCACCTGGCCGACCAGTGGCAGGGCGAGCTGCGCGACAAGTTCCACATCGACGCGGAGCTGGTCTTACCCAGCACAGCCGCACGATTGGAGCGCGACTGCGGCCTGCACGAGTCGCTGTTCGAGCGCCATCCGCACGTGATCGTCTCGATGGACTTCATCAAGAGTGAGCGTCGTCGACAGGAGTTCGTACGTGCCTGTCCTGAGTTCGTGATCGTCGACGAAGCCCACACATGTGCGCTCGGTTCCGCGGGCCGCGGCGGAACTCACCAGCGGCACGAGTTGCTCACCCGCCTGGCCGAAGATCAGCGCCGTCACCTCGTTTTGGTCACGGCGACTCCCCATAGTGGCAAAGAGGAAGCGTTCCGATCGCTGCTGGCGTTTCTCGATCCGAGCTTCGCGAATCTGCCGTCCGAGCTGACTGGGTCTGCCAATGAGCCTCACCGCCGGCGTTTGGCGGCTCACCTGGTGCAACGCCGGCGGGCCGACATTCGCCACTACCTGCAAGAGGACACGCCGTTTCCGGAGCGGCTTGAGCGCGAGGAGACCTACAAGCTCTCGCCCGAGTACAGGCAGCTCTTCGACCGAGTGCTGGATTACGCACGGGAGAAGGTGTCGGACGGCGCCGGTGGTACTCATCGTCAACGGGTGCGCTGGTGGTCGGCGTTGGCGCTTCTCCGGTCCATCGCCTCGAGTCCGCGAGCTGCCGCAGCGACACTCGAGAATCGTGCAGCGGTAGCGGAGACCGAAACCCCCGAGGAGGCTGACCAGCTCGGGCTCAAGACGGTATTCGACGACTCGCCCGATGACCTCGAGTCGATGCTGGATGTCGCCCCAGGGGGTGACCCTGGTGATGGGGAGTCCACAGATGCCACTGTGGGTGTCAGTGACCGGCGCCTCAGAGCGCTCGCGCGCGAAGCGAGAGATCTCGAAGGTCAACCTGACGCGAAGCTGGCCAAGGCCACGGCTGTGATCCGCGGTCTGGTCAAGGATGGATTCCACCCGATCGTGTTCTGTCGGTTCATCCCGACCGCCGAGTATGTAGCCGAGCACCTCCGGGAAGCGCTGCCAAAGGGCTGCCAGGTGGAGGCGGTAACCGGGCTGTTGCCACCGGCGGACCGTGAGGCGCGGATCGAGGGCCTCGGCAGCCATCGCGCTGACGGTAAGCGCATCGTGCTGGTTTGCACCGATTGTCTATCTGAGGGCATCAACCTCCAGGAGCACTTCGATGCAGTGGTCCACTACGACCTGGCCTGGAACCCGACGCGCCACGAGCAACGCGAGGGGCGGGTGGATCGGTTCGGTCAGCCTCGCGACGACGTCCGCGTTGTCACCCTCTACGGGACCGACAACGCAATCGACGGCATCGTTTTGGACGTCCTGCTTCGGAAGCACACGCAAATCCGGAGTTCGCTCGGCGTCTCCGTCCCCGTACCACTCGACACTAACCAGGTGATGCAGGCCGTGCTCGAGGGACTGCTGCTTCGGGGCAAGACCTCGGGTGGCGGAACCGATCTCCTGCCGGGTTTTGCCGAGAACCTGGCGCGGAACAAGCGTGCGTTGCACACCGAGTGGGAGAAGGCTGCCGACCGTGAGAAGCGATCCCGGACCGTGTTCGCTCAGGAATCCATCAAGGTTGATGAAGTCGGGCACGAGCTGGCCGAGGCGCGCCGTGCCAGCGGTTCACCCGAGGAGATCCAACGCTTCACGCTCGAGGCATTGCGTCTCCACGAGGCTCTGGTGCGGGAGAAGCAGAAGGTCGTCGAGATCGACCTCAAACGATGTCCCCGTGCGCTGCGCGACCTCTTCCCAGTGATGTCGGATGAGCTCACGGTTCGCTTCGATCTGCCTGTGGCAGATGGGGTGCACTACCTCTCGCGGACACATCCTCTCGTCGAGGGACTGGCTGCCTACCTCATGGACACCGCGCTCGACCCAGCGCTAGCCGGGATGGCGCGCAGAGCTGGAGCGATCCGCACGTCGGCTGTGAGCCGCCGGACCTCTTTGCTCCTGTGCCGTTTCCGATTCGATGTGCTCACGCGCACCGGATCGAGCAGGGATGCGCCAGAGGAGAGCCAGCTCGCGGAGGAGTGCGGTCTCGTGGCGTTCGAGGGTGCGCCCGAAAGCGCGAGCTGGCTCGACAGTGAGCGCGCGGAAGGGATCCTGGCCGTGGCGCCCACGGGCAACATGCTTCCCGAGCAAGCGATCGAAGCCGTCCGGAAAGTGGTCGAGGGCTTCGAGGCGATTCGCGCCCATGTCGAGACCGAGGCCGCGCGCCGTGCCCAGGCACTTCTCGACGCTCACCGGCGAGTACGACAGGCAGCCCGTATGCGCGGTCTGTCTCAGCGCGTTCAACCCCAGCTCCCGGTGGACGTGCTCGGCCTGTACGTGCTCCTGCCGGATCCGACGGCTGCGACCCGCCGATGAGGGGCCGCAGCCCAGGCCGCTTCGGCGCCGTCCGTACCGAAGGCGGACTGCTGCCCGCTGATCTCCTAGATCGTGTTGTTGCTCGCGACAGCGACGTCCCGGGCCTCGAGCCAGCCGACTATCACCTGCTCCCCGGCGAACGGATCCACGAGGCCACGAGCCGAGCCTGGGCGCGTCTGCTGCCAGCCTGGCGTGGCTTTCGGGACGCGCGCGCGAAGCTCTCCGAAGGATCGCCGGATGCGGCTCTAACTCGGGAGCGATGGCTCCTGGTGCTCTTCCAGGAGCTTGGCTACGGCCGTCTCGAGACCGCCCGTGGCCTCGAGATCGAGGGGAAGGCGTACCCGATCTCGCATCTCTGGCAGCGCTCACCAATCCATCTCGTCGGTGTCAGCACCGACCTCGACGGCCGAACAAAGGGCATCGCCGGCGCAGCCCGTCAAAGCCCGCACAGCCTCGTCCAAGAGCTCCTGAACCGTAGCAAGGAGTACCTGTGGGGCTTCGTCAGCAACGGCCTCGAACTCCGGCTCTTGCGTGACAACGTGAGCCTCACCCGCCAGGCGTACGTGGCCTTCGACCTGACGTCGATGATGGAGGGCGAGGCGTACTCGGACTTCGCGCTGCTCTGGCTGGTTGCCCACCAGTCACGGGTTGAGCGTCGCGGTGACCCGGTGTGCGCTGAGAGCTGTTGGCTGGAAGAATGGACCCGTGTCGCCCGCGACCAGGGGACGCGCGCACTCGACGAACTTCGGGGAGGTGTCGAGCAGGCGATCGCGGCTCTCGGCAGTGGGTTCCTCGCTCATCCCGCGAACGGCGCCCTCCGGGATTCCCTCCGGCGAGGCCAGCTCGGCGCGCAGGACTACTACCGCGAGCTGCTGAGGCTCGTATATCGGCTGATCTTCCTCTTTGTGGCCGAGGACCGCGAGAGCGAGGGACGCAGCCTATTGCTGGATCCGGCCGCGCCCCCCGATGCCCGGGCGCTATACGCCAAGCACTATTCGACACGGCGCCTCCGTGCGCTCGCCGAACGTCGGCGCGGCGGTCCGCACAAGGATCTCTATTGTGGGCTTCGGCTCGTCATGGCGAAGCTGGGGGACGACCGAGGATGCCCAGAGCTCGCCGTCCCCGCGCTAGGCAGCTTCCTTTGGTCCCGGGAGGCCATCCCGGACCTCGCCGATGCCGACATTGCGAACCACAACCTTCTCATCGCCGTTCGCGCCCTTGCCTTCACCATCCAGGGTCGGGTCCTACGTGCAGTGGACTACCGGAACCTGGGGTCCGAGGAGCTGGGCAGCATCTACGAGTCCTTGCTTGAGCTACACCCGGAGATCGACACCCGAGCCGCGTCTTTCGCGCTCAGGACGGCCGCTGGTCACGAACGGAAGACTACCGGCAGCTATTACACCCCCTCGAACTTGATCCAGTGTCTGCTCGACACCGCGCTTGATCCAGTGCTCGACCAGGCAGCGCGGAAGCCAGGCCCCGAGCAGGCGATCCTCGAGCTGAACGTCTGCGACCCCGCCTGCGGTAGCGGCCACTTCCTGATTGCTGCAGCTCACCGGATGGCTCGTCGTCTGGCCACGATCCGGACGGGTGAGGCGGAACCTTCTCTTACGGCGCTTCGTGCCGCCCTCCGCGACGTGATCGGTCGGTGTCTGTACGGCGTCGATCTCAACCCGATGGCCGTCGAACTCTGCAAGGTGAGTCTCTGGCTCGAGGCTCTTGAGCCCGGCAAGCCGCTCTCTTTCCTCGATGCGCACATCCAGTGTGGGAACAGCCTCCTCGGTGCCACGCCTGCGCTTCTCGAGCGAGGGATCCCAGATGAAGCCCTCGAGCCGATCGAGGGTGACGACAGAAAGGTCGTCGCCGACCTACGCAAGCGAAACCGTGCCGAACGCCGAGGCCAGGAGACCCTCTTTACGGATTTCATCAAGGAGGTGACCGCACCCTACGAGGCTCTCGCCGCTGGACTCAGCAGCCTGGCGGCCGTCCCGGACGAGACGATCACTGTGGTGCGCGACAAGGAGGCGACCCTTCGCCGCCTGGCTGACTCGCCGGAGTACCGCAGCGCGAAACTGGTTGCTGACGGGTGGTGCTCCGCCTTCGTGTGGCCGAAGACCGGTGAGGCGCCCGAGGCTGTCACGGACCAAGTGTTCCGGCGCCTTCGCCGGGACCCCCAGTCTGTGCCGATCGCCATCCGTAAGGAGATCGGACGCCTTGCGGAGCAGTACGCCTTCTTCCACGGGTACCTCGCGTTCCCCGACGTCTTTTGCGTCGTGACTGACGGCGCTCCTGAGAACGAATCGGCCGGCTGGTCCGGGGGCTTCGACGTCGTCCTTGGAAACCCGCCATGGGAGCGGATCAAGATTCAGGAGAAGGAGTTCTTCTCAACCCGGCACCCCGAGATTGCGGACGCCCCGAATGCCGCCGCGAGACGCAAGATGATCGCGGCCCTCCAGACTCACGACGCCGGTCTCTACCAGGCGTTCGCTGACGCGCGCCGGCAGTCGGACGGGGAGAGTCACCTTGTCCGGCAGTCGGGTCGGTTCCCGCTCTGTGGGCGCGGCGACGTCAACACCTACTCGGTATTCGCCGAGCTTATGAGTGGAATGATCGCGTCGACGGGTCGGATCGGCTGCATTGTGCCCCTGGGAATCGCCACGGACG
>CAZYWA010000374.1:0-7994 GCA_964650975.1 uncultured bacterium
CAGCATCTTACTAAAATTAAAACTTCAAATATTCAAAACATCGAATGTACGCTATGTTAACAGGAGAGATTCCGGGTTGGTAAGGTCTCATCTTCCAAGCAGGAAGGTCGAGGACGACGAAGCAATCGGCATTCGGTGGCGATCCGAGAGCGAAACGGAAGGCGGCGCGGCTCACGCGGCACGGGGCTCGACGCACGCTACGGCGAGTCGAAGGCGCGCTGCATTTCGTCGAGGATGGCGCTGGTCGCGTCGCGCGGTGACGGCGCTTTGCAGATCGGGCGGCCGACCACGAGGTAGTCGGCACCGGCGGCGATCGCTTCGGCGGGGGTCGCGGTGCGGCGCTGGTCGTCGGCCGCGGAGCCGCTGGGGCGGATGCCGGGCATCACGATGGTGAAGGCGCGCCCGAGCTCGTCTCGCAAGGCGCGTGCCTCGCGGCCCGAGGCGATGACGCCGTTCGATCCGGCGGCGAGGGCACCCCGTGCGCGGTGCATCACGTACTCGTCCACCGTGAGGCCGACGCCGAGGTCGCGCAGATCCTGCTGCGTGAGGCTCGTGAGCAGGGTCACGGTGAGGATCTCGAGCGGTGCGTCCCCGCGCACCTGCGCCGCGGCGCGCACGGCGCCGAAGTCGGCGTTGAGGGTGAGCATGCGCACCTTCTCGCGCAGCGCCACCTCGACGAGCCGCCGCACGGTCTCGGCGATGTCGCCGAACTTGAGGTCGAGGAAGACGCCCAGCCCGCGCGCCACCAGCTCGCGCACCAGCGGCGTGCCGCCGGCCATGTAGAGCGGCCAGCCCACCTTCACCATCCGCACGTCGGGGCCGGCGGCGTCCACCAGGCGGAAGGCGTCGCCCGCCTCCATGAGGCGGTTGGGATTGGCGGGATCGTTCGGGAAGTCGAGAGCCAGGATCAATCGGTCGCGGGCGTCGATGGGCATGCGCACGATCTAGCTCCTGGCGCGCGGCAGGAACAAGCGGAACCCGAGCGGGCGGCTGCGGCTGCGAGGGACCGCAGCCCTCCGGGACCGCGCTCGTACCGGGGCGCTGAAAAGGGGCACGCGCCAGAGGCGCGCGCCGAGCGAAGCGAGGCGGCTTGGGGGCGGGGGTCTGGAACAGACCCCCGAGGGAACCTAGCGATCCAGGATCGCGCGCACGCGTTTGCCGAGCTCGGCCGAGGAGAACGGTTTCGCCAGGAACTCGCCGGCCAGCTCGCCGCTCGAGCTGATCTCGCCGTGGTGCGCGAGGGCGCGCTCGGCGTGGCCCGACATGAAGAGCACCGGCAGGTCGGCGCGCTCGTCGTGGATGCGGCGCGCCAGGTCGAAGCCGCCGAGGCGCGGCATCACCACGTCGGTTACCAGGAGATCGATCTTCCCGTGGTGCGCGCGCGCCACGTCGAGCGCGTTCTCGCCGTTCGACGCCTCGAGCACCGTGTAGCCGAACGAGCGCAGCGTGGTCACCACCACGGCGCGCACCAGCGGCTCGTCCTCGGCCACCAGCAAGGTTTCGGTGCCGCCGCCCACGTCGCTCTCGGGGAGCGTCACGGGCAGCTCTTCGGCGATCGACGCCTGACGCGGCAAGAGCACGCGAATGGCGGTGCCCGCTCCGGCCTCGCTCTCGATGGTGATGCGCCCGCCGCTCTGCTCGACGATCGCGTAGCAGGTGGCGAGCCCGAGGCCGGTTCCCTCGCCGGGCCGCTTGGTGGTGAAGAACGGCTCGAACGCGCGGATGCGGACACTGTCGGTCATGCCGATACCGCTGTCCTTGACCAGCAGCTCGACCCAGGGCTCGCCTTCCGCCTTGCAGTTGCGCGTCGCCATGACCAGCTTGCCGCCATGGGGCATCGCGTCGCGCGCGTTGACCGCGAGGTTGAGCAGCACCTGCTCGATCTGACCGGGATCGACGCGCACCGTCCCGATCCGTGGATCGAGCCAGGTGTCGAGCTCGATCTCCTCGCCCACCACGCGCCGCAGCAGCTCCTCGACGCCCGCGATCAGCCGGTTGAGATCGATCATCCGCGGCGTCATCACCTGGCGGCGCGCCACCGCCAGCAGCTGCCGCGTGAGTGAAGCGCCGCGGCTCGCGGCCTCGCGCACCGCCATGAGATGGCGCGTCACCTCGGCCGGGTCGGCGGTGCGCCGGCCCGCGAGGTCGATGTGGCCCAGGATGCCGGTCAGGAGGTTGTTGAAATCGTGCGCGACTCCGCCGGCGAGGCGGCCCAGGCTCTCCATCTTCTGGATGTGGTCGAGGCGCTCCTCGAGCTGCTTGCGCTCGGTCACGTCGACCATGAGCCCGGTCCAGGTGGTGGAGCCGTCGGCGGCTCGCACCGGCGTCGCGCGTCCGCTGATCCAGCGGATCTCGCCGCGACGGGTGCGCACCCGCCACTCGTGGGCGAGCGGCGCCACCTCTCGCCAGGAGGCGGCGATCTGCTGCTGCAATCCGTTCAGGTCGTCGGGAAGGGTCAGGCTCCACGCGAGCGCCGGATCTCGCTCGATCTCCGCCGGGTCCACGCCGAACACCTCGCGGGCGCCGGTGCTCACGAACGGCACGCTCTCGGAGCCGTCCGCGGCCAGGCAGTACTGGAACACCACACCCGGCACCGCGGCGGTGATCTGCGCCAGCTGCGCTTCCTTGGCGCGCGCGGCGAGCTCGGTGCGCGCCAGCTCGCGCTCGGTGCGCACCCGCTCGGTGGTGTCCTCGAACACGGTGACGATGCCCCGCACCGCGGGGTCGTCGAGCAGGTTCACCGCGCGCGCTTGCATCAGCCGCACGTCGCCGTTCTTGTGGAGGACGCGGAGCGCCGGCACCACGACGGCGCGTCCCGGGCTCTCGAGGATGTGCGCCAACTGGTTGGCGGACTCGAGCCGGTCGTCCGGGTGCACCACCTCGAGCCCGCTGTTTCCGAGCAGATCCTCGGGTGTCCAGCCGAAGCTCCGGGTCATGGTGGGCGCCACGTAGCGCAGCACCGCCTCGGCGTCGGTCACCACGACGACCTCGAAGGCGTTCTCGAGCACCGCGCTGAAGAAGCGCTCGCGCTCGGCGATCGCCTGCTGGGCGCTGGCGCGCTCGCTCAGGTCGCGATGGCTGACCACGATGCCGCGCACCGCGGGATCGTCGACGCGATTGACGGCGCACACTTGCAGCGGGCGCCACGAGCCGTCCTGGTGACGGAAGCGCGCTTCCACCTCCGCGCGCGCGCCCGGCTCGGCGAGCACCTGGCCGAGGGCGCCGAGCCCGGCGGCGAGATCGTCGGGATGGATCAGCTCGACCGCCGAGTGGCCCACCAGCTCCTCGGGCGGAAAGCCCAGGAATCGCGCGCCGCGCGGCACCACCCAGGCCACGTTTCCGTCGGGGCCCAGCACCGCGACGCCGTCGAAGGTGTTCTCGAGCAGCGCCAGGAAGAACGCGCGCTGCTCGGCGAGCAACCGCTCCATCTCGGGCGGCGAGCCGGGCGGCGCCTCGAAGTGACCGAGGCCGCTTCCCGTGGAGCCGGCGCTCAGCTCGGCTCGGTCCCGGGCCATCGCTCAGCTGCTCTTGAAGCGCTTCATCAGGTCTTCGAGCGAGTAGTGCTGCTCGGGCGGCTGCTCGCGCTTCGGCTTGGGAGCGCGATCGGGCCGGTCGTTCCGTTCGGGTCGCGGCGGGCGCGGGCCCTGGTTGGGCGGCGGCGGAGAATTCGGAGCGCGGCCGCCAGGTGCGTTCGCGCGGCGCGGCTCGCCGCGATCGCGTGACGGCTCGCGGCGCGGCTCCCGCGGCGCTCGCTCGGATCGTTGCGGCGCGGGCTGCGGATGGGCCGGCTTGGGCTCGCGCGGCGCGCGCGGCGGGGCGGCCGGCGGCGGCTCGAGCGCCTTGATCGAGAAGCTCACGCGCTCGCGCTCGCGATCCACCTCGAGCACCTTCACGCGCACCACGTCGCCCACCTTCACGCGCTCGCGCGGATCGGCGACCCTCCGGTGGCTGATCTCGGAGAGGTGCACGAGCCCGTCGCGCTTGATGCCCACGTCCACGAACGCACCGAAGTTGGTGACGTTCGAGACCCGTCCTTCGAGCTCCATGCCGACCTGCAGATCGGCGAGCGACTGCACGTCGTCGCGCCACGCCGGCGCCTTGAACTCGGGGCGCGGATCGCGGCCGGGGCGGGCGAGCTCCACGGCGATGTCCTGCAGCGTGAAATCACCCAGGCCCTGGGTCTCGTCCTTGAAGCGCGCCAGGTCGAGCTGCGCCACGCGCCCGGGATCGCCGAGCAGCTCGGTGAGATCGACGCGCAGCGCCGCCGCCATCTCCTGGACCACCGGATAGCGCTCCGGATGGACCGCCGTGGCGTCGAGCGGATTGGCGGCGCCGCGGATGCGCAGGAAACCGGCCGCCTGCTCGAACGTCTTGGGGCCGACACCCGCCACCGCGAGCAGCTCGTCGCGCGCGGTGAAGGCACCGGCCTTGTCGCGACGCGAGACGATCGCGTGCGCGACCTTGTCCGAGAGGCCCGAGACGCGCCGGAGCAGCGCCACCGACGCGGAGTTGAGCTCGACACCGACACCGTTCACCACCGATTCGACCGCCACGTCGAGCTCGCGCGCGAGCGCTCTCTCGTCCACGTCGTGCTGGTACTGGCCGATACCGAGGGCCTTGGGATCGATCTTCACCAGCTCCGCGAGTGGGTCCTGCAGGCGGCGCGCGATCGACACCGCGCCGCGCAGCGCCACGTCGAGCTTGGGCAGCTCCTGCCTCGCGACACCCGACGCCGAGTAGACCGAGGCACCGGTCTCGGGGACGATCACCACCAGCGGCGCCGCGTCGCCCAGCTCGGCGTCGCGGATCACCTTGCGCACGAAGATCTCGGTCTCGCGGCCGCCGGTGCCGTTTCCGACCGCGATCGCGCTCACGTGGTGGGTGCGCACCAGGTCGAGCACCGTGGCGGCCGCGCCGGCTTCGTCGGCCTTGGGCGGGAGCGGGCGGATCACGCCGGTGGCGAGCACTTTCCCGGTGGCGTTGACGATCGCGAGCTTGCAGCCGGTGCGCTGGCCCGGGTCGAGGCCGATGACCACGCGGCTGCCGTACGGCGATTGCAGGAGCAGCGCCTCGAGGTTGGCGCGGAACACCGCGATCGCTTCCGCCTCGGCCACGCGTTTGAGCTCGCCGCGTAGCTCGGTGGTGATCGCCGGGCGCAGCAGCCGTTCGTAGCCGTCCGCCGCCGCTTCCGCGACGTGCTTGCCGCACGAGGAGGTGAGCGGCACGGAGGCCGCGGCGGCCAGCTCGCGCTGCTCGCGCTCGTCGTCGATCTCGATCTCGACACGCAGCAACCCGGCGCGCTCGCCGCGCACCATCGCCAGGTAGCGGTGCGAGGGGATGCGCGGCGCGGGCTCGCGATGGTCGAAGTAATCGCGGTAGACGGCGGCGTCGGCTTCCTTGCCTTCGGCGACGACGGTGCGCAGCACCGCCTCGCGTCCCATCACGGTGCGCAGTCGCGCGCGCTGCGCGGGCCGCTCGGCGAGCTGCTCGGCGATCACGTCGCGCGCGCCGGCCAGCGCCGCCGCGGCGTCGGGCACGCCCTTCGAGGCATCGACGAATGGAGCGGCGAGAGCGTCGGGGTCGGCCGCCGGGTCGGCGGCCTTGTCGAGCAGCAGCGCCGCGAGCGGCTCGAGCCCGCGCTCGCGCGCGTTGGCGGCGCGCGTTTTCCGCTTGGGCCGGTAGGGCAGGTAGAGGTCCTCGAGCACCTGCTTGGTGGTGGCGGCGCGGATCGCGGTCTCGAGCTCGGCGGTGAGCTTCCCGAGCTTGGCGAGGATGCCGAGGATGGTGTCGCGCCGGAGCGTGAGCTCGAGGTAGTACTCGCGGCCGCGGGCGATGGTCTCGAGCGCCGCGTCGCTCAGGCCGCCGGTCGCTTCCTTCCGGTAGCGCGCGATGAACGGCACCGTCGAGCCCTCGGCGAGGAGCGCGGCCGCGGCCGCCACCTGGTGCGGCTTGCAGCCCACGTCGGCGGCGATGCGCTCGACGAAGTGCGCCTCGAGCGGCCCCTCGGGAATCGCGTCGCTCACGCTACCGAGCCTCTTTCGCGAGTGGGGATCTCATGCCGCCCGATCGCGATCCCGATGGAGCGCCGCCAGGCCCGTTCGGGTCCGTTCTCAGCGAGATGGAAAGCCCCCGAAGCAACACGGACGCGAGGGACCGCGTCCCTCCGAACGACGGGCGTGGCAGTCGGAGGGCTGCGGTCCCTCGCAGCCGAGCCGCGAGCGCGATGGACCGCCGGCGCGCCATCACTTCGCCACCCTGCGCTCGAGCACGCCCTGCAGCCGCTGGTGCGCGCGCTTGAGGCCGCGCTCGGTCGTTTCCCAGTCGATGCACGCGTCGGTCACGGACACGCCGTAGCGCAGCTCGGCCGGGTTCTTGGGGATTTTCTGCTGGCCGGCGTGGATGTGGCTCTCCAGCATGAAGCCCACGATCGAGCGGTTGCCGGCGTGGATCTGGTCGATGCAGTCGTCGAGCACGGCGAGCTGACGTCCCGGGTCCTTGCTCGAGTTGGCATGGCTGCAATCGACCACGATCGCGGTGCGCTGCCGGGCGCGCGCCAGTGCTTCCTCGGCCTGATTCACGCTGGCGCGGTCGTAGTTGGGCGCGCCGCCCTCGCCGCCGCGCAGGATCACGTGGCCGTACGCGTTGCCGCGGGTCTGGAACACGGAGATCCGTCCGTCGAGCGTGATGCCCAGGAAATGGTGGGGCCGAGCGGAGGACTGTAGCGCGTTCACGGCGGTCTGGACCGAGCCGTCGGTGGAATTCTTGAAGCCCACCGGCGCCGAGAGCCCCGACGCCAGCTCGCGGTGGGTCTGGGACTCGGTGGTGCGGGCCCCAATCGCGTACCACGAGATCAGGTCGGACGTGTACTGGGGCGAAACCGGGTCGAGGGCCTCGGTTCCGGCCGGCAGACCCATCGCGGTGATCTGGCCGAGCAGCTGGCGCGCCATCGCGAGGCCTTCGTCGATCCGGAAGCTGTCGTCCAGGTAGGGATCGTTGATGAGCCCTTTCCAGCCCACGGTGGTGCGCGGCTTCTCGAAGTAGACGCGCATCACCACCAGGATCGAGTCGGCGATCTGGTCGGCGAGGGCGCGCAGGCGAGTGGCGTAGTCGAGGGCCGCGCGCGGGTCGTGGATGGAGCAGGGGCCCACCACCACGAAGACCCGGGGATCGAGCCGGTCGAGGATCGCCTCGAGCGCCGTGCGTCCGCCCAGCACGGTGGTCGACGAGGTACCGGAGAGCGGCAGCCGCTCGCGGATCTCCCGCGGGCTCGGCACCGCCCGGGATTCGACGATGTTGAGGTTGTCGAGGGGCAGCGGCATCGGCGCTCTCGAGCGGCAACGCGGCGAATCTTAACAGGGCTGGCCCGGTGGCCATCGGCCCCCCGCGGTGCCTTTCTTCCTGCTCGGACGGATAGGCTAAACTTCCCGTCTCCGCCGATTTGCGAATGCCTGCGGGAGGTCCTCGGACGATGGATTCGAAGAAGACCGCGAAATCGCCCGCCACGACCCTGCCCTTCGACCAGTTCTGGGCGTGGCTGCAGCGTCACGCCAACTGCATCGTGCGCGCCGGGACCCCGGAATCGGTGGTGTACGACGACGAGGACCTGCACTGGCACCTGGCCGTCGAGGACGACGAGACGCTCCTGGTGCAGGTGTTCCGCGGCAAGCGCGTGATGGCCGAGATCTTCCTCCACCCGGCCGACGTGGCCTACGTCCAGGTCGAGCAGCGCGACGAGGAGGAGTTCCAGTTCGAGCTGATCTCCGAGGACGAGCGCGAGCGGGTGGCGTCGTGGCAGTTCGTGCTCTCCCACGGCTACGAGGACGACGAGGAGCCGACGGGTACTCGAGGGTGGACGCATTGATTTTTCGGGGGGCTTTTCAAGCCCCCCGCCCCACGTACAGCGGTTTTCGTGGGGCCCCACCCCCGAGGCGGCTCGCTGCGCTCGCCGGGCGCCTCTCGGCGCCGGCCCGAGATCCGCGCGAGCAGTCGGTTCG
>CAZYWA010000375.1:0-7992 GCA_964650975.1 uncultured bacterium
AACGAGCAGTTTCAAGAGCCCGGCAGTTTCAAGAGCCCGCGCTGCCGACCGCCTGCGCGCGCGCGGCCGTGAGCTCGGCCGCTTCGCGCGCCGCGGGCTCGAACGCCGCCACCGGAAAGCGGCCGTGCAACGGGCTCAGGCGCGCGCCCAGCGCCGGAAAGCGGAAGAAGATCCGCACCAGCCAGCGGCTGCTGCCGGTGAGCTCGATCGACTCGTGAAGCTCGCGCAAGGTGTTCGCGTCCCAGCCGCCGAGCAGCGCCGTGAGGAACAGGATCGCGGGCGTACCGAAGGCGAGCGCGCCCAGGACCAGCGCGAAGCTGCGCGCCGGCGTCGGCGTCCACACCAGGACGCTCACCACCCGCACCACCGTACCGACGACCACCGCCGCGATGAGCGGCGCCACCACCGCCTGCCACCACGGCACGTGCACGCGCAGGATCGAGCGGTTCACCAGCCACCACGAGCTCGCGACCTTGGCCAGGATCGTGCCCCCCAGTGACGCGATGATGATTCCCCACAGGCCGATTCTGGGTACCAGCACCCACGCGACCGCGATCTTCACCGCCTGCTCGGCGACGATGGTGCCGGCGTAGATACGAGTGCGGCCGGTGCCGAGCGCGATGGAATCGGGGATCAGTCCCAGGAACTGCGTCATTCCCCACAGGTGCAGCGCGCGCGTGTATTCCGCCGCTCGCGCCCACTGTGGCCCGAGCACTCCGAGGATGAAGAGGTCCGAGATCGCCACGAACGGCGCGCCGTAGCAGAGGCTCGAGAGCATCGACCAGCGCAGCGTCTCGCCGATCGTGTACTGGGTGAGCGCCCGTTTGCCGTGGGTGTAGGCCTCGGAGAGCGTCGGCACCAGCGTGTCGATGAAGCGCTGGGTGAAGAGGTAGCCGACCAGAGCGCTCAACGAGACCTGCAGCACTCCCGAGAGCTGCGGGTAGTTGGGAAGGCGCGTCGCGAGCAGGTAGCTCTGGCCGAAGATTCCCGCCGCCGCCGCCGCGCCGCCGGCCGCGACCACCAGGCCGTAGCGCAGCGCGCTCCACACCACCGCGCGGTCGAAGTGCGCCAGGAAGAGCACCCGAATGCGCAGTCCCAGCCCACGCAGGAAGCCGAGCCCCACCACGAAGAGCAGCAGCTCATTGAGATAGCCGCCCAGCACCAGGCCGAAGGTGGCGCCCATCGCCTCGCCGAAGACCAGGTGGCGAGCGCCCCACGCGCGCATCGCCAGCACCGCGATGAAGTTGCTCGGCACCGCCAGCACCATCGTCAGCACACCCATCGTCTGATGCAGATCGAAGCGCTGGATGGCGTTGAAGAGGTGCGCGAAGAGCTTCAAGAAGCCCGGATACTGGATCACCGAGTGGAGAAGGAATGCCCACGCCAGATAGGCGTAGCTGGTGCGCGGCAACACACCGGCAGCGACCAGCGCCACCGCTCCGACCTGCGCGATGCCGGAGAGTGCCTGCCACCACACGAAGAGCTGCGCGTACATGACGCCGCGCGCGGGATCGCTCACGCGGTGCTCGGCGAAGAACTTGACGAACGCGTAGCCGGTGCCGAGATCGAGGAAAATCCAGAACACGCCCATGAGACCCTGGATGATGTGCCAGGAGCCCACCGACTCGGGAAACGGCGCGACCGTGTTGTAGTTGAACGACAGCACCGCCAGAAAACCGGGAACCAGCACCAAGAGCGACACCGAGAAGAGGTAGAGGAACCCCGCCAGCGGCCGGCGAAAGCTCACCTCGTCCCAGCGGCTCGCCGTGCCGTCCGCGACGGCGCTCGCGCGGCCGTAGAACGCCGTGAGCTCCTCCGGATGCCTCAGGCTGTGACGCCGGACCACGGCGAACACCGTCCCGTTCGCGGCGAGCATCACCGCGAAGAGCGCCACGATCCGGCGGAACGCGTCGCGATGGGGAACCGGCGAGGCCGGCCATTCGTGGAACGCGAGCGGGGTCCGCCTCGCGGCGATCGTCTCGATCCGGTAGAGCAAGTAGTTGAAGTAAGGCCACGTGCGCAGCGAGTAGTTGCTGCCCTTCTGCTCGAGCTTCGCGGCCCACGAACTGCGGACGTCGAGCCACGGCGCGAAGAACAGGATCTGGCCGCCGCCCATCTCCCACCGGCCCACGATCGTTTCGCCGGACTCGTCGGCGATCCACGTGACCAGCGCCGGCGCATCGGCCGAAGGATCGGGGACGGTTCGCTCCCGGACCTGGGGCGCCGAGCGCCACGCGATGTCGTCGGGCGTTGCGCCACGATCGACGAGCGTCGACGGCTCACTGCGGTCGACGAACCTGAGCGCCACGCCGGCGGCCTCGGCGACCGCGACGGGGAGCGCCGCGCCCGTGCTTCGGCCGGGGATGACGAGCAACGTCGCGCCCGCCGACACTTTACCGAGCAGCAGGCCGAGCGCCGCACCGGACGGGAGCACGTCGTGGATCACGAAGAGGTCGTCCCAGAGCGCAGCGGGGTCGAAGTCCAGCCCATCGAAGCGCTTCTGGAAGACGTCACCGTCGAGCCTGAGCCGCTGCTCGAGATCGGAGTCGCTGCCGACGTACACCGTGCGGCTCCACGGTGCTCGCGGTCCCAGCGGGTTCCTCCAGAGCAGCGGCTCCGTGGGATCGGGCGGCGCTGAGAGCGCACCGGCTCTGGTGCCAACGTCCTGGGCTCGAACCGTGCCGGATGCGAGGAGCAAGGCCGTGAGGACCAAAGCAGCGACGCCGCGCCAATCGTGCACGGCGGTACTCATCGGGCGCCTCGGTTCGCTCGGCCGCGACGAAGCGCAGCCCTCCAAGGCCGGATGTGTGGTGGAGGGCGACGCTCCGCGGCGCCGCTCGAAACCGGGATCAATCCCACTCGCCGAGCAGCGCGCGGTCGAGCGGGAACGTGAGCGCTTCCCCGCCGCGCCGGTGGCTCACCTCGATCGCGGTGCAGAGCTCCTGATCGATCCGGCCGCCTTCGACGCCGTACGGCACGTCCGAAGTGCCGGCGCGGATCGCGCGCACCAGCGCCGCGAGCGAGCACGCGACGCCCACGTGATCGTCGTCGAACGGCAGATCGGCGAACGGGTTCTCCCAGCGGATCTCCGGCGCGCCGCGGCCGGGGCGCGCGACCAGCGCGGCGAGCGCCTTCGCCCCGTCACCGAGATCGTTCCAGATCCACTCGACCGACAGCTCCTCGCGATCCGTGCGATCGGCGTTGAACCGCCAGTAGTGCTCGTTCGAGCCGTATCCGCCGGTACCGTAGAAACGCAACGAGCGCTCGCCGCGGATCGGCGCGTCGTAGCAAATCGACGTGTAGTGGTGGAGCGAGATCGTGCCCCACGCGTGCTCGAGCCAGCCGAACCACCAGCGCTCGTCTTCGCGCGATGGATTCCCGTCCCAGCGCGACGGATGCGGCCACACCTTCACGGTGCGCTCGAGGCCGCGCACGCGCGTCACCGGATTGTCGAAGCCCGCGAGCATCCGGATCTGGCTCATGCCGTGATAGCGAAATCCCCAGTAGTCGTTCTGCACCGTGATCAGCTCGCCGAAGAGCCCCTCGCGCACCAACCGGGTCTTCATCTGCTCGATCGGGAAGAGGTGGTTCTGCTCGGCGACCTGCACCGGCAAGCGTTTCTCCGCGACCAGCTGCACGACGGCGTCGCACTCGCGGAGCCGCGACGAGAGCGGCGTCTCGAGCAGCAGCGGAATCCCGAAATCGAGCGCCCGCAGCGCCGCGACGCCGTTCATCCCGTAGCACACGCACACGATCAGTAGATCGGGCCGCGCCTTCTCGACCAGCTCGTCGATCGAGTCGAACGCCGCGCATTCGTAAGGCTCGGCCACTCGCCGGGCGCGCTCGAGATGCCGCCCCGCGACGCCCACCAGCTGCAGCTCGTCGCCCAGCGCGCGCACGATCGGCGCGTAGAAGCTGGCCGCTCGGGTTCCTGGCCCCCAGATGCCGACCCTGAGCGGCGCCGGTGCGCCCGCGCCGCGCACCCGCCGGTGGCGCGCGATCAGCGACCGGAGATCCGTCCCGCTCATGAGCCGCCGACTCTACTACAGCGAGTACCTGCGCGATCG
Organism: uncultured bacterium; assembly: GCA_964650975.1. Taxonomy (GTDB): domain Bacteria; phylum JADJOY01; class JADJOY01; order JADJOY01; family JADJOY01; genus CAZYWA01. Next base: position 4,068 of record CAZYWA010000375.1, read on the forward strand.
AGCGCTCGCTCGCGAGGGACCGCGCGCGCTCCAAACGGCGTCCGATCGATTCCGCTTGGAGCGCCAGCGGTCCCAGCAATCCATCGCGTGTGAAATGAAACGGCCCCGGCTGGCAAACCAGCCGGGGCCGCGAAAGCACGGATCGAAAGCGCCTCAGTAGTTGTAGCCGACCTCGCCGTGCTCCTGCAGATCGAGACCCTGGCGCTCGATGTCGGGCGCCGCGCGCAGCCCGATCGTGGCCTTGACGATGGTGCCGATCACCACCGACGCCACCACCGCCAGCACGATCGTGATCACCATCGCCTTGAGCTGCTCCACCCACAGGCCGTGCCCGACGACGTTCTTGAGATTGGTGGCGAGATTCGCGTTCGAGTCGAGGGACGCGAAGATCCCGGTCAGGAACGCACCGAGCGTGCCGCCCACGGCGTGGACGCCGAAGGTGTCGAGGGCGTCGTCGTAGCCGAACTTCGACTTGAGCTTGGTGACCGCCAGGAACGGCACCACGCCCGCCAGGATGCCGATCAGCACCGCGGCACTCGGCTTCACGAAACCGCAGCCCGGCGTGATCACCACCAGTCCGGCCACCGCACCCGAGCAGAAGCCCAGGACGCTGGGCTTCCCCCTCTCGATGAACTCGACCAGCGCCCACGTCGACGCCGCCACCGCCGTCGCCAGCGTGGTGGCAGTGAAGGCGTTGGCGGCGATGCCGTCCGCGCCCACCGCGCTGCCCGCGTTGAACCCGTACCAACCGACCCACAGCATCCCGGTGCCGACCATGCAGAGCACCATGCTGTGCGGCAGCATCGGCTCCTTCGGGAACCCGATCCGCGGTCCCAGCATCAGGCACAAGACCAGCGCCGACCAGCCCGACGACATGTGCACCACCGTGCCGCCCGCGAAATCGATCGCCTTGATCGACGCCTTCGCGTTCCACACCCCGTTCATGAGGCCGTCGATGCCCCAGATCATGTGCGCCAGCGGGAAATAGACGATCAGCATCCACAGCGCCACGAACACGATCACCGCCGTGTACTTCATGCGCTCGGCGATGGCGCCGATGATGAGCGCCGGAGTGATGATCGCGAACATCAGCTGGTACATCGCGAACACGTTCTGCGACACCCAGTACGAGTAGTCGCCGTTGGGCGCGGAGTCGACGCCCGACAGGAACGCGTGACTCAAGCCGCCGATGATCGCCGAGCCGTGCGCGAACACCAGGCTGTAGCCGAACGCCCACCACAGGACCGTCACCAGGCCGGCGATGCCGAAGCACTGCGCCAGCACCGAGAGCACGTTCTTGGTCCGCACCAGGCCGCCGTAGAAGAGCGCCAGCCCGGGCAGGGTCATGAACAGCACCAGCGCCGACGACGTCATCATCCATCCGTTGTGCCCCGGTCCCGAGCCGCCCACCTTGCTCGCGACCTTCGCGTCCCCGTCCGCGACCCGGGCGCCGTTGTTCACGTAGGCCTCGAGGTCCGAGATCCGCTGCTCCAGGCTGGGCTCGCTCTTGTCCCCCGCGCGCGCCGCGCGAGGGAGCAGCCCCGTGCACAGCGTGATTCCAAGCGCCAGCAGCACTGCGGTGCACAGCCACTTCATCCCGGCTCGTTCGAGCCGGCCCCGTCCCGCCTTCACCGCCATCTCGAGATCCCCTTTCGCCTGGTTGGAAGACGCGCGACATTCGCTCGCGGGTCCGGTCCAAAGCAACTTCTACACCACCAAGTGGCGCCCGGGGATCATAGTGGTTTTCGTGCTGGTTCCCAGGGGCCAGAACGACCAACTTTTCGGCACTGACTAAAGAGCGGGCAGGCCCCAGGGCACCAGGCTCCTCGTCAACCCACTCCTCGGAGGGCTGCGGTCCCTCGCAGCCGCTAGCGCTCCATCACGACCAACGCCCCGGACGCGAGGGACCGCGTCCCTCCGGCCGCGCCGACTTGCCAGCCCGCACGGGGGCGCGGGAGAGTCTCCGCCCGTGACTGCCCCGCCCCACCTCGACATCCCCTTCCATCGCGGGTTGCACGGTGATCGCGACGCCGCGGCCGTGCGCGAGGTTCTCCGCTCGGGCCACACCGGCGGAGGGGGCGCGATCAGCGAGCGCGTCGAGGCCCGGCTCCGCACGGTGCTCGCCTCTCGCCACGCCCTGCTGGTCACCAGCTGCACGCACGCCATGGAGGCGTGCGTGATGGCGATGGGCGTCGGGCCGGGCGACGAGGTGATCGTGCCGGGGTTTCTCTACGTGTCGCTCGCCGCGGCCGTCGCCAGGCAGGGGGCACGCCCGGTGTTCGTGGACGTCGAGCCGGTGCGCCTGGGGCTCGATCCGGCGCGGGTGGAGGAGGCGATCGGGCCGCGCACCCGCGCGATCTTCGCGGTCCACTACGGCGGCGTGCCGTGCCGCATCGACGAGCTGCTCGAGATCGGCGCCCGGCGCGGCATCCCGGTCCTCGAGGACGCGGCGCAGGCGATCGGCTCGCTCGGCTCGGGAGGCCGGCCGCTCGGCAGCCTGGGCCTGGCCGGATGCCTGAGCTTCCACGAGTCGAAGAACGTGAGCTGCGGCGAAGGGGGCGCGATCGTCACCAGCGACGAAACGCTCGCGCGGCGAATCGAGACCATCCGCGACAAGGGCACCAACCGCGCCGCGGCGGTGCGCGGTGAGATCCCGCACTACACCTGGGTCAGCGCGGGGTCGAGCTTCACGCTCTCCGAGATCGCGGCCGCGGTGCTCGAGACCCAGCTCGCCGAGCTCGAGCACATCACCCGCGACCGGCAGCGGCTGATGCGCCGCTACGCCGAGCGGCTGGCGCCGCTCGCGGCGCGCTTCGACCTCGTCCTCCCGGCGCCGCCCGCGGAGGGCGAGCGCTGGAACGGCCACATCTTCGCGTTGCTCTTGCCGGCGCGCATCGATCGCGACGCCGTGGTGCGCGCGGTGCGCGCGCGGGGCGTGCAGCTCGCCGCCCACTTCCAGACCCTCCACGATTCGCCGTTCATGCGCTCCGCCTGGCCCGGCGAGCCGCCGGCGCTGCCGGTCACGGCGCGGATCTGCGCTGGCATCGTGCGGTTGCCCATCTATCCATCGCTCACCGGCGCCGAGCTCGATCGGGTGGTCGACGCCCTGGAGCAGGCGCTCGCCGCCGCGGACCCGCGATGACGGTCCAGGGCCGGCGCCGCACGATGTTGTCGTTCCTGATCGTGGGCGCGGGGCTCGCGGTGCTGGGAGGCACCAACGTGTGGATCGGCGCCGACAAGGCCGGCGACTACGTGGACACGATCGCGCGCATCAAGAACCGGATCGAATCCGGCAGCGACGAAGCTTCGCCCCGCGATCTCGAGAACGCGCGCGGCAAGCACTCGTTCTATCTCGGCGTCGAGGAAGCCGGATGGTGGCTCACCGCGGCGGGGCTGGCGCTGGGATGCGTCGGGCTGGGGGTGGCCCTGGCCGAGGTGCGCGCCCGTGGCTCCGTCGCCTGACCGCGGTGGTACGATTGAGGCAGGGAATCCCACCGACCCCGAGCGCCATGAGCGACCCGTCGTCCGTACCGCCCAGCGTGCCTTCGCCGGGGCCCCGCGGCCTCGCCGCACTCGTGGCCCGCCCCGAGCTGCTGGGGCTCGCGATCTATCTCGTCTGTCTGACCGTCATCCTGGTCCTCTACCACTTCCAGGAGAGCTGAACGTGAAGCTCGACATCTTCGCCGAACGGCGCCGCCAACGCCCTGATCTCGACACCCCGGCCAGTAAGAAGGCCGAGCCCGAATCGCCGGAGCCCGAGGAAGAAGACGACTCCCCGAAATCGTGGGGTGACCGCCTCAAGCACTTCGCCGAGGTGCTGAACCAGCCGATCGGCCAGTCGGCGAAGGAAGGCGAGAAGGGTTCCAAGGCCAAGGGCAAAGGGGAGCACCGCGAGCGCCGCAGCACCCCCGCCGAGAAGCCCCAG
>CAZYWA010000376.1:0-7991 GCA_964650975.1 uncultured bacterium
CGCCTACAAGATCGCGGCTCACGCCGGTGACGTGGCGCGCGGCATCCACGGCGCGCGCCACTGGGACGACGACCTGAGCCGCGCCCGCGCGGCCCTCAACTGGCCACGGCAGTTCGAGCTGGCGTTCGACGGCGAGACCGCTCGCAAGCTGCACGACGAGGACCTGCCGGTCGACACCGACTTCTGCGCGATGTGCGGTCACGACTGGTGCAGCATGCGGATCTCGAAGGAGATCACCGCCTTCGCCAGCGGCAAGGACGCGTCGTTCCAGCCCGCGCGCCGCTCGGCGCGCTCTCCCGAAGCGGCGCGGGCGCGGTTGCTGCCCACCAGCAAGCACGACGACAAGGCCGCCTGCCACTCCGACCACGTCGCGGATCCGGACGCGGCCCGCGCCCTCCAGCAAGCACTTGTGGACGGGAACGGGCAGCGCGCCGCGAGCTGAGCGACTTACCGGCCGCGCCTCAAGCCGCGGCCTTCGCCGCCGGAGCCTCGCGCGGGAGCGCCACCCCTGCGAGCGCCATGCGCAGCGCGTCCGCGATCTTGCGCATGTCGCGAGCGCCGAGCGGCGGGTGCACCGGCAGATAGAGCTTGCGCGCCATCAGGTCCTCGGCATTCGGAGCCGAGCACGCGAGGTCTTGATAAGGCTTCAGGTTCGACAGGCACTCCACGTAGCCCGGGTAGAGATCGACTCCGGCGCGCAGACACTCCGAGATCACCCGCTCGCGCTCCCCGGGCGGCACCCGCACCACGTAGTTGAGGAAGATGTCCCACTGATCCTTGTCGAGAGGCGCGGGCGGCTCGACCGGCAGACCTTGCAAGAGCTCGGTCAGGTAGCGAGCGTTCTCGCGCCGCGCGGCGTTGTCGGCCACCAGCTGCTCGAGCTGCGGAAGGGCCACCGCCGCCTGGAAGTTGGCGAACGCTTCGAAGAGCTCGCGGGGACGCCCGGGCGGGTAGCGCTGCTCGTCGTCGAGCTTCACCAGCAGCTTCTGCAGCACATCGAGGCGCAACCGGTCGAGCCAGTAAATCGGCCAGTACGGGCCCCACGAGAAGACCATCGGATGTGTAAGGAAGCTCGTGGCCATGGCGGTCACGAAGCGCTTCAGCAGCGTCCCGGTCGAAGGCGGCTCGGGGCGCAGCGCGGCCAGCTCGGCGGCCAAGCGCTCGGCCAGCGCGTCGTCGTCGCACATCACCGCGCCGCCGTCGAGCGCGTTCAGGTTCTTGTAGAGCGAGAAGCTGAAGAGGCTGACGTCCCCCAGCGAACCGATGCGCCGATCGCGCCAGAAGCCGCCGATCCCGTCCGCAGCGTCCTCGATCACCTTGAGACCGTGCTTGGCCGCGATCGCGAGCGTCGCCTCGACGTCCGCGGGCCGGCCGTGCATGTGGGTCATGAGCACGAACCGGGTGCGCGGTCCGATCCGGGCCTCCATCGCTCGCGGATCCATGTTGAACGTGTCGCGCTCCACGTCCACGAGCACGGGGCGAAAGCCGGGGATGAGCATGCTCCACAGGATCACCCGGCACGTGTAGGCGGGCATCAGGACCTCGTCGCCCGGCTGTCCTCCGAGGGCGCGAAGCGAAACCAGGATCGACTGGCGGCCCGACGCGGTGAGCAGCGCGTGCTTCCGGCCAGCCAGCGGCGCGATGCGGGATCGGAAGAGCTCCGACTCGGGCCCGTGCCGGAGCCGGCCCGCCGCCAGAGCCTTGAAGCCCGCCCACCACGCGGACGGCGGGAAATAAACCTTCGCTCGGGGAATCTTCAGGTTGGACATGTGGAGATTTCAGCCCTCGAACGCCTGCTCGGGGCTCGGATCAGAGTGACTGAAGGGCGCGGAGGTCGCCGAGCGACCAGTCCGACGCGGGTGTCTCGAAGAACCGCTCGACCAGATCGTAATCCTTGCGACAGCAACCCTTGCAGCGCTTGGTTTCCTCGAAGCTGCGGGTGCGCGCGTGCGCCAGCACCGAAGGGAGCCCTTCGCGCACCGCGCTGCCGATCGGCAGGTGGAACTCGCAACAGGCCGAGACCACCCCGTTCGGCAGCAATGCCAGATGTCCGAGGGTCGGCACGCCGCAGAAGTCGTGGTTGTCGGCGCGCGAGAAGTAGGTGCGCAGCTTGTCGAGGTAGCGGCGGTCGGTGACGAAGAACTTCGACCAGTTGGTGGCGAGATGATCGAGCTCCGCCATGAGCGACGGGACCGCGGCCGCCTGCGGCTTGAGCTGGGGAATCACGTTCGACTGGAAGTTCACGCGGTCGACGCCGAGCGCCTTCATGTCGAGCGCGAAGCGCTCCAGATCGACGTGATTCTTCTGGCCGATCACGCAGCTCACGTACACCCGCGCCTGGCGGCGCTCGCTCAGAAAGGTCCTGATCCCGGCGACGGCCCGCTGGTAGTTCCCCTCGCCGCGGATCCGGTCGTGCTCCTCTTCGATGCCGTCGATCGAGAAGATCACGCCCCGCGCCTGCCCATCGATGGTGCGTGCAAGCTGCGGGTCCATCACCAGCCCGCTCGTGACCAGGATCGTGTAGAGGCCTCGGCGGCGCGCCTCTCGAAGCACCGCGGGCAGATCGGGCGACACGCACGGCTCGCCACCGGCGATGAACAGGAACGGCACGCCGATCTGCTCCAGATCGGCGAGCACCCGCATCTTCTGGTCGAGCGGCAAGTCCTCGGCCGGCGTGGGATGACGCGAGAAGAACACGCAGCCCGCGCAGCGAATCGGGCATTCGCGCGTCAGGAACCACGACACGAAGATCGGCCCGCGCTCGCCTCGCCGAAACTCTCGATACCGACGAAAGAGCCTCACGTACGTCGTGAGGGGCAACAGCTTCATGAGCTGGCCGACGGTGTGCTCTCGCCGTAGACCACGGAGGCCGGTGCTGGAAGGACGCCGTGCTCTTCGTAGTACTTGTTGATCTTGGTCATGTACTTGTCGTGGAACTCGGTGTCGCGCGCAGCCAGGCACACGGGGCCGAGCTCGTTGTACTGGCGGATCTTCTTCATGTCCGTCCAGATGTCGCCGAGCGGGCGCTCGCGCAGATTGCCGAAGCTCGACTGGATCACCGCGCAAGGGATCACGTCGCCGTAGGTGCTGATCGAGATCTTCTCGATCCCGGCTCCGCAGCCCTCCTTGAGCCAGTTCGATTGTCCGTCCCAGCGAACGTGGGGCTTGCGCAGGAGACCCTGGATCCACTGGAAGCTGTCCGGTCTCAGCACCTCGGGCTCGAACCGCGCCTGACGGCCCACCGCGGCCGGGAAGCACAGGTTGAGGAGCAGGCGCTCCTCCGAGGCGAACTCCTGCAGGCGATCGATCGTTCCGTCGTCGATCTTCTCCTGGGTGACGATGCTGTTCATCATCACCATGATTCCCAGGGCTCGCGCGTTCTGGATCCCTTCCAGGGCCTTCTCGTGCGCGCCCTTGTAGCGGCGCGAGCGGTCGTGGACGTCCGCGTTGTCGCTGTCGACGCTGACGCCCATGGCGTAGAGACGCACGCGCTTGAGCTCCTTCGCGACTTCCGGGCTCAGGCGGATCGCGTTGGTCATCATCGTGGTGAGGCCGCGATGCGGCTTCACGTGATCCAGGTACTCGAAGATGTTGGGCTCGACCAGCGGCTCGCCGCCCGCGAAGTTGAGCACGATCGCGCCCAGGTCCAGGCACTGATCGAGCACGTTCTTCATCTCGCGGACGCTCAAGCGCTCGCGGCCCGGATCCTTCTCGTAGTCCGAGTAGCAGTGCTCGCAGAGGCACTGGCAATCGAACGTGACCGAGACGTCCACGCTGCGCAGCACGTCGCGCTTGAGCGCCACCAGCTTGAAGTAGTTGAGCGCCAGCTTCGGAACCAGCTGGGGGAAGCGAATCAGGTGAGGGCCATGAACCATCAGCCCGGGATTGAAGTCGAGAATCGGACTCAGCAGCTCGCGGATTTGGGGCATGAGCCTTGTGCCTGTCGGCCGCCGGTTTCGGCGCGATGCGAGCGGCTTCACTGGGGAGGTGCTGGCGACTCTATCTCCCCGTCCTGAAACCGGTCAAACGCCACATCGCCCCCTTCAAGCCGGGGATCCTCGAGGCTCGAGATCCTCGGGAGGCTCTTCGGGGATCCCGGCATCCGAGAGCGCCCGGAGCAGCTCGGCGAGCTCCGCCCGCGAGATCGGTGAGCCTTGCCCCATGCCGGGACACCCTCGCGCCGCGCTACGCCACGCGCGCTGGCTTCGCACCAGCTCCGGCCAAAACGGCCAGGCCCGACACTGCAGGGGCTTGGCGTCGTGAATCGAGCAGCCGTGACCGTCGAAGAACCGGCAGCCGCCGTGATCGACGTCGAGCACGAACTGTCCCGCCTCGAGCCGCAGGTAGCGGCGCACGAACTCGCCGCGGGGCACCGCGAGCAAGCGCGCCGCGGCGTCCACGTCGTCGCGACTGAAGTACACGTAGCCGGGGCGGCGGCAGCAGTTTCCGGAACGCTGGCACTCGAACCTGAGCTCGGCACCCTCGAACACGGCGAGCTCGTCCCGATGTGGCATTCGCGTCCCCGGCTCCGAGGCTACCCGATGGCCCCACCCGGCCAAACCTTGGCGCCCGTGACGTCCTTTTGACCGGCTCCCGAGCGCATGGCTATTCTGCGCCTGCCCTCCCCGCGCAGCGGCACCAGCGTCCGGCCCCGGTTCGACAAATGAGCAAGCCGTCCATCCGCGGCAAAGCCGCGCTCCGCGTCCTCTTCCTGCGTCCGCCGCGGCACTACTGGCCGATCATCAACGAGGACGACAATTTCCTGTTGCCGCTCGCTTATCCGACGCTCGCGGCGTACCTGCGCGCGCGCATGGAAAACGTCGAGGTCGAGATCCTCGACTGCTGCGCGCAACGGGTCGGCTGGAAGAGCCTGGGGCCGCTCCTCGAATCGAGGCGGCCCGACGTGGTCGCGATCGGCGAGAAGGTGGTCTACGCGCACGAGGCGATGCGCGCCTTCAAGCTCGCGCGCCAGGTGCTGCCCGAGGTCGTGACGGTGGGCGGCGGGCACATCTTCTCCGCCCTGCCGGAGTGGAGCTTTCGCGAGTGCGCCGAGCTCGACTGGATCGTGCGCTTCGAAGGCGAGGAGGGCCTCCGCGAGCTGCTCGAGACTCTGCGGAACGGCGGCGATCCGGCGCAAGTCGCCGGGATCGCGTATCGCTCCGGCCACTCGGTGGTGAGCACCAAGCCGCGCAACCCGATCGCGGACCTCGACTCGCTGCCGATCCCCGCCTACGACCTGGCGAAGCTCGATCTCTACTCGCCGTTCGGCAAGCTCTGGCCCCGCGCCGTCACGATCCAGCGCGGCCGCGGCTGCATCGACGAGTGCTCGTTCTGCTCGTGGTGGGTGCAGGAGGGGAAGCACACCGAGGTCGACGGGCAGCTGGTCCACTCCAAGTTCTATCGCTCGAAGAGCGTCGACCGGGTGGTCCAGGAGGTCGAGCTTCTCTACGAGAAGTACGGCGCGCGTTACCTCTTCTGGGTCGACGCCACCTGGAACCTCGACGACCGCTGGCTCGACGCCTTCTGCTCCGAGATCATCCGCCGCAAGTATCAGCTCGGCTGGTGGGCTTTCTTCCGCACCGACCGCGTCATCGAGCAAGACCGCAAGGGAGTGCTGGAGAAGATGGTGCGCGCCGGCCTGCGGCACGTGCTCGTCGGAGTCGAGCGAGCCGAGACCGCGGACGTCCGGAGCCTCGAGAAGACCGGTTACGGCTACGAGAAGACCCGCGAGGCGTTCCTGCTGCTGGAGCGCAAATACCCGGAAGTGTTCCGGCAAGGCACGTTCCTGACCGGACTCCGCACCGACGACGAGCAGTCCATCAAGGGCCTGCTCACGTACGCCCACGACTGCCACCTCGACTTCGCAGCGTTCCATCCGCTGACGCCGTTCCCCGGGACACCGCTCTGGGACCAGGCCCAGCGCGAGGGCTGGATCGAGGAGAACGACTTCGCGAAGTACGACATGTTCTACCCGACGATGTCCACGCTCCATCTCACCAGGGATCAGATCGCCCGCGTGACGACCTGGTGCCAGAAGAACTTCGTCCAGAAGCAGAAACTGCGATATCTGCGCGGGCTCTTCAGCCGCTATCCGGTGCGACGGCGGCTTCACTGGTGGTTCTTGCTCTCGATCGGACGGATCCTGTTTCGGGACCTCTGGCAAAGCATTCGCGGCCGCCGGCAGTTCGGAGGCTTTGCTGCCGTGAACTCGCTCTGGAAACCCACCTGGTACGAGGCCTGATCCGGGTCGCTCGGCCGCGCTCGCCCGGGGGCTCGCTTGCCGCGCGGGTTGGCGCGTGGAAAGCTTCGGGATCGTTGGAATTTCCTCCGATCCAACCGCCCGTCCCCCTGCCCTTCACCGCGCCGTGCCGCTGGCGCGGCACCTGGAAGACCGCGTGAGCACTCTCTTCTCCGAGCAGACCTTCGCCGACTTCGGCTTGCCCGAGCCCCTGCGACGCGGCATCGAGGAGGCCGGGTTCGTGCACCTCACCCGGATCCAGGCGGAGACCCTGCCGCTCTCGCTCGCCGGGCGGGACGTCGCCGCGCAATCGCAGACCGGGACCGGGAAGACGGCGGCGTTCCTGGTGTCAATCTTCACGCGGCTGCTGCGCGAGACGGACCGGGTTCCGGGAAAGCCCGCGGCGCTGGTGGTCGCGCCGACCCGCGAGCTCGCGGTGCAGATTCGCGACGAGGCCGACGTGCTGGGCGCCCATACCGGACTGGTCACGGCCGCGGTCTTCGGCGGGATCGACTACCAGGGCCAGGCCCAGCGCCTCGCGCGTGGCGTCGACATCGTGATCGGAACTCCAGGACGGTTGATCGACTTTCTGCGCACCAACGTCCTCGACGTGAGCGCCTGCCGCATGCTGGTGATCGACGAAGCCGACCGCATGTTCGACATGGGTTTCATCAAGGACATCCGGTTCCTGCTGCGCCGGCTTCCCAAGGCCGGGCAGCGGCAGTCGATGCTGTTCAGCGCCACGCTGAGCCCCAGGGTGCTCGAGCTCGCCTACGAGCACATGAACGATGCGGTGAAGATCGAGGTGTCGCCGGAACAGGTCACGGCGCACCACGCCGAGCAGGTGCTCTACCACGTGTCGCGCGAAGAGAAGCTCGGCCTCCTGCTCGGGCTGCTGGAGCGCGAGAAGCCCACGCGCACGCTGGTGTTCGTGAACACCAAGGCCGAGGCGGCGCGGCTAACCTTCAAGCTCACCCACAACGGCTTTCCGACCGAGCTCTTGACCGCCGACCTGAGCCAGAAAGAGCGCCTGAGCCTGGTCGAGCGGTTCAAGCGCGGCGAGGTGCCGATCGTGGTCGCGAGCGACGTCGCGTCGCGCGGGATCCACGTCGAGGGCATCAGCCACGTCTTCAACTACGATCTGCCGCAAGATCCCGAAGACTACGTGCACCGGATCGGACGCACCGCGCGAGTGGGCGAGGTCGGGAAAGCCGTGAGCCTCGCCTGTGAGCAGTTCGTGTTTTCTCTCGAAGCGATCGAGACCCTCATCGGCGAGCGGATCCGCGTCGAGTGGCCGGATGACCAGCTGGTGCGGAAGGACCGGGCCCCGCACTACGTGCGTCCCAGGCGTCCGGACGACTTCGGTCCCGGGGGCGCCGGGCGTCGTGGCCCGCCAGGACGCGATCGCGGTCCGGGTGGCCGGCCCCCGCGGCGCGCGGGGGGACCGCCGCCACCGAGCGGACCGGATCGACGGCATCGCAACGAGAGTCGTGCGCGGCCCCAGCGGCACTTCGAGCCGGGCGTGGCAGTCCCATCCTCATCGGCTCCGCCTGCTCCTCAAGCTCAGCGCAATGAGGGCGGTTCCGCAGGCGCCAGCGCGGCGCCCGGCGGCCCTGGGGCGCCCAACGCCGACGGCGCGGGCAAGCGGCGCCGCCGTCCCAGGCGCCGGGGAGGCAATCCTCCCAAGCCACCGAGCGGCGAATCGACGTGACCGCGGCGGGCCAGGACACTCCGCTCGACCGCGCTCGAACCC
>CAZYWA010000377.1:0-7950 GCA_964650975.1 uncultured bacterium
GTCGACCAGCCCGGACCGTTCTCCCCGCAAGAGTCGCCGCCGCCCGTCCCATCCATCCTGACGCTCGCACGTACGATCGTCTCAGGGCCTTGCGCGATCGCGGCAACGGCGAGCGTCGCCAGCGCCGGGTGGAATCTCGAGAGCCCCGGAGACACCTGCCGGCTCGGGGACGCGACCGATCAGGTAGAGGTCGCGGACCCCAGACTCGGCGATCTCGCGCTGCTCGGCGGCGCGGTCCCCGTCATCGCACTTCTTCCGGGCAGCCCGGCGATCGATTCCGGCCCTGACACTGGCTGCTCAGCAACCGACGAACGCGGCGTCCCCCGTCCCCAAGACGGCAACCGCGACGGCATCGCCGTCTGCGACCGCGGCGCCTTCGAGGTCGACTGCTCCGGCGCAGACACGGATGGCGACGGCATCGCCGACGAGTGCGACAACTGCCCGGCGATCGCGAATCCTGATCAGCAGGATTCGAACGAGAACGGCGTCGGGGACGCCTGCGAAATTCTCATCGATGGCTTCGAATCGGGCGACATGTCAGCCTGGTCGAGGGTCGTGGAGGGACCGTGAAACGGAGGCGCGCCGCGGTCGATACGATTTGGTGCGCCGGGCGATTGCTTCGGGCGTCCCTCGCGGCGGGCTCGGTGATTTGCTTCGCGATCCGCGTCAGCGCCACGACGATCGTGGTCGATTCCACCGCGGACGAGCTCGGCGAACCGCCCAACGGCAACTGCACCCTCCGCGAGGCCGTCCAGGCCGCGAACGAAGACCATGCAGTAGACGCGTGCCCTAAAGGAAGCCGCGGGGGCGACACGATCTTGCTTCCTCCCGGTACCTACGTGCTCACGCACGGCGGACTCTACGTGAACGAGGGCCTCGACATCGAGGGTGCGGGGCGCGACATGACGACGATCGACTGCCAGTCGCAGTACGACTCCACCGCGCTCTACATCGATCCGCTCGAATACGGGTACCCGCCCTTTCCGGTGGCGCTCGCGCACCTAACGATCCAGAATGGCGGCGAGAAAACACTGCACGTGAGCGACGAGTCGCTCACGCTCGTGGACGTGCTCGTCCGGCACACGGCGGGACCTTTCCCGGGCGACGGGATCGATTCTTTGCGAGGAGTCGTCGATATCGAGGATTCGGTGGTGGAGGCGAACGAAAGCGGGATCGTCGCCAGCGGCGGCCAAATCACGATCCGTGACTCGGTGGTACGCGACAACAGCAGTATCGGACTTTCGGTCAATGGCACCACGGCGTCGATCGAGCGTACCCAGCTCGTCGACAACCAGACGCTCGGGCTCGGAGGCGCGATCTACGGAAGCGGGTCTGCGAACGTGACCATCGAGGACAGCACCCTGAGCGACGGGGCGGCACGCGAGGGAGGCGCGGTCTACATCGCGGGAGGCGCGCGCATCTCGCTCACGAACTCCACTGCGAGTCGCAACACGGCCGGATTCGAGGGTGGCGCGTTCGCAATCGCCGGGGGCGAGCTAGACCTCGAGAACGTGACCGTCGCGGACAACCACGCCCCGGCCGGCGCGGCCGTGGCGATCCTTCCGCCCGTTCCCAGTGGAACCCCGAGCTCCGCTCATATCCAGAGCTCGATCGTCGAGGGCGACTGCGACGACCCCGACAGCTTGGGTACGTTCGTGTCGCTCGGGGGCAACCTCCAGAGCAGCGGCGATACGTGTCACTTCGCTCAGCCGAGCGACCTCGTGAACGTGCCCGCCGCTCGACTCGGCCCGCTCGATTACCACGGCGGCGCCACGCCGACGATGCTGCTGCTGTCGGGCAGCCCCGCGCTCGACTCGCTCGACGCAGCGCTCTGCTCCGCCGCGGATCAGCGCGGCGTCGCCCGGCCGCAAGATGGAGACGAAGACGGTGTCGCCGTCTGCGACCGTGGCGCGATCGAGCTCGACTGCACCGGCCCGGATACCGACGGCGACGGCCTCGCGGGTGAGTGCGACAACTGCCCTAACGTCGCCAACCCGAATCAGCAGGACTCGAATGGAAACGGCATTGGCGACGCGTGCGAGCTCTTCATCGACGGATTCGAGTCCGGCGATTTCACGGCGTGGTCGAAGGTGGTGCAGTGACAACGGATCTGGCCGTCAGCGGCGATCATCTCGGTACGCCCACCACCACCACGTCGACGTCGAGCGCCACCAGCTCGCCCCTGCAAAACGCGCCGAAAAATGCGACCAGTAGCAGCGCTCGGTTCCGGATCCCGTCGATCGTCGCGGGCAGGGTCGCTGGCATCGCCCACGACTCCGGTTCGGTGACCGCCGACGATGAGGGGGTGTCCGACTGGCCCCCAGCGGCACTCGATGTGGCTCCCTGTGCGGTTCCCTGCGGTCCTCAGCGGCTCTCTGCGGACGCATTTCCCCGCAGATGCCGCTCAGTGCAGGACCACTCCGCCGCTCAACGGGTTGAAGGTGACCTTCCCGGAGTCGTATGTGGTGAGCGCGCTCGCGTCGATGAGGGCCGATGAGCCCTGAGCCGTGAAGGAGACCGTTCCGCCGCTCGACGTGTCGATCGTATTCATCGAGGGCAGGTGGATTTCGCCAGGGCCCGAGCCGTTGTCGAGCGCCCAGAAGTCCAATGTCTCACCGCTCGAGGCGAGTGTTACGAGATTCGCCAGCTTGATCATCGAGCCATAGTCGTGAGCGAAGACCTCGACGCAGCTCGGCAGGATGCAGCGGCTCTGATTCAGCGTGTATGAGGTCACGCTGGGCAGGCTGAGTATCGCTCCCGTCGCGGCCTCGAGCACGGTGTTGTCGATGTTCGCCAGGTTCGCGACGCTCAGCAACGACCCGGCTTCGCTGATCTCGATCTGGCCGCTGCTGAGGCTGGCGAGAGCGCCAGCCGCAAACAAGCCCGCGCTCGCGACCAGCACTGTGCTCTCGGGAGCGCTAGTGAGCGCCGGCATCGACAGTACGCCACCGTTGTTGGCGGCAAGGGTCGTGTTGGTGGCCGTGGTGACGCCTCCCAGCGTGAGTGATCCCGAAGGGCCCACGGTGATCGAGGTGTCAGTGAGGCTAGTGACCTGAGGGAAGGATTTCGTGACGCCCGTGAGCGTGAGCGCTCCGGTAATGCTGCTCAACTGGCCCGAGTTGAAGGTGTTGTGGGTCCCCGTGAAGGTGAGCGCACCGGCGATCGAGGCGAGGCTCGTCGCGTCGAGCTCGCCGCCGTATACAACCGAGATTGTAGCGCCCAGGGGGAGCGTCGCGAGCCCGCTCAGGTCCATGATCGAGCCCGAGGACTGGGAAGTGAAGCTCACACCTCCGTTATTCGAGGTGCCGATCGTGGTGAGCGTCGGCAGGTCGATGTGACCGCCCACACCGCTGCCGTCGTTGAGCGCCCAGAAGTCGAAGGACAGGCCGTTCGAGGTCACGGCGTGTACGTTCGGCAGGACGACGGTGGAGCCGAGGTCATTCGCGAACACCTCTACGCACGACGGGAGGAGACAGACGTCCTGGCTAAAGGCGTAGGAGGTGACGGCCGGCAGGCTGAGGACTGCGCCCCCGGTCGCCTCGAGGACGGTGTTGTCGATGTTGGCGAGGGTCGTCGCACTGAGCGACGACGTAGATTTGGACACGAGGATCTGGCCGCCGGTCACGCTGGTGAGCGCGTTCGCGACGAACGAACCGCCGCTACCGACAGAGAGCGTGCTGCCAGGAGCAGTGGTCAGCGCCCCCATTGAGAGTTGCCCGCCATTAGTGGCGCTCAGCGTCGAGCCCGTCGCGATCGTCACGCCGTCCAGCGTGAGAGCCCCGGACGCCCCGGCGGTGAGCGAGACGTCAGTGAGGCTCGTCACCTGTGGATACGAGAGCGTGGCACCGGTCACGGTGAACGATCCCGAGATGCTCGTCACGGCGCCGGTGTCGAGGGTGTTGCCGGTCCCCGAAGATGAGACGGTGCCCGCGAAGGCGGTCAGGCTTCCCGCATCGACCTCGGCGCCGTTCAGGAGCGAGAGCGTCACCCGTGCGGGGAGCGTCGGGAGCGCGCTCAGGTCGAGCACGGCGCCCGCACCCTCGGCCGTCAGCGACACCGTCCCATTACTGGCTGTGTTGATGGTGGTGAGTGTCGGCAGGTTGATGCGGCCCGCGCCGGAGCCGTTGTTCAGCGCCCAGAGATCGAAGCTCACTCCCGAGGAGGTGAGCGTGTGCAGGTTGGGCAGGCTGATCGTGGAGCCGGTGTCGCTCGCGAACACCTGGACGCACGACGGGAGGAGACAGACGGGCTTGCTAAAGGCGTAGGAGGTGACGCCCGGCAGACTCAGTACAGAGCCGGAGGTCACCTCGAGCACCGTGTTGTCGATGGTGGCGAGGTTGGGCACCTCCACGGCCGACCCCGGGTCGCTCATCAAAATCTGGCCGCCGGCCACGGTGGTGAGCGCGGAATCCGTCACGCTGCCGCCCGTCGAGACCGAGATCGTCACCCCAGGAGCCGAGGTGAGGTTCGGTACCGCGAGCTCGCTGCCGCCGGTTGCGACCAACGAGCTGTTCGTGATGCTGGGCGTCCCCGGCACGATGAACGTCGCTTCTGCGCCCTGCAGGTCGAGCGTCGCGGAGCTGCCCATTGTCAACGTCCCGGACATCTCCGTAGGTCCCGTGATCGTGAGGGTGTGTCCGGTGATCGTCAGGTTCGACTGGACTGACAAGTCATGCACGTTCACGTCGGCCTGCGTGATCGCAATTGTGAATGGTGGCGCGGCCACGTCGATGCCAACGTCGGATCCTGAGGGCGGGACCTGGTTGTCGCGCCAATTGTTCGCGATGCCCCAATCGCCGCCGGCGGGGTTGCTCCAGCAGTTGCAATGTGGCCCTGAATCGCTCCAGGGACAGACGGAACCGGACTCGAAACCGCTCGAGAAGATCGCGTCCGCGAGGGCGACCTTACCCAACGCGAGCACCGCGACCGAGGCACTCAGCACGCTGGCGAATCGACGAGTCGTGCGGCGAGCCATGTTCATCTTCGACGTGATTTCTCGCTCCTCGCACAGTGAGGGATGACCCCAGCGTGCCGCTCAGTGGAGGATCTGGCCGCCGCCGGTGCTGTCGAGGAACACTCGGGACGGGTCGTAGCTGACGAGCCCAGAGAGATCGACCAGGGCTCCGGCACCGGATGCTCCGAAGTGTATGGATCCTCCATTCGCGGTGACGGCGGCAGCGAGCGACGAGAGGTCGAGCTGCGCCGAGTCGGAGGCCGTCGCGTCGTCGGCGATCAGGTCGAGCTCCACGCCGTCAGCAGCCACGTTGGTGAGTGCCGGCAGCACGATCACAGCGTCCTCGGACGTCTCCACCTCGGCACACCCCGGCAGGTCGCAGCGAGCCTGTGTGAATTCGTAGGAGGTCACCGAGGGGAGCGTGAGGGAGGCATGGGAGCTGGCCGAGAGGGTCGTGTCGTCGACGTTCGCAAGTGACGCGGCGTCGATCTGCGACCCGGCACCCACGAGCTCCAGTCGGCCATCCGTGAACTGGGTGAGTGCTGCTGCTTGGACCGAGCTTCCGGCCTCGACGGTGAGCGAGGAGCCGGTCGCGACCTGGACACCGGGAAGTGCCAGCGTCGCGGCGCCGTTCACGACCAGCGATGCAGCGTCGAGCTGCGTGATGCCTGGCAGTGACGCCGTCACGCCAGTCACCGTGAGCGACCCGGAGAAGGTGGAGAGCGATCCGGCGCTCACCAGCGATCCCTCCCCAGAGATCACGACGGCACCCGGCATCGTCGAGAGCGCATTGGCGTCGAGCTCGCCGCCGTCAATGGCCGCGAGCGTCGTGGAGGCCGTCGCGGTGGTGAGGCTGTCTAGATTTACGATCGAGGGCGGCGACGCCGGGTCATACAGCGGCGTCCCGCCGGCCGTGAACGATACGCTTCCCGATTCGAACGTCTCCACCGTGGTCAGCGCCGGCAGATCAATCCGGCCGCCGCCCGAGGGGTAGCCGTAGAGCTCGGAGGACGTGGAAAAGTCCAGGCTGGGAGCGTCTGCGATCACGGTCTCCAGATGAGGGAGTTCGAGCACGGCGCCGGATTCGCTCGCCTGCATCTCGATGCACGGCGGACTCTCGCACGCGTCTCCGTGAAATTCGTAGGACGTCACAGCCGGCAGGCTGAGGTGCGCCGGCCCGTCGCTGCCGTCGACCAGAAGGGTCGTGTCGTCGATGTCGGTGAGGACCGGAATCGAGAGCACGGAAGCCGGGCGGCCAGCGGATTCAAAGGCGGCGATGTGCCCTCGCACGAAGCTGCTCAAGGACTCGGCGACGAAGTAGGCGCTGCCGCCGACTGTGAGACTGGTATCGGATGCCTGGGTGAGGCTCGGGAGGTCGAGCGTTCCACCCCAAGTGGCCGCGACCGTCGACCGTTCCACCGTCGCGACATGGGGCAAACCCAGGTAGCCATTTTCGACTTCCACGTCGGCATCCGCGAGGTCCGTGATGAGGGGAAGGGTCAGGTTCATGCCGGAGATCAAGAGTTGGCCCGCGATGTGGTCGATGCCACCGACATCGAGAACGCAGGGCGGGACATTCGATGAGGCGATCCCGGCACCGAGGCTCCCTTCGACGGACTCAAGCGCGGGCGCCTCGATATCGCCTCCGTTATCAGCTCCCAGACTCACCTGCTGCGGAAGATCGGTGAGCGAGAGAAGGTCGAGCTGGGCCTGAGGCTCGGAAGCCACCAGGCTCACGGTACCGCCGTTCTCGAGGTCGAACTCTTTCAGCATGGGCAGGTCCAGCAGCCCTGCGTTGTTCGACGTTCGTAGCTCGACATGCTGGCCGATTGCGCGGACCTTGTAGAGCACGGGCAGGCTCACACTGGCGCCGCCATCCTTCGCGCAGATCGCCGAGTCGAAGCCGCACCAGTTGGTGTTCGATGGTGGCGGCTGGCTAAACGTGTACGTGAAGACCTGTTCGAGATCGAGCGCCGCTCCAGAGAACGCCCCGATGCGCGTGTCATCGACGTTCGACAAGTTCGGGCAGTCGAGAATGGAGCCGGCGTCGTTGAGGCTGAGCTGCCCCTTCGTGAAGGCGCTGAGCAGCGGGGCAGTGAACGAGCTGCCTTTCGTGATCTGGAGGATGGTGTTGGTCGCGGTGGCGAGCACCGGCGCGGCGACCGAACTCCCGTTGGTGGAGAGGATCGACATCGAGGACGCGCCAGCCAACTGGGGGAGCGTCAGTTCGCCGCCATAGTCCGCATGGAGGGTGCCCCCGGCGCCGGGAACCGGGCCGAGCGCGTCGAAGCGAGCGCCCGTGCCCTCGACGTCCAGGGTTCCGTTCTTACCAAGCGCGAGGCTACCCCGGATGGAGCCGCTCCCCTGGGTGTACAGCGTGACGCCGGTGGGGATCGACAGGTCGCCATTCACGATCAGGCCGTGGACGGTGACGCTGATGTCGGCCACGACCTGGGTCGCGACACCCGGCAGGTCGACGCCGACGTCAGCGTTCCAGGGCGGGACCGCTCCGCCACGCCAGCTACTGGCCTGGGACCAGTTCGCGGGACCGGGTACAGCCCAGCAGTAGATGGCGGACCCAGAGGCACGGGACCACGAGCACGTTGTGCCACCCTCGAAGCCGGATGCGAAGACGACTTCGTCGGCGGCAGCCGGTGCAGCGGTTGCGAGGACGAGTCCGATCGCGACCAGGCTGGCTCGGCTCCTCGTAGCCGGGACAAGCCGCGCCACTAAAGTGAGCAAACGAAAGTTGCGAGCGATCACTTCGGGCAAGTGAGGTCTCCCCGCCGCCTCGCGATTTGTCCCCTGGTGGCGCGATAAAGCGTGCGAGTCAGGCGGTTGCAGGCTCACCACCGCGGCCATAAGCACGCCCCGTGCAGATTGTGTTCCCATCCCCGGGTGGAGTCGACCTCCGCCGCCACTCGTTGACCCCCACGCTCCGGGGGGGCCCTTGGTGTCGATTCTCGAGCGCGCCGCCGTAGGTGATTGGAAAGCGA
>CAZYWA010000378.1:0-5238 GCA_964650975.1 uncultured bacterium
AACTCGGTGATCAGGCTGGGGTCGATGATGCCCGAGTTGTCGAGGAAGACTCCGTCGTAGCCCCTGGCGATCTGCGCCTGCACGTTGGCGATCAGAATCGAAGTCCAGGCCGCGCGCTTCGAGGGCGTGATGATGTCGATCCAGTACCAGCCGGCTCCGGGCATCGAGACTGGCTTGCCGCTCCGGCCGTACCAGAGGAGGTTCTGCGCCATCACCTGCGACCAGCCCGGATCGCCACTCGGTGCGACCGTGTCGGATCCGTGGATTCCGCCGATCTTCTCGTACCCGTAGATCGTGTCGCCCGCGTTGGCCGCGTGCACGGCGCTGATCTTCGAATCGCCGACGCCCACCAGGATCCGCATGTCGGCCACGTTGGCGACGAAGTTCACCTGATCCGGCGCGGTCGAGATCGAGCCCTTGAACGTGGTGCGCACGCCCTGAGCGACGTCGGCCGGCGGTGGATCCGCGATGTAATGCGTCACCGCGAGACTGAGGACGTCGAGGTCGCTGCTGTCGGTGGTCTGGGTGGTCTGGTAGCGAACCCGCACCTGGCCGTGCGAATCGAGGAAGCGGCCGAGATCACCGGGAAGGTTCCAGCTGAATGTCGTCCAGGTGTTGTACTCGGCCCCGGAGTTCGTTCCGAGCGTTTCCCACGACTTGGTCGATGGATCGCGAATCTGGAACGTCCAGGCCTGCACCGAGCTCGTCTCACCGTAAAAGTTTGCGGTCAGCGAGATCCCGGATGCGCTCGCCAGGTCCAGGTCGGGCGGGACCGAAAAGTAGAAAATTCCCTTGAACCCGTCCGTGCTCGGCGTGTATCGCTGCTCCCTGGCGAGATCGGTTCCGGTGCCCGCCATGTCATGGATCGCCAGCACGCTGATCGGCTGGGTGCCCACGGATCCCTTGCTCGACGTGACGCTCGAGGGGGTGAGCGTTGTCGTGACGTAGCCTGCCCGGGCATCGATCGCGAAACCGCAGGTGAGAATGACGGATGCGAACAGTTTGCCGAGCCACGAAAGCGAATGGTGGAACCTCATCGGAGGCCTCCTCGTGAATCTGTGGTGAGTGCGCGGTCTTCAACCGCTCTTCGGCCGCGCGAATCACCCAGCCATCGTGGAAGCTCTGGGAGGGTCCGCTCGGCAGCCCTGCTGCCATGTCCCGTCGGGATTTAGGCCAGAGGCTTTGCGTCCCACCGTTTTCGGTGGTTTGCCCTTGACGAGTCGTTGCGTTGCTTGTGACGAGATCCCCGTTGAGTGGGGTCGACTCGCACGGGGATGCTAGAGCAAGTCCGTCACCAAGCCGGGAAGCTCTTTCGTCGAGAAAGCCGAACAATTCCAGCGAACGATGACGCTCGCTGTCGATCCCATAACGCCCGCTCGGGCAGATGGCCCCGAACCGACCCGGGAATG
This sequence comes from uncultured bacterium, assembly GCA_964650975.1. GTDB lineage: Bacteria > JADJOY01 > JADJOY01 > JADJOY01 > JADJOY01 > CAZYWA01. The sequence continues at coordinate 1,410 of CAZYWA010000378.1, forward strand.
CCCGCTCCAGGACGGCTTTTGCCGACGATAGGAAATGAGCGCCGAGGGCGCGATCGAGTCCCGCTTCGGTCCTCCCGAGCGACGGGTTTTCGACTCGCACGGCTGCGCTCTGCGCGCGAGAGCGCCTGACCGCGAAACGCGAGACGGTCTGCTCGCAACCGTCGGCGCTGGTCCGGAGGTTCCCTGCCGATTAGTGGGTGCCCTGCCCGAAGAGTGCTTCGTCGTCGGACTCACTGCCCACCGATCCTGCCCGATCCAACCGGCGAGCGATCCGCGTGAGCGCGGTCTTTTCGAGTCTTTCGACCACGTAGTCGGCTAGTTGCGGCCTTGTCCCCACGACGCCGCTCACAGGCATCGCGGTTGCCCTGAGGACGATCTCGGATCGCGGGTCGAGTCGACTCGCGACCAGGAGGTCGTCATGAAGATCCCCACGACATTCAGCAATCGGAAGGCCCGGACCGCGCGCGCGTGGTCCGTTTGCTGCGCACTCTCGATCGCGATGATTTTGTGCTCGACGGTGGCGCGCGCCGAATCGTGGCCCACCAAGGGACACGACTCGCGCCGTACCTCGCAGTCGAGCGCCGTCGGGCCCGCGGCACCCAGGTCGGTGATCTCGAACCGCGTGTCGCAAGGCGGTGCGATCAACATCACCGCGACGGTGGCCTCGAACGGCACCACGTACTTCGGCACCTGGGGCACCGTGCAGGACAACGGCGCCACCGATCGCTCGAAGTGGGACAAGTTCGCCGGCAACCTGCTCGCATGGAGCCCGGCGCTCGGCGCGAACGCGCAGCTCGCGGCGCCCTTCGCGGCGCAGCCGCTCGACCACGTCGCGTACTGCAACGACTACAACCCGGGTGGCGCCTCGCCCCTGCAATGCGCCGGTTCGCTCACGCAAGAGATGAGCTGGTGGAACGGCACGATCGAGGGTACGCCGGTGCTGTCTCCGGACGAGAGCGTCCTCTACCTGGGTCGCGGCGACGGCAAGGTCTACGCGGTCGACACGAAGACTGGTCTGATGCTGTGGGACTTCCGAACCTGCAACGACGTCAACGACTGCGGCAAGGCCACCACCAACTCCGAAGCCGGCGGAGAGGTTGTCGCGGGCTTGCTGCTGCGCGGCGCGTCCGAGCTCTACGTGGGATCGTTCACGGCCGACGGCGCCAGCAAGCTCGAGAGCACCGCGCTCTACAAGCTCGACGCCGCGAGCGGCGCGCTCCTGTGGCGTTATCCGGGAACGGGCTCGCTTGCGGGCACCTTCATGGCCGCGCCCGCACTCAGCCAGGACGGCAATACGATCTATGCCGCCACGATGTGCGCCCCGACCAGCAGCTGCACGGCACCTGGCTATCTCTACGCCTTCGACCCGAACGGTACCTTGCGCTTCCCACCGGTCCCGATCTCCGACGCCAGCAAACGTCCCGCGGGCGCATGGTCGCTCGCGGTGGGCACCGACGGCACGGTGTTCCTGGGTGGCGGCGGCGCTAGCACCTGCGACGCGGCCTTCCTGTCGGCCTACAAGTCGAACGGCACGCTGCGCTGGGGCCCGGTGTCGCTGCCTTCCGGCTTCGGCATGCCGTGCGCGAACCGCACCGGCGGAATCGCCCTGCGCGAAGTGAGCGGCACGACCACGCGCGTCTACGCCTCGACCAATTTCACCGCCGAATTCGCACCGGTTGGATCGCCCTCGGGCGGGCGGATCTTCGCGCTCGATCCCGCGACGGGAAAGCAGTCGTGGGGCACGCCGTTCTTCGATCCGTCCCGCTACGGCGGCTTCGGCAACGCGATCTATCCTGCGATCGACGCCAACGGCACGATCTACACGGGAAGCTCCGGTGCCTACGCTGCGGGCATGCCTGCCTATCCGGTGTCGCGCGGTGCGCGCGTGTTCGCGGTCTCCGAGGCGGGCAAGATGCTGTGGTCGTACGACGCGGCCGGCGTGGTGGGCTACTCGAGCCCGGTGCTGGGCGGCGACGGCGTGCTGCGCTTCGGCGACATGCGCGCCCGTAATGTCGATCCGATGCTGCGTCCCATGAGTGACCCGATCTGGCAAGGCGTCGACGTGAGCCCGGCGCTCTACGCGATCTTCGGCAGCTGACGGGCAGCCCGGCTCTCGATCAGGCTTCGTTTGCTACTCGTGCCGACGGAGAAATCCGGAGGCATCCGGGGTGGTCTCGACCTCGTCAAGACCACCGACCTCGCCGCGGAGTGCGGTGGCGTCTTCCCATCCATGCATCAGCGGCCAGCGGCACAGCACCTGGCGATCGGCGCGTGTCGCGCCGATCGGACTCTGGATCAACTTTCCGATCGGCGAAAATTCTCATGTTGCAAGCAACCGAATCCGTTGTGCTCGAGGGGACCGACGCGGAGCGGGTCACGGATTCGGTGTTCCCTTCCTCGCCACCCAAGGTCATTTCATGGCGGGCAATAACGACTCGGAGAGAGGTCTTTTGCCCGTACGGGCGATATGGGATCGACGGGCAGTGTCGTTTTCTGCTGGAATTGTTCAGTCTTTTGGACGAAAAACTTCGTGATCTTGGTGAAGCAATTGCTTTAGGTAGTGGTGTCAGTTCAACCCAATCAACAGGGGATCTCGTCACAAGCAACATCGCGACTCGTCAAGGGCAAACCACCGGAAACGGTGGGACGCAAAGCCTCTGGCCTAAATCCCAATGGGACATGGCAGCAGGGCTGCCGAGCGGACCCTTCCAGAAGCCTCCCCGGGCGGCTGGATGATTCGCGCGGCTGAAGAGCGGTTGAAGCCGGCGCATTCACCCCAGCATTACGAGGAGGATCCGATGAAGCTCCATCAGTCCTTTCCATGGCTCGGCAGACTGTTCGCAGCCGCCATTCTCATCACCGGGTTCTCGATCGATGCCCGGGCCACCTACGTCACGACCACGCTGGTCCCGTCGAAGATCATCGCAAGCAAGGGATCCGTCGGCGCGCAGCCCATGAGCGTCCTCGCGACGCAAGACCTCTCGGGATCGGTCACCGATCTCACCAAGGCGCAACGGTACACACCCGGCACGACCGGTTTCCAAGGAATCTTCTACTTCCCCGTTCCGGCCGGCACGGACCTGGCGAGCGCCTCGGGGATTTCGCTGGCGGCGAACTTCTACGGGCAACCGAGCAACATCTCGAAGTGGACGTTCCAGGTGCGGGACCAGTCGGCCAACACCTGGGTCGTGCTCGGCACCAACGCGGGGGCGACGTTCCACAACTGGACCCAGCTCAACTGGTCGTTGACTGGCGACTTGAACCGCTACCTGAATTCGGCCGGCTTCGTCTGGATTCGATATGACTGCTACAGCGTCACCGATACCAGCGATCTGGACATGCTGACGCTCGCGGTCACGAATTACACGATCGATCCCGTTCCTCCGACGGCGGGCGTGCGCACGGCGTTCAAGGGCTCGATCTCGAGCGCGCCGGATCAGGTGAACTTCGTGGCGAACGTGGCCGACATGCAGATTCTGGTGGCCGTCGGCGATTCGAAGATCAGCTCCGTCCACGCTGCGAACCCGGCCGACACGATCTACGGTTACGAGAAGATCGGCGGGATCCACGGACCCGACACGGTCGCGCCCAGTGGCGACCCGGGCTGGCCGCAGGTCGCTGCACAGAACCTTCTCTGGTACGGCCCGAGCGGCAAGCCCGTCACGATGCCTCACGCCGGCTGGTACTGGGTCGACATCATCACGCCCTCGAAGCGCGCGGCATGGACTTCGATTCTGATCGCCAACGTGCAGGCGCAGATCGCCAGGGGTTATGACGGAGTCTTCCTCGACAACTCGGGCATCATCGATCCCAGCCTCATCACCGAGTT
>CAZYWA010000378.1:5248-7923 GCA_964650975.1 uncultured bacterium
CCCGCGAATTACTCGGACGCGGCGTACTATCAGGCGGTCGGCCAGGTGCTGGCCTCGGTACGCGCGGCGATCCCAGGCAAGAAGATCATCTTGAACTCCTACACCGGCGGGGCGGCTGTGGGTAACCGCGGCCTCGAGCTCCTCGCCAACGCGGATGGCCTGTTCTTCGAGGACTTCGCCTGGAAGGATTCGGGCAAGTTCTTCGATCCTACCCGCTACCTGCAGGTGCTCGACGACTACGCGTCGGTGGTGGCGTCCGGCAAGATGGCGGTGGGCATGGACTACGCCGTGAGCACCGACGTGCAACGTCGCATGTTCTCGATCGTGACCTATCTGCTCGTGAATTCACCGTACTCGTACCACTTCTTTGCGGGAACCGACGTGGCCTCGGACCTGCAGTCCTACCCGGAAGACTCGCTCGACATCGGCGCGGCGCTCGGGGAGGCCGTGAGTCGCAGCGACGGCCTCGTGACCCGTGCGTACGCGAGCGGCACGGCGCTGGTGAACACCAGCACCAAGTCGATCGCCTACAGCATGGGAAGCGGCGCGTTTCAGAGCCTCGTGCTTTCGGGCGGGGGCGCGCTTCCGGTGAGCGGCTCGGCCACGTGGATCGGAATGAGCGGCACCATCGTGACGCTAGCCCCGAACACGGCAGTGGTCATCCGCGCCGCGCAGTGAACCGCAGCCTCTAGGTGTTCCATCCGCCGAGGCCCGTCACCGTTGGATCTTCCCACGGTGACGGGCCTCGGCTTTGCGTTTGGTGGCCGTGGCTACATCGATCTCATCCAGGAGAGATCCGGCCGGCGATTCGGAACTTCGCACCAGGCCCGGAGCTGGCTGGTGAGGGATGTCGCCCGAGTCCCCGCGTCATTGCCGACTTCACTCTCCCAGCGTACGCCGAATGGCGCCGATGAGCTCGTCGTTTTCCACCGGTTTCTGGAAGAACTCCGCGGCACCGAGCTCGCGCGCCTGTCTCGCGTTCCTCCTGGGATCGCGCGCGGTGAGCACGAATATCGGAACACCGCCCAGGTTGAGATGCGCCTTGAACCGCTGCAGCACCAGAAAGCCGTCTCCGCCCGGGAGTCCCAGATCGAGAAGGATCAGGTCGGGCCGCTCGCGATTGGCCACCATCACGCTCGATGTGGCGTCGGCCGCGAGCGCAACGACGTAGCCGCTCGCCTTGAGGCGGATCTGGAGGCCGAGACGGGTGTCGGCGTCATCCTCGATCACCAGAATTTTCTTCGAGCTCATGAGGTCGTCACTAGACTGGGCGGCGGCGTCGCGGGTGCGACGGGCAGCGTGAAAAAGAAGGTGCTGCCGACGCCGAGCTCGCTCTCCACCCAGATGCGCCCGCCCTGGCGTGTGATCAGATCCTTGCAAACGTGAAGTCCGATGCCGAACCCTTTGCGTGTCAGCTGGGCGGTGTTGGTGCCCTGGTAGAGGTAGTCGAAGATCCGCGCCAGCTCGTGCGTCGGGATTCCCGGGCCGGTGTCGGCCACGGAGACTTCGATCTCGTTCTCGGTGCCCATGCCTCTTCTGGCGCGAACCATCACCGTGCCCCCTGCGGGTGTGAATTTGATCCCGTTGTCGATCAGGTTCACCAGGATCTGCCCGAACCGCAGGGCGTCCGCGTGGGCCGCAGGCAGCGCGGAGTCGACGTCGCTGCCGAGCGCCACCCGCTTCGCTTCAGCGCTCGGCTGGAGGCTCTCCAAAGTCTCGGTCACCAGAGTGCCGAGCTCCGTCGGATGCGGGCGGATTGCCAGGTTCGCTGCGTCGGAGTGAGTCGCTTCGAGCAGATCGGCGATCATGTTCCGGAGCTGGTTCACGTTGCGCAGGATCGTCCGGAGGTGCTCGCGCTGCTCGAGGCGCACCTCGCCGGCGAAACCGTCGAGCAAGATCATGACGAATTGATAGATCACCGCGAGCGGCGTGCGCAGCTCGTGTGAGACATGCGAGAGGCATTCGTCCTTGATCTGGAGCTGCTGGCGCTGCAGCCCGTCGACACGTACGAGCTCGGCCGAGCGATCGCGCTCGCGAACGGCTTCACCGACCGCGATGGCTTGCCCAATCTGCCCAGCCACCGTTCGTGCGAACAAAAGCCAGCTCTCGGAGTCCATGCCCGGAGTCTGGGATCCGAGGACGAGCACGCCTTCGGCCGACCCACGGACTGGGATCGCGGCGAGCACCAAGTGGACCGCTCCGGATCGTGCGAGGAAGTCCCGAGCCATGATCTCCGGGACCGCCGCGGAAGGGATTGCCAACACAGCTCCCTCCGCGAGGAGCGGGCGCAGGACCGCCGCGTATCCGAAGAGAGGCTCCGTTTCAGCCTCGGCGGGGCCGATGGCTGCGACTTGCTTCAGACCGCCTTCTGGCTCGCACAGGTAAATCGCTCCTTGAGAGACGCCGCCCGCCACCAAGCAACGTGTCAGTAGCTCACGCGCCGCGGGGCGTAACGAGGGAGTCTCGAGCAGTGCCTTCGAAATGCCGGCCAGGGCGGCCAGCTCCGCGGAGACCCTCGCGTTGCGTCGGATGAGGCTGGTATTCATCGCAGACTGGCGCTCGAGCTGGCGGATGACGCGCCGGAGGTGGGTCTGCGTGAGGTCTTCGGACGCGAGATCCGAGGGAATGACTCGTTCGGCCACGAGGCTGGCCTGGAGAGCCTCCAGCACCGCGGC
>CAZYWA010000379.1:0-7923 GCA_964650975.1 uncultured bacterium
ACCAGATCGTGGTCGAGGCGCGCGCGGCCGATCGCGCCGTCGCTCTCGCCGCGGCCGAGCGTGCGATCGAGCCGGCGCGCCGGCGCGAGCAGTCGATGCTCGCCGCGGCACTCAGTGCGGCGGACGATCTGGAGACGGCGCTACTCGAGCGCTTCGACGCCGCGGACAAGGCCGGTGATCCGCGAGCGCGCTCCGACGCTCAGGTGGCGCTCACGTCGTTCCATCTCAAGCGCGATGCGCTGCTCGAGTGGTCGCGGGGGCTGGTCGAGCCGGCGCGGTCACGATCGCGGGCCGCGGGGCCGCTGCGCGCTGGAAGCATCGCCGCGCTGGTTGCGGGGTTGGCCGTGGGCTGGATCTCGTGCGGAGTGGGGGCGCGTGAACGCGTCGCGGGCTGAGCCGCACGTCCGGCTCGTCGGGCGCGCGCTGCTGATCGGTGCCTGCGTCGGCGCGGCGGCAGCGATCGGGTCGGCGGCGACCTGTGCCGCGGTGGGCGGCGCGGCGGTGTTCGCGGATGCGCTGCTCTTCGCGAGGCGCCGAGCGCTCGCCGTCACGATCGGGCTGGTGGTCCTTGCGGCCGCGGCGAGCGGGCCGGCGCTCGCATCCGTCGGGCTGCGCGATGCGCTGCTCGCGATGGGCGCGGCGTCGCTGGTGGTGACGGCGTGGCGAGCGCCACGCGCGGCGCTCCTGGCCCTCGTGATCCTGGCGCCGGTCCACACGCTGGTGCTGAGTGTCATCGAGGGACGGTGGCTGCTCGATCCGGGTGCTCTCGGGATGTGGAAGGATGTGCTGGTCGGCACGTTGTGTGCGCGAGCGATCGTCAGCGGGGGACGAGCCCCCGCGCTACGAAGAGCGGATCAACCCGAGCGGTGGCTTGCCGCGCTGGTCGGCCTGGCGATGGGGGTGACGGTCGTGTCGATCGCGCGGCGGGAAGTGGGGATCGGGCTCGCGGCGCGCGGGTTGGCCGCGGATTTCGGGCCGCTCTTGCTCTATCCGCTGGCGAGATCGCTGGGCGACTCGGGACTCGATTTCGCGCGCGTTCGCAGGCTCGTCGTGTGGATGGGCGCTGGTTTGGCGATCTTCGGTTTCGTGCAGCTGGTGGTGCTGGGGCCGAGCTGGTACGGCACCGTCGGTTACTTCGGGCCGCGCGACTTCAAGGTGCCCGGGCACGAGCACTTTCGGCTGAGCTCGGTGTTTCTCGACCCGCTCCCGGCCGGCTTGCTGCTCGCGGTCGCGGCGCTCTTGGCCCTCGACGAGCTCGGGGGGCTCGGCGCGGACGCGACGTCGGTGTGGAGCGCGCCGGCGATACGCGGGCTGGCGCTCTTCGCGGTGTGCGCGCTTGGTTGCGTGGCCACGTTCACGCGCAGTGCCTGGCTGGGGCTCGCGGTGGGCGCGATCGGGCTCGCGCGAGTCCATCGCGGCGCTTCGGCTCGAGCGATCCGCGTGGCGCTGATCCTCGCGGCGCTGGCCACGCTGCCGATCGTGCCGAGCGTCCTTTCGTGGACCCGGGACACGGCGACCCGCGCGGAGAGCGATACCTCTTTTCCCCATCACCTCGACGCGTGGTCGCGTGGGGTGCGCGAGATCGCGGACCATCCGTCCGGGCTGGGACCAGGCCGTGCAGGCGAGGTGTCGGTACGAGTGCTGGGTGCCTCGGGCATCGTCACGGAGAGCTCGTATCTGCAATTCGGTGTCGAGTACGGTGTCGCGGGGCTGCTGCTCGTCGCGGGATGGACGATCGCGCTGACCCTTCGGTTGTGGCGTGCCGCGCGTGCAGGCGAGCCGGGTGCAGCCGGGGTGCTCGCGGCGTGGGCGCCGCTCGCGATCGGCGCGCTCTTCCTGCACGCGCTGACCGAGCGATCGGTGGCGTATCCGGTGCTGTTGCTCGCCGGAGCGAGCCAGCGCTCGCGCGATGCAGCTCGCGAGGCTCGATGACCGCGCCCGCCGATCGCATCCGGCTCGGTCTCGATCTGACTCCGCTGGCGCGTGGCGCGACCGGCCTGGCCACCTACGTCCGCGGACTCTTGAGCGCGCGCGCGCAGCTGGACGTGGATGCGATCGTGGGCTTCGTGAACCGGCCGTCGATCGGGAGCGTCGAGCTCGATCTCGCGGCACGGCTGGAACGCGACGTGCGCATCGTTCACTCGCGCGTGCCGCGATCGTGGCTCGAGCGCTGGTGGCGAGCGCGGCCGAAGGCAGGAATCGAGGACTGGCTCGGACCGGTCGACGTCTTTCATGCAAGCGACCTGCTGGCACCGGCCGCGCGCGCCGCCGCGATCGTGCTGACCGTGCAAGACGTGGCTTGGAGAACCGATCCGTCGAGCGCCACCGAGCACACGGCGGCCTGGCTCGAGCACTGGTTCGAGACTTCGCTCACGCGAGCCGACGTCGTCATCTGTCCTAGCCGCGCCACGGCGCACGAGCTGGAGCGCGCCTTCGGCCTCGACCTCGGTAGGGTGCACGTCGTGCCGCACGGCGTCTCGGGCGAGCTGACGCCCGACCGCACCGACCGTGACGCGAGCGTTCTCGAGCGGCACGGCCTCCGTCCCGGTTACCTCTTGTGGGTCGGAGCGCTCGACCGGCGCAAGGACCTGACGACGCTCGCGGAAGGCTTCGCACGGATCGCCGACTCCGCGGCCCGGAACGCGCCACTGGTGGTGGTGGGACCGGACGGCGGTGCCGAACGTGCCCTTCGCAGCGCGCTCCGGCGGCATCATGCGGACGATCGGATGATCCGCTTGGGTGCGGTTCCAGCGCCCGATCTGGCCCCGCTCTACCGTGGAGCGGGGCTGGCGCTCTATCTGTCGCGTGCCGAAGGGTTCGGGCTGCCGGTTCTCGAGGCGATGGCGTGCGGAACGCCGGTGGTGGCGAGCCGCATCGCGGCGCTCGAGGAAGTGGCCGGCGAGTCGGCGCTTCTGGTGCCGCCGGGCGATGCGCAAGCACTCGCGGACGCGATCGGTTTCCTGCTCGGGGACGCGCGCGAGTGCCAGCGGCGCGGAGCGTCGGGTCTGGAACGATCGCGCAGCTACACCTGGGAGCGGTGCGCGCGGCTCACCGCGATGGCTTATCGTGAGGCGCTCGGACGGCGCCGCTCGCGAGGGCGATACGCTGCTGCCACTCCGTCCGTGGGCGCGCGGGAGACCTGACGTGCGTGTGTTGCTGGTGAGCGGTACCTTCCCCGATCAGATGTGCGGGGTGGGGGACTACACCGCGAACCTCGCGGCGGCGCTGGCCCGGATCGAGGACGTCGAGCGAGTCGACGTGCTGACCTCCCGCGGCCCCGGTCCCGCGGCCGCGATCCCCGGCGTCGAGGTTCACCGGGTGATGGACGGATGGCGGATCGACGAGGCCGACCGGCTCACCGCGGCCGTCGACCGGATCGACCCCGAGATCGTGCACGTGATGTACCCGTCGCGATTCGGCGCCCAGGACCGCGGTGCGCTCGCCAACGCGGTACCGCTCCTGGTGAGGGGCGCCGGGCTGCGGCGGAAGTCGCGCTCGGTGGTGACGACCCTTCACGAGTTCTCGGATCGCAGCCGCGCGTTTCGCGCCCGCGCGTGGCTCAACCTCATCACCAGCCAGGCGCTGATCTTCACCAGCGAGTTCGACGAGCGGGCGGCGCTGCGCTGGCCGCAGGTGGAGAGCCGCGTGCGGCGAGTGGTGCCGATCGCGCCCAACATCGTGCCGCGCGAGCCGCCTTCGGACGGACGTGCCGTGCGTCGTCGTCGCGGGCTCGGGGCGGATTCGTTCCTGGTGGTGCACTTCGGTCTGCTCGCCGAGGATCGTGGGCTCGCGAGCCTCGCCCAGGCGAGCCGCTGGCTTGCGAAGGACGGGATCGAGGTGGTGGTGATCGGCGAGCCGCCGCCGCGCGCCAGTCGTGGCAAGCGCTCGACGGGCCTCGTGGAGCTCGGCGCGGCCGAGCAGGAGGGTGCCATCCGGCGGCTGCCCCACCTTCCAGCGGCCGAGCTCAGCGCGCTGCTCTCGGCGGCGGATGCGGCGGTCTTTCCCTTCGCCGGTGGCGCCACCGCGCGGCGCGGCTCGTTGCTGGCGGCGCTGGCTCATGGGCTGCCCGTCGTGACCACGCACGGGCCGCGTCTTCCGGTCGACTGGAGCAGCGACGCGGCGCCCGCGTTGCTGGTGGCTCCCGGCGATGCCGCGGCCCTCGCGGCCGCGGTGCTCAAGCTGCGCGACGACGGAAGGCTGCGCGAGCAGCTGGCGACCGCCGGCCGCAAGGTGAGCCGCGGGCGCTCGTGGGACGAGATCGCGTCCCGCACCGCGGAGCTCTACCTCGAGGTGGCACCGGGATGACGACGAGGACGCCACTCGCAAGGCCGCTCCGCACATGAGGATCGGGCTCGACGCGCGCTACGTGTACGCGAGTCACGTCCATGGCATCGGTCGCTACAGCGTCGAGCTGATCCGGCATCTGGCACCGCTGGCGAGCGCCCGCGGACACGAGCTGATCGTGTTTCGTCGCGGAGGCGAGGGCGAGCCGCTGGTGCGCGACTCGGCGGTGCGCGAAGTGGCGACCGAGCTGTCGCCGATGTCACCGGCCGGCTTCGTGCGACTGGGCCGTACCGCGCGCCGCGAGCGGCTAGACGTGTTCCACGCGCTCTTTCCCGCGCTGCCGGTGGCGCCCGCGCCGCGCACCGTGGTGACCGCACACGACCTGCAGGCGCTGCGGGTGCGCGGCTTCCACGGGCTGCGCTCGTGGCCGCTCAGGCTCGCGTCGCGGACGCTCTACGCGCTCGCGTACCGGTGGTCGTTCGGTGCCGCGGACCGGATCGTCGCCGGCTCGCGCTGGACCCGCGACGACGTCGCGGCGGCGTATCGGCTGCCGGAGGACCGTTTCCGGGTGGTGTACGAGGGGCTCTCGGAAGACTTCTTCGCGGCTGGCGATCGAGACGCGGACGCGAAGCGGATCGCGGCGGCCGGGCTCGACCCCGAGCGCCGTTTCCTGCTCCACGTCGGCAACACCCGTCCCCAGAAGAACGTCGAGGGGCTGCTGCTGGTGTTCCACGAGATGGTCCTGCGCGAGCCCGAAGGCGATCGTCCGTTGCTGGTGATCGCCGGCGTTCGCGACCGCTTCTTCGCCGGGGTGCGCGACCGCACGCTGGCGCTCGGGCTCGGCGAGCGGGTCCGATTCCTCACCAACGTGAGCGAAGAGACGCTGCGCGCGCTCTATCGCCGAGCCGCGCTCTACGTCACCGCGGCGCGCTTCGAGGGCTTCGGGTTCACGCCTCTCGAGGCCATGGCCGCCCGGTGCCCAGTGGCGGCGGCCGCTGCCGGCGCGCTTCCCGAGATCCTGGGCGATGGCTATCTGGCCTTCGACCCGGATTCGCCTGCCCAGGCGGCCTGTGCCATTCTCGACCGGCTCGGCGATCCCGGGGCACTCGCAACACTGGCTCGCCTCGGCCACGAGCGATCTCGAACGTTCCGCTGGTCCGAAACCGCGCGCGCGACACTCGCCGCTTACGAAGAGCTGGGATGAAGATCGCCATCACCTATCCGCCGCTCGGTGGCCCGGGCGTGCCGATGCTGACCCAGAACCGGCAGTTCCAGTGGTTCACGCATCCCTCGTATTTGTTTCCGATCGTACCGGCCACGGCGGCCACCGCGCTGGCGCGGGACGGGCACGAGGTGTTGTGGGACGACGCGGTCGCGCAGGGATTGAGCGCCGACGAGCACTGGGCGCGCCTCGAGCGCGAGGCGCCCGATCTCGTGGTGTGCGAGACCAAAACGCCGGTGGTGCGGCGCCACTGGGCCTGGATCCGCGAGGCCAAGCGGCGCTTGCCGGACACGCGCTTCCTGCTGCTCGGCGATCATGTGACGGCACTCCCCGAAGAGAGCTTCGGGGCGAGCCCGATCGATTTCGCGGTGGTCGGCGGCAACTACGACGTGACGCTGCGCGATCTCGCCCGCTCTCTCGAGAAGGGCGGAGAGCGTCCCACCAACGTTTACTGGCGCGACGGCGAGCGCGTTGCGAAGAGCCAGGTGGCGATCGTCCCGGTCGATTTGAACCAGCTGCCGTTCATCGACCGGCGGCTCACCGAAGGGTTCCGCTACTCGGAGAAGTGGTGGAAGCGGAAGCCCTTCTTCCGGATCATGGCCGGCCGCGACTGCCACTGGGGCGTGTGCACATTCTGCTCGTGGACCACGCTCTATCCGGCGGATTCGTTCAGCGCCCGCACGCCCGCCAACGTGCTCGACGAGCTCGAGTACCTGGTGAGCGAGCACGGCGCGCGCGAGATCTTCGACGACACCGGGACGCTGCCGATCGGGCGCTGGCTCGATCAATTCTCGGCGGGCATGGTCGAGCGCGGGCTCGCCGACAAGCTGCTCTTCTCCTGCAACATGCGCTTCGACGCGCTCACTTCTGCGACCGCCGAGAAGATGGCGCGGGCCGGTTTCCGGAAGCTCAAGCTAGGGCTCGAATCGATGAGCACCGAGACCCTGCGCCGCTTGCGGAAGGGCACGACTCCCGAGCAGGTGCGCGCCGGCTGCCGCGCCGCGAAGGAGCACGGGCTCGAGATCCATCTCACGATCATGGTCGGCTATCCGTGGGAGACGCGCGCGGATCTCGAGAACACCTATCGCGTGGTGGAAGAGCTTTACGGTGAAGGCGCCATCGAGATGCTCCAGTCGACGGTGCTGATTCCGTATCCGGGAACGCCGCTCTACCGCCAGGCGGTGGAGCAGGGCTGGCTGATGTGCGATCCCACCGACTACGACCGCTTCGGGATGCGCGAGCCGATCCTCAAGACCGAAGGGTTGAGCTCCGCCGAGATCCTCGACTGGTGCCGGCGCTTCTACCGGCTCTCGTTCCGGCCCGAGCACGTGGCGCGACGTTTCCTCGGCATTCGCAATGCCGAGGACGTGTCGTATCTCGCCCGTGGCGCCTGGGCGATGGCGGGGCACATCCGCGACTTCCTGGGGCGTGGGCGCGCCGTCGCGGCGGAAGCCGTGCCCGGCGGTGAGCCGGCCGTCGCCTGAGCACCTCGTCCCCGGTGGCGCCACGACCTCCATCGGCAAGCCTCTTCGGTCTGTCGATCTCTCGGCTCGACACGGCTGCGACCGTGGAGCTCTTGGTGCGCGCCGGGGCCCGTGAGCTGGGACGCGACGATGGCGCCCCGTTTCTCGCGACCTACGTCAATCCACACACCATCGATCAAACGCGCGACGATCGCGCGTTGCTCGACGAGCTGCGGCGCTTCGATCTCCTTTATCCCGACGGCATCGGTCTGGTGTGGGCCGCGCGGTTGCTCGGCGCGGCGCTGCCCGAGCGGGTGACCGCCAGCGATTTCTTGCCGGACTTCTGCAGAGCCGCTGCTTCACGCGGGCTCTCGATCTTTCTCCTCGGGGGCGAGCCCGGGGTCGCGGACGCGGCGGCCGAGCGGCTCGCCCGAGTGGCGCCCGGGCTTCGCCTCGCCGGTGCACGATCGGGATTCTTCTCGTCCGGGGCGGAAGAGGCGGCGTTGATCGAGGAGATCCGCGCCGCCGGCCCGGCCGCGTGCCTGGTGGCGATGGGCAGCCCGCTCCAGGAGCGCTGGATCCTCGCACACGCGAGGGCGCTGGGAGTGCCGTTGGTGTGGGGGATCGGCGGCGCGCTCGACTTCCACTCGGGGCGCAAGCGCCGCGCGCCGCGCTGGATGATGGCGCTCGGGATCGAGTGGGCCCACCGGATGGCGCTGGAGCCGCGGCGCCTGTGGCGGCGCTACCTGATCGGCAACGCGCGCTTCGCCTGGCGCGTCGTCGTGGAGCGCTCGCGCTCGCTGTAGCGGGCCGGGGGGAACGCCGCCGTCGCGGCGTTGGGGTCCAGCGAGGGGTTGAGCAATTACTACAGTTGTGTATATTCAGTGCATGGCAACGCTCGGACGCAACCGCAAGCCGGTCCTGCCGCACGAGGACTACGGCTTCTTCGGCCCC
>CAZYWA010000380.1:0-7922 GCA_964650975.1 uncultured bacterium
GCTCTGGCCGCCGACGGCCGGATCGAACTGACACACCGCCCGCAGCCGGCACTGGGCACAGGCCACCTCGGTACGTCCCAGCCGGTACGGGCGCACACTCACGTCGCCGCTCGCGATGCGGCGCGCGGCGCGCCGAGCGCGGCGGTTCACGTGCTCGAAGAGGTTGGTGAAGTCGCTCTCGCTCGCGATGTTCCCGCGCTTCGACGCTCCGCCGTCCTTCTTGAGCTGCACCGGCAGCAGCATCGAGTGGCCCTCGTCTTCCGCGCCCATCGCGAGCAGCACCGAGGGCTCGTCGGTCAAGATCCCGGTGGTCTTGCTCTCCTTCTTCCAGGCGTTCGCGGCCTCGTCAGACGTCGGGCGCGCGTCGTGGAGCGGCAGCGGACCGTGCACGGGGAAATAGAGCGCGCCGGCCGGTCGCAATGCACCGCGGCCCAGCGCCTCCCCGTGCGTCGTCACCGCCAGCAGATACGCGAGCAGCTGCAGGTCGAGGCCGTGGAACACGCGGCCATCGGGCAGCACACGAGGCCGCCGCTTGTAATCGATCACTCGCACCCAGGTGTCGCGATAGGCGTCGGTGTAAGCGTCGACGCGATCGATTCGCCCGCGCAGCACGATCGGGGGCTCGCCGGCACCGAGCTGCAGCGTCAACGCGGGCAGCGCCACGCGCGACGAGCCGGGGTCGTCCTCGCCGAATGGCAGCTCGACCGCGAGCGGCGCGAAATGGGCGCGGCGCGCATGCTCGCTCAGGAGCTCGACGCTCCCTTCGAGCACCCGTCGCACCGCGCCCAAGAGGTAGCGGTGCTGTGGATCCGCGAGCACCCACTCCTCCCGGAGCCGAGGCGCCAGCTCCTCGACGATCGCGCCGACCCGGTTCCGCACCTCGGCCGGGGCGAGGCTCGACCACGCGAGACCGTCGCGCTCGAGGCCGCGCACCAGGCGGCTCAGCACGGCGTGATTGAGCGAGCCCAGATCGGATGGCTCGAGGGTCGAGTGCGGACGCTCGACGAGCCTGAGCCCGTGCTTCGCGAAATGCTGGAACGGGCACGCCGAGAACGACTCGAGCCTACTGACGCTGGTGCGCAGCTCGCCGCTCGCCGCGAAGAGCCGCGAGGCGAGCTCGCTTCCCAGCGGCTCGGCGCGGCGCGCGAATCCGGCCTCGTAGTCGAGCGCCGCGAACGCGGGCGCCGCCTCGTCGCGCACTGCCGAGTCCGACGACGCGAGCCACCCGCCGAGCGCCAGCCAGCGTGGATCGGGCCGCTCCCCGCGATCGCGCGTAGTGCGCAGCACCCGCGCCAGCTCCGCGCCCAGGTCGCGGGGCCGGACCGCCTCGACGATGCGCGCATCGTCGAGCGCGACGCCGGCCCGCCGGGCGCCGGGAAACGTGGCTTCCAGCCGGCGCACCACGCGCGCCGGCTCGAGGCGCTCGCCATCGTCGTCGGCGAGCGGATGGCTCACCCACAGCCAGCGCGAACCGCGAGTGAGCGTCAGATAGGCGAAGTAACTCTCGTGGAAGAGCCGCTCGCGCGCGGTCGGTCCGAGCGTGACGCCGTCGCGAGCGAGCTTCTCCCGGTCGGCGTCGGGAAAGATCGGATCCTCGCCGGGCTGCGGCGGATAGGCACCGTCGATGGCACCCAGCACGAACGCCGCGCGCGTGCCGAGGTGGCGCGAGCGCTCGATGGTCCCCACCACCACCTGATCGACGCCCGGTGGAATCAGGCCCAGATCGAGCGATTCCAGGCCCGATTCGAGCACCCGCAGGAATCCGTCGAGATCGAGCCGTGAGTCGCCGAGCGCACCCACCAGCTCGTCGAGCAGCGACACCACGCCTCGCCACGCCTGGGTGTGCTCGCGGGCGGCGCTCAGGTTTCCGGCGCTCTCGGCGTCGCGCGTCCAGCGCGCGAGCGTGGTCGCCACGTCGAGCGCCTCGATCAGCTCCCAGAGCGCCGCGGCGAGGTCGCGCACCGTGTGCAGCTCGGTGCCGGCGAGCCGTTCGCTGAGCGCCGCGAGGTCGCGAATCGCGCGGCGGCGGGCGGTGTCGAGCTTCGCGAGCTCGGACCGCGACGGGCGCGTCGCGGCGCTCTCGGCGGCGCGCTCGTCGTCCTCGGGATCGTCGAGCGAGAAGCGCCGCACGAACGTCCACGGCTCGGGCCGGTACCAGGCCGCGCCGCAGATTCCGTGCTCGAGCGCGTAGGCCTCCAAGCGATCGACCACGTCGCGCTCGACCGGCACCAGGTCGGTCCGCAAGTAACGGAACACGGCCTCGTGCGGGAAGTCCCGCACCAGTGCTTCCACCGCGGCGCGCACCAGCTCGACCAGCGGATGATGGGGAATCGGGCGGCGCCGGTCGACGAACACCGGCACTCCGTGATCGCCGAACACCGCCTCGACGAGGTCGGCGTAGCTCTCGAGGTCGCGCAGCACCAGCGCCATCTCGCGAAAACGCACGCCTTCTTCGCGAGCGAGCCGCAGGCATTCGCGCGCCACGCTCTCCACCTCGTCGCGACGGCGCGCGGCCGGTGCCAATGTGATGTGGGGAGCGTCGGCTTCGAAGACGCGCGGCGCGCCCGGCCGCGCGAGCACCGCTTCCAGGTGCGCGAGCTCGGGCGTGGCGCGGAACCGATGCGGCGGCTCGGACGAGTCGAGCACCACCGGCGGATCGAGCCGCGCTCCTTGCCGTTTCGCGAGCGCGAGCAGCGCGAAATAGGTCTCGAGAGACGGCCGGAAGAGATGGGTCGGATCGTCGAGAAGCTCCGGGCGAGGCTCGCGCTCACCGTCGAGCAGCAAGGTGACGGTGACGCGCTCGGCCACCTTCAAGAGCCCGCCGATCACCTCCAGCTCGTCGGGGGTGAAGCCCGCGAAGCCGTCGATCCACACCTGGGCACCGCGCACCTCCGCGGCGCGCGGCAGCCGGGCCACGAGCATGCCCATGTAGACGTCGGGATCGAGGAATCGCTCGGCGCAGTAGTCGTCGAGTGCCTGGACCAGGATCGAGAGCTCGCGCGCCTTGAGGGCGAGCGCCGTCGACCCGCCGTGCTCGGCCTCGATCGCGTCGGCGCGCGCGCGCAGCCGCTCCGGCGTGACACCGTAGGCACGCAGCTCGTGGATGGTGGAGGCGAGCCGCGGCACCAGTCCCGGCCGGTCGGCGAGACGTCCGAAGAGCGGCAGCTCGGCGCGATGCTTCTCGACCAGCGACGCGAGCACCATGCGCTTCCCGAGGTCGCCGAGCAGCGGTCGCGTGGCGCCGCCGGTTTCCTGCAGCACCCGCCACGCGAGGCGCCGGAAGCTCAGCACCTGGGCGCGAGCGAAGCCGCGCACGCGGCCGCTCGCGAGGAGCTCCTGCTCGCTCTGGAACGTCGCCTGCTCGGGAACCAGCACCACGAGCGGCGGCCCCTCGGCCCCGCGCTCGAGCTCGCCCAGCACCTCGTCGAGACAGCACTTGGTCTTGCCGGTGCCGGTGCGCCCGAGGATGAAGCGGAGGGTCATGCGGGGCGCGGTTTTCTCGCTGGCGAGACGGCTGGATGCACCCGCAGCCTAGCCGGGCGACGCCGGCGATTCTCGCGCCGGAACCTCGACCGGTCCCGGAGCACCGCGCCGATCATACCGCGAGCGCCCGCAATGCCCGGTCTGGCAGCGGGAGGAATGCGGCGGTAGCCTGTCGATGCCGATGGATCGCGAGCCGCGCGCTCGCGCGCCGGCTCGACCCCACCCCGTGAAATCGCTCACCCGCTACCTCACGTTCCGCGTGCCGGAGCGAATGGACTTCGTGAACGTGACGCCGGACATCGAGCAGGCCGTCGCGGAGAGCAAAGTCCAGGAAGGACTGTGCCTGGTGAACGCCATGCACATCACCGCGAGCATCTTCATCAACGACGACGAGCCGGGGCTCCACGAGGACTACAAGCGCTGGCTCGAGTGGCTGGCGCCCTTCGATCCTAGCCCCGAGCGCTACCACCACAACCGCACCGGCGAGGACAACGCCGACGCGCACCACAAGCGCCAGATCATGGGCCGCGAGGTGGTGGTCGCCGTCACCAAGGGCAAGCTCGACCTGGGCCCCTGGGAGCAGATCTTCTACGGCGAGTTCGACGGCCGCCGGCCGAAGCGCGTTCTGGTCAAGATCATCGGCGACTGACCCCGACCGAGACGAGGCGACGATGGCTTTCCAGGGTGTCGATTTCTACGACGTCGATTCGCTGCTCACCGACGACGAGCGCGCGGTGCGCGACACCATCCGCCGCTTCGTCGACGACGAGGTCATGCCGATCATCGCCGAGCACTATCTCGAAGGGCGGTTCCCGCGGCAGCTCTTGCCCAAGATGGGCGAGCTCGGCGTCTTCGGCGCCAACTTGCCGGTCGAGCACGGCTGCGCGGGACTCGGCAACGTCGCGTACGGGCTCATCATGCAGGAGCTCGAGCGCGGCGACAGCGCGGTGCGCTCGTTCGCGTCGGTGCAGGGCGCGCTGGTCATGTACCCGATCTACGCCTTCGGCAGCGACGCGCAGAAGAAGGAGTGGCTGCCGCGGCTGGCGCGCGGCGAAGCGGTGGGCTGCTTCGGCCTCACCGAGCCCGACTTCGGCTCCAATCCCGGCGGCATGATCACCCGCGCCGAGAAGACCGCGGACGGCTGGAAGCTCGACGGCACCAAGATGTGGATCACCAACGGCTCGACCGCCGACGTCGCGGTGGTGTGGGCCAAGACCAGCGCGCTCGACGACGCGAGCTCCATCCGCGGCTTCGTGGTGCCCACCAAGACACCGGGATTCAGCGCTCGCGATCAGAAGGGCAAGCTCTCGCTCCGCGCCAGCGACACCAGCGAGGTCCACCTCGACGGCGTGCGGCTGCCCGAGGACGCGGTTTTGCCCAAGAGCGGCGGCCTCAAGAGCCCGCTCATGTGCCTGACCCAGGCGCGTTACGGCATCTCGTGGGGTGCCCTGGGCTCGGCGCTCGCGTGCTTCGACGAGGCGCGTAGCTACGCGAAGATGCGCATCGCGTTCGACCGCCCCATCGGAGCCTTTCAACTCCAGCAAGCGCGGCTCGCCGAGATGCTGACCGAGATCACCAAGGCGCAGCTCTTGTGCGTGCAGCTCGGCCGCTTGAAGGACGCGGGCAAGATGACGCCGCAGCAGGTGTCGCTCGCCAAGCGCAACAACGTGAACATGGCCACCGAGGTGGCGCGCGAGACGCGCCGGCTGCTGGGCGCCAACGGCATCCTGGTCGAGTACCAGGCCATGCGTCATCTCGCGAACCTGGAGAGCGTCTACACCTACGAAGGCACCCACGACGTCCACACGCTGATCCTCGGTCAGGCCGTGACCGGCCTCGATGCGTTCGGAGCGAGCCCGCCTCCCGGGCGACCATGATCGATCGCGACAAGTGGAAGCCGCTGCGCTCGGTGGCGCTGCTCTCGCGCGAGGGCGCCTCCAAGACCGCCGAGGTGGTGGGCATCGCTCGCGGCGAGGTGCTGGTGGGTGGCGTCGAGGGGCTGCTCGACGGGACGCTCCTCAAGCTCCAGTTCCAGCTTCCGAGACGCCGCGAGGAGCTGGTGGTCGACGTGCGGGTGAGCGGCGAGACCGGCGACGGCACCGCGGCGTCGCCGAAGCTCACGCGGATGCGCATCGCCAGCGCCAGCGAGGAAGTGCTGCGCGACATCGAGCGCTTCCTGACCCGCACCGAGCCGGCTCCGGCCACCGCCCCGGCGGCGGCTGCTCCTCCACCCGAGCCCGAAGCCTCCGGTGCGATCGGGGTGGGCTCGGTGATCGGCGGCCACTACCACGTCACCACGGCGCTGACGCCCGATTCGGCGTTCCTCGACTTCGAGGGCGTCGACCGGTCGAACGGCAGTCCGGTGCTGCTGCGGGTGCTCAGGCCCGAGCTCGCTCCCGAGGGACGCTGGCTGCAGACCTTCCGCGACCAGCACCTGGCCGCGCGCGCCGTGCAGCACCCGCACGTGCTCCGGATCTTCGACTACGTGAGCCAGGACGGGCACGAAGTGGTGATCACCGAGCACGCGCGCGGCCCCCGCCTGACCCAGGTACTGAAGACGCGCGGACCCTTCACGATCGATGCGATCGGACGGCTGGCGCGGCAGATCCTGGCCGGGCTCTCCGCGGTGCGCGCCAAGGGAATCGCCTACGGCTGCATCCATCCGGGCCGGGTGCGCATGTCGTCCGGCTTCAACGCGCGCATCTCGGATCTGGGCATCGCGCAGATGATGCCGTCGGCCTGCATCGCGCTCGACGACCAGCCGCTCGCCTTCCTTCCCCCCGAGGTGCGGCTCGGCTCGATGCCGAACGAGCGCGCCGAGGTGTTTTCCGTCGGGATGATGCTCTACGCGATCTCGATCGGCCGCTGTCCGTTCAGCTCCGCCGAATACCAGGCGCTCGAGATGCAGCCCGACCTCGAGCCGACCCCGCCCGGGGCCTCGACGTCGCGGGTGCCGGAAGCGCTGGCGCCGCTCATCGAGCGCGCGATCTCGCTCGATCCCTCGATGCGCTTCGCGACCCTCGCGGACCTGGCGGCGGAGATCAACCCGCTCTTCGAGGAGGCTCCGGCGCCGCAGGTCTCGCAGCGCCGGATCCTGGTGGTCGAGGACGACCCGAGCCTGCGCTACCTCACGGTCTCGCTGCTGCGCGCCGCCGGCTACGAGGTGCTCACCGCGGAGAACGGAATCGACGCGCTCGAGATCGCGTTTCGGGAGCCGCTCGACCTGGTGTGCCTCGACATCCGCATGCCACGCATGGACGGATTCGAGGTGTGCATGGTGCTACGCTCGGACGAACGCACCAAGAAGCTGCCGATCCTGGTGGTGAGTGTCGTGACCTCGCAGGACGCGGTGACGCTCATGGAAAGCCTCGGCGCCACCGACTTCCTGCCCAAGCCGTTCGAGGAAGCGCAGATGCTCGAGCGGGTCAACAAGCTGCTCTCGCGCTGAACGGCGCGCCAGTCCCGAGAGGTCGAGACCGTGCATCCGTTGATCCCTTACTTCGTCCAGCCGAGCCTGCACCTCTTCTGGAAGTTCGACATCCACGGCTGGGGTGTCGCGGTCTGCACCGGGATCCTGCTCGGGACGTCGATCGCGGCCAAGCGCGCCGAGACGCTGGGGCTCGACCCCGACGTGGTCCACGACTACGGCGTGTGGGCGGTGGTGTCGGGCTTCATCGGCGCGCACATCGTCGAGACGGTCGCCTACAACCCGCACCAGTTCCTGCAGAACCCGCTCGAGATCCTCAAGGTGTGGCAGGGATTCTCGTCGTTCGGCGGGTTTCTCGGCACCTTCGTCGGCACCATGATCTTCCGCAAGGTGAGGAAGATCCGGTTCCTCGACTACGCCGACTCGATCGCGCTCGGCATGGCGCCGGCCTGGATGTTCGGCCGCCTCGGCTGCTTCATGGCGCACGACCACATGGGCGTCACCACGAACTTCTTCCTGGCGGTCAAGTTCCCCCAAGGAGCCCGCCACGACCTGGGCTTCGAGGAAATGCTCGGCATGATGGTGCTCACCGGGCTGATGATCGCGATGCGCAAGGTGCGGGGCCGCGGCGTCTCGGCCGGGACGCTCATGGCGGCTTACTCGCTGCTGCGGTTCCCGCTCGACTTCTTGCGGCTGCCCGACGACGACCGCCGCTACTTCGGCCTCACGCCCGCCCAGTACGGGTGCTTCGCGCTCTTCGCCCTCGGCGTCTACCTGGTGGCCCGCGGCCGCCGCGAGCTGGCGAACGATCCGGAGACCGCCGCGCTGCAGACGGCCGCCCAGCAACCCGCGTCCTGAACACCACCCCGCTCTACCAGTCACCACGAGCTCCCCGGCGTGGTGACCCCCAATTTGCCAGCGCGCCAGCGGCGCGCCGGCGAGCGGGCAGCGAGCCGCCTCGGGGGTGGGGCCCCGGCCGGATTCACTCCGGACGGGGCGGGGGGCTTGAAAA
>CAZYWA010000381.1:0-7903 GCA_964650975.1 uncultured bacterium
CCAGGGTCTCGACGGTCTGGTGAGCCAGCTCAAAGCGCTGCGCGAGCAGGGCATCACCACGGACGAGCTCGCCTGGGCCAAGCGGAATCTGGTCGGCAGCTTCGAGATCTCGCTGCAGTCGTCGGCCGCGCAATCGGAGGCGTTCAGCCTCTACGAAGCGTATGGCCTCGGATATCGAGAGTTTCT
Organism: uncultured bacterium; assembly: GCA_964650975.1. Lineage (GTDB taxonomy): Bacteria > JADJOY01 > JADJOY01 > JADJOY01 > JADJOY01 > CAZYWA01. The sequence continues at coordinate 187 of CAZYWA010000381.1, forward strand.
GGCGTATCCGGACCGCATCCTCGGCATCACGCTCGAGGACGTCGCGCGAACCGCTCGCAACTACATCGACCCGTCACGGATGGTGATGAGCATCGTCGGCCCAGAGGACGTCGCGGGTACGCTCGCGTGGTGAAGGCTCGATGAGCTTCCGCGACTGGTTCGAAGAGAGGCTCCTCGACCTGGTTCGAGCGCGCACCATCGACTCGATCCTGCGCCTCAACCGGAACCGCCTCCCGCTCGGCGAGACCGACACCGCCGATCACGGGGACGACGAACTCTTCGTGATCGACCCCGGCGACCCCGAAGCACAGCCGACGAGTTGAGTTGCTCGGGGGGCTTTCCAAGCCCCCGCCCGACGAAAAGCGCTGGATCCGGCGCGACTCCGCGCCGACCGGCCGCGACGAAGCGCGGCCCTCCAAACAGCGACGAGCACGCGCGCCCGTGTGGAGGCCGCCGCTTCGTCTTCGTCGGCGCCGGCCGTGACGACCGAACGGATCCAACATCCGCCCACGATCGCCCCGCAGATTCGGGCGTCACCGCGCTACGGAGCGCCAGTGCATACGGAGGCGGTCCCTCGCCGCCGCAGCATTCGATTCGCCGACGACTCCGAGCGTGGAAGGATGCGGTCTCCCGCCGTCCCTCGCGTCCGCGGCGCTCGATCGAGATGGGACGCTGCGGCTGCGAGGGACCGCAGCCCTCCATCCGTGCGAGGCTCAGGTCGTCTCGAGCTTCTCCTGCCAGCCGGCGAAGATGCTGCCGGCGACGTTGTGCAGGTTGGTGAAGCCCTTCTGGGTCGACAGGTACTCGCAGGCCGCGGCCGAGCGGCCGCCGGCGGCGCAGTGGACCACCACGTTGGGCGCGTCCTTCGGCACCTCGCCCCAGCGCTTCTCGATCTGATCGACCGGGATGTGGATGGCGCCGGCCACGTGGCCCGACTTCCACTCGTCGTAGGTGCGCACGTCCACCACCACGGTTCCGGCCGCTTCCTTCGCCAGCTTGAACGCCTTGGCGCCGTCGATGTCGTCGAACAGACGACCTTCCAGGACCATCGAGGGAACCACGGTCTTGCCGCCCGCCAGCGCCGCGACTTGCGACTTCAAGATCTTGAGCTCGGCACCTAGCTCTTCCTTGGCGTTGGCGATCTGCGAGTCCTTGTAGCGCAGGTCACTCTCCAGCTTCTCGATCCGCGACCCGGCCGAGCTCGCGGTCCTGAATGCCACGACAGCCAGCGCGAGAGCCGCGATGGCGATGAGCCACATGGTCATGTTCGATCCTCGTTTCGCGAAACGTGAGAACCCTCGTTCTACCCGCCGGGCCGCGCACCGAGCAAGAAACCAGGTCGGGCGGTCCCGAGCGGCGTGAATATGTGCCCGGCGAGGGCCGTCCTTGTAGGGAATCGCTCGAGGGCGATACCCTTTCGGTTGGCCGTTTTTCCCCGAGATTCCCGCTCGTGCGCCGCACCTCCAACGTCATCCTCTCGTCACTCGCGGCCCTCGCGGTGACTGCGTCCGGCGTGCGCGCGGCCGAGAAGGCGCACGTCAGCGCGCGGCTGGTGTCGGAGGCCCAGTCCATCCAACCGGGACACCGGGTCTGGGTGGGCGTCGAGCTGCGGCACGCGGCCGGCTGGCACACCTACTGGAAGAATCCCGGTGACTCGGGGCTCACGACCGAGATCGCGTGGACGCTGCCCGCCGGCTACGTAGCCGGCGAGATCCAGTGGCCGTATCCGTCGCGCATCAACGCGGGTCCGCTCACCAGCTACGGCTACACGGGGCCGTTGCTGCTGCCGGTCGAGATCACGGCACCCGCGACCGCTTCGGGCTCGGTGCCGCTCGCGGCCAAGGTGACGTGGCTGGAATGCTCGGACATTTGCATCCCCGGCTCCGCGGACGTGTCGCTCACCTTGCCGGTCAAGGACGCACCGCCTTTGCCCAACGCGAAGGTCGCGGAAGCGTTCGCCGACGCGCACGCGCGAGCGGCGCTTTCCGCGAAGGATCTGGGCTGGACGTTCGCCGGACGTTTCGACGACCACACCATCGAGATCGAGGCCACTCCTCCCGCCGGGCTGGCCGAGTCGGTGGGACACGTCGACCTCTATCCGGAGAGCGGCGAGCTGATCCAGCACGCGGCGGCGCAGGAGTGGAGCGATCGCGAGAAGCCGTTCCGGCTGCGCGTGCCGCGCACGGCGGCGATCGATCGCGATCCAGGCAAGCTGGCCGGCGTTCTGGTTTCGTCGAACGGCTGGCGTGGCCTCGGCTCACCGCGGGCGCTGGCGATCGACGTCGAGCTGGTACGCGCCGCACAACCGATTCCCACCGCGGTCGCCACACCGCCGCCCGCGTCCGAGCCGCCGGCTTCCGCTCCGGCCGCCGAGCCTTCGTTCGCGGCACCCACGGTGGCGCCTCGGGAGCTCGCGACTCGCTCGTTGCCCTCGACGCTCTCCGCGACGGGCACCGTCACCAGCGTGGGAACGGCGCTCTTGTTCGCATTCCTGGGCGGGCTGGTGCTGAACCTCATGCCGTGCGTCTTCCCGGTGCTCTCCATCAAGGTCATCGGCTTCGTCCAGCAGGGGCACCAGCACCGCGGCCGCGCCATCGAGCACGCGCTGATCTTCGCGCTGGGCGTGCTGGTGTCGTTCTGGGTGATCGCGGGAGCGCTGATCGGATTGCGGCTCGCGGGCGACGAGCTGGGCTGGGGGTTTCAGCTTCAGTCGCCGCCGTTCGTGATTGCGCTCGCTGCGCTCTTCTTCACCATGGCGCTCAATCTCTTCGACGTCTTCGAAATCACCGGCGCCGTGGTGTCGTCGGCGGCCGCGTCCGCATCCGCGCGTTCCGGAATGCTCGGCTCCTTCCTGAGCGGCTGCCTCGCGACCGTGGTCGCCACACCGTGCACCGCGCCGTTCATGGGTGCGGCGCTGGGATTCGCGCTGGCGCAGCCACCACTCGTGTCACTGGCGATCTTCACGACGCTCGGCGTCGGCATGGCGCTGCCCTACGTGATCCTGGTCAGCTCACCGCGCTTGCTGCGCTTGGTGCCGAGGCCGGGCGACTGGATGCGCTCGCTCAGGCACGCCATGGGTTTCCTGCTCCTCGCGACCGTCGTGTGGCTCGCGTGGGTGCTCGGCCAGCAGGCGGGCCTCACCGCGGTCACAGGGTTGCTCGGCGGGCTGTGGCTGATCGGCGTCGGGCTCTGGATCGCGGGCCGCTGGGGCACGATCGTGGCAAGCAATCGCAGCCGGCTGCTGTCTCGGCTGGCGGCGGTCACGTTGACGGCATTCGGGCTGTGGCTTGCCATCTCGCGGGTCGATCCCGAGTGCAGCGCCGCGGTTCCTGGATCCGACAACTGTCCGGTTTCGTTCCGGCCGCCCGTCGATGGGCCAGGCCCGGCGAAGACGGTCCACTGGGACCCCTGGTCCGAGGAGCGCGTCACGCAGGCGCGCGCCGAGGGCCGGCCAGTGCTGGTCGACTTCACCGCCGCGTGGTGCCTCTCGTGCCAGGTGAACGAGCGCGTGGCGCTCGGCTCGAGCTCGGTTCGATCCGCACTGCTCTCCAGGAACGTGGTCACGCTGCGCGCGGACTGGACCCATCGCGACCCGGCGATCACTCGCGCGCTCGCGGCGCGTGGCCGGAGCGGCGTTCCGGTGTACCTGCTCTACTCCGCCGGTTCGTCCAGCGACCCTACGCTGCTGCCCGAAGTGCTCACTCCGCAAATCGTGATCGACGCGCTGTCGCAGGCTGGTTGATCGGAGGATTTCCGCCATGAAGAACAGGAAGAAGTCGTTGCTCACGCTGCTCGCGGCCGGCGCGTTCGCGCTTTCGGCCGCATCCACCGCCGCCGCCACTGAGGCCGTGGTCGGCCAGCCCGCGCCCACGTTCTCGCTCCCCGACACCACCGGCCAGTCGGTGGCGCTCGCGGACGAGAAGGGCAAATTCGTGGTCCTCGAGTGGACCAACGAGTCGTGCCCGTTCGTGAAGAAGCACTACGGCAGCGGAAACATGCAGAAGCTGCAGGAGACCTACACGGGCAAGGGTGTCGTGTGGCTGTCGATCGCGTCGTCGGCGCCCGGCAAGGAAGGCAATCACTCGGCCGCGGAGTGGAGCCAGATCCAGAAGGATCGCAACGCGCATCCGAGCGCGCTGCTGCTCGACCCGGCGGGAACGGTCGGCAAGTCCTACGGCGCCAAGACCACTCCGCACATGTTCGTGATCGATCCCAGCGGCACGCTCATCTACGAGGGTGCCATCGACGATCATTCATCGCCTTTCCCGGGATCCGTCGCGGACGCGAAGAACTACGTGGCCACGGCGCTCGACCAGGCGATGGCCGGTCAGCCGGTGACCACCGCCACCACCAAGCCGTACGGCTGCAGCGTGAAGTACTCCGACTGAGCACGCCCCTGAACGCCACCCCTCTCCCCTCGCGAGGTGACGTGTGATCGCTTGGCTCTTCCTGGTCGCCAGCCTGGTTGGCGCGTGGTTCACGTTCAATGCGTTCCGGCCGATCTACCGGCCGGCGCAGCTTGCCGTGGTGAGCTTTTTCGCCGGCTGGCTCACCAACGAGCTGGTGCTCCACCACCTGGCGTGGCAGGCGCTCGGCGTGGCCCTGTTCGGCGCGCTGGGTGCGTTTCGCGCGGCGCCCGGCCAGCTGGCGCTCGCGATCACCGCCGCGTCGTGGGCGGGGCTCGCCGTGCTCTACGCGCGCGGCCGCAAGGCCGAACACGCGGTCGAGACGGCGCTCGCCACGACACTCGGCAACGATTACCGCTCTCACATCGACGAGGCGCTGATCCACCAGCTCGCCCCGGCGATCGACTGGAAGCAGATCGCGCGGCCGTTCCCGATCCGCCATCCCGAGGTGAAGCGGGTGCGCGACGTCGTGTTCCGTCGCGTCGCCGGCCTCAACCTGAAGCTCGACGTGTACCACCACGCGAGCAAGCCGGCCGGTGCGCCGGTGCTGCTCTACGTCCATGGCGGCGGCTGGGTGCTGGGCAGCAAGAACGAGCAGGGCCTGCCGCTGCTCACGCACCTCGCGTCACGCGGCTGGGTGTGCGTGAACGCCAACTACCGGCTGAGCCCGCACGGCACCATGCCGGACCCGGTGATCGACCTGAAATGCGCGATCCGCTGGATCCGCGAGCACGCGGCCGAATACGGCGGCGATCCCAGCTTCCTGGCCGTCGCGGGCGGCTCGGCGGGTGGCCATCTCGCGGCGCTGGTTGCGCTCACCGGGAACGATGCTTTGCTCCAGCCGGGTTTCGAGGACGTGGATACCTCGGTGCAATGCGCGATTCCGCTCTACGGTGTTTACGATCTCGCCGACCGTGACCAGCTGTGGCCGCACCGCGACCTCGAGAAGCTCATGGAGAGCTACGTGATGAAGGTGTCACGCCACGAGTCGCCCGATGCATACGACCGCTACTCGCCGATCACCCGCATCAGCGCCGGGGCGCCGCCGCTCTTCGTGATCCACGGCGAGCTCGACTCGCTGGTGCCGGTCGGGGACGCGCGCCGCTTCTGCGAGCAGTTCCGGCGCATCGCGAAGTCGCCGCTCGTCTATGCCGAGATCCCCGGCGCCCAGCACGCGTTCGAGATCTTCCCCTCGGTGCGTGCGCTGCTCGTGGTCCACGGGATCGAGCGTTTCCTCGCCTACCAGCTGACCAGCCACCGGCGCGCTCGCGCCGCGCACTCGGCGGTCACCGAGAAGCTGGCCGCGGGCGCGCCGCTGGTGCCCCCGGCCCCGCTCGGTCCGCCGGCGCTCGCCTGACCGTTCTCACCCGCGCCGCGGCGAGCGGGCTCAGCGGGAACCGCGAACCGGGAGGGCGCGCATCAGGGAGGAAATACTCTGACGGCCCCAGCCGGGCACGCCGTAGGTCATGCTGATCAGCGCCGCCTCCGAGCCGCGAGCCTCGGCGGACCACAACAAGTAACACGAGAGGTGAATCGCGGCCGGCGTGACGACTCGGAGCGCACCCGAGCCCGACGGGCTGCACGCCGGCTTCCACTCGGACCCCACACGGTGCAACTCAGCGAGCTCGCTGGTCGTGGGCAAGCGCCAGTCCGAGAAGCCACCGCCCCGGAATTCCTCCGCGTATCGCTTCGCCGCCGGCCAGGAGATGTCGGAACCGTTGTCGTGATCCGACCACATCAAATGGGTCTGCGTATCGATCACGGTTCCGTTGCCGACGGGCGTGAAGCGCTCGCCCGGCGATGCGGCGCCGGACTCGAGTCGACCTGCAGGCTGACTGTCCTCGGCGTCCGCGTGCCGCACCCACGGCAACATCAGCAGCGCCGCAATCGCCGTCGCGCACCACACCAGGCTCGTCAGCGCCGGCGGAACGGCGCCCGACCGCGTCACGCTCTCACACGCCGCTGGGCGTGCCTTCTCGTTTCGCGCGCAGGTACTCGACCACCAGCGGGATCATCGAGACGGCGATGATCCCGAGGATCACCACCTCGAAATTCTGCTTCACGAAGGGGATGTTGCCGAAGAGCTGCCCCGCGACCAGCCCGATCGTGACCCACGCCAGACCGCCCACCACGTTGAAGCTGGCGAAGCGCGAGTAGGTCATCTTGCCGATGCCGGCCACGAACGGCGCGAAGGTGCGGACGATCGGCACGAAGCGCGCGATGATGATGGTCTTGCCGCCGTGCTTCTCGTAGAAGGCCTGCGCCCGGAACAGGTGCTTCTTGTTGAGCCACACCGACTCTTCCTTGCTGAACACCTTGGGACCGACGAACCGCCCCACCGAGTAGTTGACCGCGTCGCCCAGCACCGCCGCAGCGCCCATCGCGAGGAACAGGAGCTCGATCCGGATCGGCGAGCCGGCGATCGCCGAGAGCGCGCCCGCCGCGAACAGCAGCGAATCGCCCGGCAGGAACGGCGTCACCACCAGCCCGGTCTCGCAGAACACGATTCCGAACAGCACCGCGTAGAGCCACGGGCCGAGCTGGCCCGCGAAGTCGTTCAGGTGCTTGTCGAGGTGCAGGAAGAGATCGAGCGCCGCGTGAATCCATTCCATGGGCAAATGACTCCAGGCCTGAGGTGAGGCGGCGGTTTAGCACGCGCGCTAGATCCGCACGAAGCAGGTCCTGATCGCGGCGATCGTGTCCGGGTGGCCCATCAGCACGTCGTCGCGGGCGCGGCCGCCGGCGATCATCGGCGCGTAATCGAGCGGTGTCCCATCCATGTGGCGAATCGCCATCCCGACGCGCAGTCCGATCGCGTGCGCTCCGGCGATGTCCCACACGAACGGGGCGAGAAGCTGCCCCGCGACCGCGCCTCGGCCAGCGGCCACCAGGCAGCCGTGCAGCGCGGCGCTGCCGTAACCGCGGCAGCGGCCGGTGAAGCGGTCGTAGCGATAGCGCTGATGGACCTTCGAGTCGACCAGCATCACCGTGCGGTCATCGAGCTCGCGCGGCAGGCCGGCCGGAAGCGGTGCGAGCGGTACGTCGTTGGCGAGCGCGGGCGCCGCCGGGTCGAGGTCGGCGAAGAAGAGCGTGTCCCATGCGGGAACGTGGACGATTCCGCCCACGGGGCGAAGCGCCGCGTCGAGCACGCCGATCGAGATGCACCAGCCGGGGTTTCGTGACGCGAACGGCTCGGTGCCGTCGATGGGGTCGACGGCGAACGTGAGGCGAGCGTCGCGACGCGTGTCGAACCCGGCGCCGGCTCCGGTTTCCTCGCCGATCACGCGTGCCTCCGGAAACAGCCGCTCGAT
>CAZYWA010000382.1:0-7883 GCA_964650975.1 uncultured bacterium
TCTGGCTCATGCCCGCCTACGCGGCCCTGGTGACGCTCTTCCGCTACGGCTACGAAGCCGACGCCGAGACGCTGAAGGAGCGGCTCCTCGACATGATCGTGCGCGCCGACCCCGGCGGGATCCATGAGACCTACGACGCCGAAGGCGGCGCCATCGGCTTCGGCGCGCCGTGGCGGGGCGAGGGCAGCGTCTTCCAGTTCGGGTGGTCGACCGCCTTCGTGATGGAGATGCTCCTCGACCGCCATCAGTTCGATCGCTTCCTGCTGCCTGCCGAAACCCACGTTCGGGCCACATCGGCCGCATCGTCGCGCTGCCCGGCGGTCGGGAATGGCTGCGCGTGGACGCTCCCGGTGGTCGCCAGCCCAAGCTCACCGTCGAAGCACAGGACGGAGCTCCGCTCGCATCCTCGCGCGCGCTGCGAATCGACGTGGCGGATCCGTGGCACGACGTCGGCGCGGGAAGCATCACGCTGCGTTTCGTCGGTGTGCGACCCCGCTCGGCGGTCGACGACTCGGGAGCGGCGATCGCCATCGAGCGCTCGCCCGGCGAGTCCTCGATGGTGCTCGACTCCGCGTCGTTGCCGCGCACGCTCTCGGTCGACGCGCGTCCGGCCTCGGCCCGCGGGGGCGGCGGCGGCGGCTGCTCGATCGATGCAGCGCGCCCGCCAGGATCCGCATCGGCAACGATGGCCGCATCGCTCGCATCGTTCACCCTGGCCGCTCGACTGCGGCGACGGCGGCGAAACGCCGAGCGGCTATCCTCGAGCCCGGATCGCGGCTCGACGAGGTGAAGCGCATGAGCAACTCGACCTCGAAGTCGTTCTGGACCGTGGCGCTCGAATCGAGTGCGTCGGACCTGCATGCCGTCACGGATCAGCACGCGATGATCCGCGTCGACGGCCTGCTGCGCCGGATCTCGAACGAGCCGCTCACCGAGCAGCAGGTGCGGGAGCTGCTGCGCGAGTGCCTGACCGCGGAGCATCTCGCGCTGCTCGCGAAGGAAGGGACGCTCGAGTGCGCCCATCAGCTTCCCAGCGGCGAACGGCTGCGCATGAGCGCCCACATCGTCTCGGGGAAACCGGCCTTCTCCGCGCGCCTCATCCCCACGTCGATCCCGACTCTGGCCTCGATCCGCATGCCCGAATCGGTGATCGAGCTGTGCCGGATCCGCCACGGGTTGATGATCTTCACCGGCCCGTCCGGCTGCGGGAAGTCCACGTCGATGGCGGCGCTCTTGGCCGCGCTCGCCAAGGCGTACGCCTTCCACATCGTGACCCTCGAGGACCCGATCGAGTACCGCTTCCCGCGCGGCCTCTCGCTGGTGAGCCAGCGAGAGCTCGGCATGGATTTCCATTCGTTCGGGAAGGAGCTGAGCAAGCTGCTCCGCCAGGACGCCGACATCGTGATGGTGGGCGAGATGCGCGACCTCGAGAGCATGCGCCACGCCATCAGCCTCGCCGAGACCGGGCACCTGGTGTTCACCACGCTGCACACCGCCGACACCATCCAGACCGTGGACCGCATCGTCGCGAGCTTTCCCGCCGACGAGCAGCCGCTGGCGCGAAACCGGCTCGCCGCGACCTTGAGCTCCGTCGTCGCGCAGCGGCTGCTGCCGTGCCTCACGGGCGGGCGCGTCGCGAACCGCGAGATCCTGATCCGCACTCCGGCGGTCTCGAACATGATCCGCGAGAGTCGCACCGCCGAGCTGCGGAACGTCCTCGAGACCAACGCCGACATCGGCATGACCACCTTCGCCCGCGACCTGCAGACGCTCGCGGCCGAAGGGCTGGTCCCGCGCGGCACGTGAGCCTGGTTTTCGTGCGTTTCAGCGGGAAAACAGCGCGTTTTCAGCGAAGTCACCGTCGTTTCGCTCCGCGGATGGCCATCTTGGTAACCCAAAATTGTCCAATTTGGTAACGTATTATTTACCGAATTGGTAACATGATATTTACCATTCTGGTAATGCCTCATTTACCAGACTGCACTGGCCGGTATCCCCCAGGTTGGCCTCGCGCGCGAGGGACCGCGCGCGCTCCAGACCGCGTCTCCGAGATTCCGGTTGGAGGGCCACCGGTCCCTCGGTGGCCAGGCCTCGAGCCGAGACACGGCGAGAGCTCGTTCGCGCCGTGAACGCGCGGCTCGCCCCTCGATCTCTCCGAGCGCGCTCCGGCGCGAGAGCTTGTGCTAGAAACAGCGCGGCTCTCGTGACTTCTTCCCGGCCATGACCGACTCTCGCTGGCGACTGACGCGGCGCCGCTTTCTCGAGCTGAGCGGCGCGGCCGCCGTCGCCACGTCGCTGCCGGTCGTGGGTTGCGGCGGCAACGGCCAGGGCGGCGGCTCTTCGCAGCGACGCTTCTTCACCGGCGCCGAGCGCGAGGCGCTCGAGGCGGCGGGCGAGCTCATCCTGCCGAGCGGCACCGGCATGGGCGCGCGCGAGAACAACGCGATCGGCTACCTCGAGAACCTGCTCACCGCGTTCGACGTCGACCCGCCCGAGATCTTCGCCGGCGGCCCGTTCAGCGGCCGCTGGCCGTACGCCGATCCGCAGACCGGCGCGGTCACCAAGCAATACCCCGCCAACGACTTCCGCACCTTCTTGCCGCTCACGCGCGTGCAGGAGCTCTCGTTCCGGGCCCAGATCTTCGGCTCGGCCGCGGTGCCCGAGATCGCACGCAACGACGCCAAGGCGGGAGTGCACCTCGGCTGGCAGGCGATCTACCGGGACGGCGCCGCGAAGCTCGATGCCGGCGCCGCCGCCAAGGGAGCGCAGCGTTTCAGCGCGCTCTCGGTCGACGATCAGCTCGCGGTGCTCGACTCGCTCGCCAACGACGGCACCGTCAATCCACGCACCGGTCTCACCTTCCCCGATCAGCTCACGATCCACGTGCTGGAAGGCATCTTCGGCGACCCGACCTACGGCGGGAACCGGCGCGGCCAGGCTTGGGCGGCCGCGGGCTTCGAGGGCGACTCGCAGCCGCTCGGCTACACGCAGTACGCGGAAGCCGACGAGAGCTTCCACGAGCGCCCCGATTCGCCGATGTCGAAGCCGGATCCCGGCGACGTGGCCGCCGACGGCACGCTGATCCCCAAGACCTTGCCCGACGACATCCAGGCCTTCATCAAGACGATGATCATCCCGCATCCCTTGTGATCGCAGGCGCCTCATGACCCAGGTCCCACGCTCGCTCACCCGCGTCGCCGGCAACGCGTCGCTGACACAGTTCGACGCGATCGTGATCGGCTCGGGCGCGGGCGGATCGGTGGCCTGCTGGGAGCTCTCGCGGCGCGGCGCCTCGGTGCTGTGCCTCGAAGCCGGCCCCAACTACTTCATCGGCCTCGACGATCCGTCGAACCAGCCGGTGCCGCTCTGGTCGAACGACGAGATCAAGCTCAGCGTCCGGAACTTCATCCAGCAGCAAGGAGTCGCCGAGCCGCGCACCTTCCGGCTGCGCGCGTCGCAGAAGGCGACGGTCGAGAACGACGTCAACGATCTGCCGAAGATCGTGGGCGGCGGCATGGTCCATGCGGACGTGAAGTACGTGCGCTTCGCGCCGTTCGACTTCCAGCTCGGCAAGCTCGCGTCGCTCTACTCCGGCACTGCGTTCGTCGACTGGCCGCTCACCTACGACGAGCTCGAGCCCTTCTACGACGAGGCCGAGACCTTCATCGGCGTGCAGGGATTGCGCGGCTCCAATCCGTTCGAGCCGCCGCGCAGCCAGGATTTTCCGACACCGCCGGGCAACCCGATGTACACCCACGTGGTGCTGGCCGAGGGCGCCACCAAGCTTGGCTACCACCCGTTCCCCTACCCCACCGCGGTGATCTCGGTCCCTTACCGGGGCCGGCCGGCGTGCAACGACTGCGGCTTCTGCTCGGGCTACGGCTGCCCGATCAACGCCAAGAGCTCGGGCGCGGTCACGTTCCTGCGCGAAGCGCTGCTCACCGGAAAGGTGCAGCTCCGCTCCGAGTGCCGGGTGACCAAGCTCGTCGCGAGCGGCAGCTCGATCAAGAGCGTCCAGTACATCGATCCCGACGGCGCGCCGCAAACCGCGAGCGCGCCGGTCTACGTGCTCGCCACCTCGCCGATCGAGGACGCGCGCTTGATGCTGCTCTCCGATCCCGGCGGGCCCGGGCTCGGCAACTCGAGCGGCCTGGTCGGCCACAACCTGATGTTCCACTGGCAGACCATTTCCGTCGGCCTCTATCCGCAGCGCATCCACGGCCACCGCGGCCGGTCCGTGACCGGCGGATTGCTCGATTTCCGCGGTAATCCCGACGATCTCGAGAACCACCCGCTGGGCGGGATCATCGAGCTTTCCGCCGCCGAGCCCGAGCTGATCTCGGAGGCGCTGGAGTACGCACAGCGAGTGCCGAGCCCCGCGCGCGGCGCCGACCTGGTGCGGCTCATGCAGTTCAGCCCGCTGCGCGATCACCTCGCGGCGCTGCTCATGCAAGCGGAGGACGCGCCGCAGGACACCAACCGCGTCGACCTCGACCCCGACATCGTCGACGTGTTCGGCCTGCCGGTGCCGCGCATCACCTCGTCTCCGCACGCCTTCGAGCTCGGCGCGATGAAGTTCTACGGACCCAAGATGGTCGACATCCACCGCGCCGCCGGCGCCCAGTACGGCTTCTGGATCCCGGTGGTGCTGGGAGGTCCTCCCGACACGCGCCACATCATGGGCACCCTGCGCATGGGCACCGACCCGGCCACCAGCGTGACCGATCCGTTCGGCCGCTTCCACGACCTGGGCAATCTCTACTGCTGCGACGGCGCGGTCTTCCCCACCGCCTCCGGCAACAACCCCCTGTGCACGCTGCAGGCGATGGCGCTGCGCACGGCGAGGAACATCGGCCTCGACCAGCCGTGAAGCAGGCCATCCTTGATGGAGCAGGCGCTGCGAATGTAGCCTCATCGTAGCCTAATCGTAGGCGAGGAGGTTTCCGTGCGCTTCACTGCGGTACGCGAAATCAGGAACCACCCAGGCGAGGTCTGGAAAGCCCTCGAGCGCGACGAGGAGATCGTGATCACCTCGAACGGGAAGCCCATCGGGCTTCTCACCAAGATCGACGAATCCACGTTCGAGGACACGATCGTGCAGCTGCGACGCGTGCGCGCGGCGCTGGCGGTGGCGCGCCTGCAGGAGGCCGCCGCGAAGTCCGGGGCGAGCCGAATGGGCGCTCGTGAGGTGAACGAAGTGATCCGCAAGGCCCGTGCGCGCCATCGCCGAGCATGAAAATCGTGCTCGACACGAACGTCCTCGTGTCGGCGCTGCTGTCGCGATCCGGACCGCCGGCCCAGATCCTGACGCTGGTTCTAAACGGCGTTCTGCAGGTCGTCGTGGACTCGCGGATCATCGCGGAGTATCGCGCCGTGCTCGCACGACCTGAGTTCGGGTTCCCTCCGCGCGAGGTTGAGGCGGTCCTCACGTTCCTCGGGATGCCGGCACACCGGGTCGACCCTCCACCCCGCACCGAGAGCCTCCCCGATGAGAGCGATCGCCCGTTCCTGGAGGTCGCCCGGGGAGCGGCGGACGTGCTCGTCACCGGCAACGTCCGCCACTTCCCGATCTCGGCCCGGGGAGGTCTCGCCGTCCTCACGCCCCGCGAATTGGTCGCCCAGCTCACGCGCTGACCGCCGCGAACCTGGTCAATCCGCGCGGCAACATCGCGCAATCCCGCACGGGCAGAGACGATGGGCACCAATCACGGCCTCGCCAAGCCAGATCGCCGGCTCGTCCTGATCACCGGGGCCGGCGCTAGCCGGAACCTCGGGAAAGGCGGCCCACTCCCCCTGATGGGCGATTGGGCACGGATCCTGTCAGGCGACCTGGGCGCGGATGCGAAGGCGATCGGCCTGAGCCCACAAATCTCAGGCGAAGCCTTCGAGAAGCTTGTCGGCAGTTTCCTGAAATGGAGTCAGGGCCACGACCTGAACGGACGCTTCGGCCGGCTCATCCCGTTCTACGGCGATGTCGCGGAATGGGCCATGAAATGTCAGCGGAAGACCGATGAAATGGTGAACATCATCCGGACTTCGGTGTTCCGCGAATTCTCGAAGGTTCGCCTCGATGAGCGGGCGGTGGAGAACGCGTACGGCAAGCTCTTCGCGCACCTGGATATCAAGCGAGGCGAGCTGGTATGCGCCACGACGAACTATGACCCCTCGCTTCGGTTGGCCCTGCGTAGGCGCGATTTGAACCCAGCGATCGGCGACGATGGTGAGCCCGGCTCGACGGCGATGCTTCGAATCGTGGATCTGGTCGATTGGGATGTCAGACATCGAAATTGCACTCCGATGTTGCATCTCCACGGCATGGTGGGCTGGTATTGGAAGGGGAACGAAATTCAAGTCCTGCCGGACGATCAGGAGTTCGTCCCAGCACTTGGCGCCCCAGCGGTCATGCTGCCCGACCCGCAGAAGGACCCGTTCGTGGTGGATGTGATTCGTGAGCTCTGGTCGAACCTGCGGGCCGCGCTCGACGACGCGACCCACGTCCTCGTCCTCGGACACTCGCTTCACGATCCGCACCTCGCCGATGAGCTCCGGCGGTCAGAGGGAGCGACGATCTGTGTCGCCGCGCCGAAGGACTGCGTGCAGGACGTGGCTCGCTCGATCGAGGGAGCGGTGGCGCTCCCCATGGAGTTCGGGCCTAACTTCGAGATCGAGGCCGGCTTGCTCGAATCGTGGTCGCAACCGAGGTGACTTCGTCCGACCGAAGGCGGCGGGGTTCGAACCGCCCTCGTCAGTACGCACGTTCGTCCTCGGCGGGCCCCCTCCCAGCGTGGCCGGTTCGCATGGGAGCCGGCCGCCGCGATCGTCGTGCTCTGGCTAGTCGGACGATGGCGCGACCAGGCGGGCCGCGGTCGACCGGTTTGTCGGCACCGCGACCGACTGCTTCGCCGGCCGGGGAGCCACGCTCTGGCGGCATCAGAGCGTGCCTGCTCTACGGTCTTGGTGCGCTGGTGGGCTTGGTTCGCTCCAAGGGGCGGAGATCGAGACGAGTCGCCGCACCGCAAGCGCGATGACCTCGCACGCGAGTCGAAGACCGGCCTCGTGCAGAGTCCGTGAGCCGCCGCCCGAGCCGCGCTGAAGCCGAACCCGCTGTTTTCGCTGCACGGCCTTGGCGGTCCGTGCCGCCCGTGGTGTGTCGACGTGTTCCCGTCGGTGCGCCGGAACCTGCGCAGCGGCTGCACTCCTCTGCGCGAGCAGGGTCGGCCACGCCTCGGAAGACCTCGACGTTTGCCCTGGGGACCGCTGGCGCGTCGTTTGCGAGGGATGCGGCGGCGCTTGTTGATAAACTGGCCCAAGGAGATGCCCCATGGACGGTGAGCCCAAGGACCTCACGACGCGAGTGCTGGTCGAAATCCGGGACGAGCTACGCGGGCACACGCGCATCCTCGACGAGCACACGCGGCTCCTGACCGACCACGATGTGCAGCTGCGCGAGCACGGCGGGCGGATCGGTGGCGTCGAGTCCGCCGTGGCTCGACTGGCGGGCAGCGTCGAGCAGCAGGGCGTGACGCTTCGCCAGATCCTGCGCGCCGTGGAAGCAGGAAACGAGCGGCGAGACGCCGGTTTCCAGGACCACGAACGACGGATCGTCCGGCTCGAATCGCGCACCGGTCTCGACCGCTGATCCGCGCCGGCGCTGCCTCGGGACCGGGTCGATGAAGTGCCCGCTCTCGCGACCGAGATGGCCCGCATGTCTCGGCGGCGTGCGCTACGGCGTACTCCGCGGTCTCCTGGTCGTCATCGCACTCACCGGCTGCTCGGCGGAGGGACCGGCGCCCCGAGCGGGGCGGCGGTTCCACCTGCCAGAATTCGTGTTCGGCTCCGCCGCCACCGACATCAGCGATGCCGCGATGACGACCGCCGCGCAG
>CAZYWA010000383.1:0-7880 GCA_964650975.1 uncultured bacterium
CCACAGGTGTTCCTCCCGATATCTACGCATTTCACCGCTACACCGGGAATTCCACTCACCTCTCCCATACTCCAGCACGGCAGTTTCCGTTGCAGGCTCCGAGTTGAGCCCGGAGATTTCACAACAGACTTACCGCACCGCCTACGCGCCCTTTACGCCCAATAATTCCGAACAACGCTTGCACCCTCTGTATTACCGCGGCTGCTGGCACAGAGTTAGCCGGTGCTTCTTCATCCGGTACCGTCATAATCGTCCCGATCGAAAGGAGTTTACACCCCAAGGGGCTTCATCCTCCACGCGGCGTTGCTGCGTCAGGGTTTCCCCCATTGCGCAAAATTCCCCACTGCTGCCTCCCGTAGGAGTCTGGGCCGTGTTCCAGTCCCAGTGTGGCTGATCATCCTCTCAGACCAGCTACCCATCATTGCCTTGGTGAGCCGTTACCTCACCAACTAGCTAATGGGCCGCGGGCCCATCTAAGAGCGACAGCTTGCAAGCATAGGCCGCCGTTTCTCTCGAACGACCGAGGTCACTCGAGACGTATCCGGTATTAGCCAGAGTTTCCCCTGGTTATCCCAATCTCTTAGGTAGGTTACCCACGTGTTACTCACCCGTGCGCCACTCTACTCGGGGTTGCCCCCTTTCGCGTTCGACTTGCATGTGTTAGGCACGCCGCCAGCGTTCGTTCTGAGCCAGGATCAAACTCTCCAGTTCAAAAACGGGTCGCACCGGAACGCGGCTAAAGGCGTCCGGTGCGTGTAATGGCAATTGATGGACGCGGCACTTTCTCCGAAGAGAAAGACCTTCCCGAGGGAAGGGCGTCCCAACCGCCTCACTTCACCAAGCGAGAGCGTACTATTTAGTTTTCAAAGACCGACAGAGCGAAAAGGGAGTATGGCAAGACCGGCGAGGAGCGTCAACCCTGGTCGCGCACTTTTTCGTAGCGTGGGATGGAGCCTCAGTAGATTCAACAATATCAGTCGGTTATGCCGGAAGAACAGGCCGGATCAGGCGCTGGCTCGAGAGCACATCCGGGGACAACGATCCGTGCTTCCAATGGTGGGCGCGCCGCTGGACCGTCTGGCTGTGACACAGGTCCCGACGCCGAAATCGCCGCCGGACCCTTCGGTGGAGCATGCTCAGCTGGAGGCCGGATGCTCGCAACTAACGAATATTATGTGACTCTCTCTCGGGCGGACCCGTACCAATGCTACTCATGCTACTCACCCAGGCGGCCAGGTCATGCCCCGACCGCCCAGAAGATGGACGTGGAGGTGGTAGACCGACTGGCCGGCGGCGGGGTTGGTGTTCACCACCAGGCGGTAGCCGTCTTCGGCCACGGAGCGCTCGCGCGCGAGCCGCGCGGCAGCCCGAATCAGCCGGCCCACCAATGGGTCGTCATCCGCGGAGAGCGCCAGCGTGGTGGGCACGTGCTTCTTCGGGATGAGGAGAATGTGCACGGGGGCTTGTGGGTTGAGATCTTCGAAGGCCATCAGGTCCGGCTCGTCGAGGACGATCCGCGCCGGGATCTCGCGGCTCGCGATTCTGCAGAAGACACAGGATTCCAATGGGTTACTCCTCGCGCTCGAGTGCCAGTCGTGCGTCGATCTTGCCCCACAGCTCGCGCTTTCCTTCCCCGGTCATGGAGCTGAATCCGAGCACGTCGCCGACCGGAAGGTCCAGCGCCGTGCCGATCGTCCGCAGGTTGCGGGACCGTTCGGACCGCCCCAGCTTGTCCACTTTGGTGGCGACGACCGCCACCGGGATGCCACGCTCCCCCAACCACGCCACGAAATCGCGCTCGATGTCGTCCGGCTCGCGTCGCGAGTCGATCAAGAGCAGCACCAGCGCGAGCTCGCGCCGTTCCGCCAGGTAGTTCTCCACCATCGGCGCCCATCGCGCGCGCTCGGCGCGGGAGACCTTCGCGTAGCCGTAGCCCGGCAGGTCGACCAGCACGACACGCCGCTCGACCCGGATGAAACCGAGCATCCGAGTTCGCCCGGGATCCTTGCTGGTCCGGACCAGATCCTTGCGATTGACGAGCGTGTTGATCAGGCTCGACTTGCCGACGTTCGATCGCCCCGCGAGGGCAACTTCGCGCAGACCCAGCTTCGGGTACGAGTCGCGCGACTCGGCAACGCCGACGAACTCGACGTCCACGCTCGGACTTCCGGGCCGCGCCGGAGCGCGACCGCGAGCCTCAGGCGGTGGGCCGGTCCAAACCTCGGCGGTGGCCCATGCGGACCCGTCCCTCGAGGACTCCGCCTTCTTCGATGACGATCGCGGGGGCCACGATGTCTCCGGCGACTTCGCCCGTGGCGGCAATCTCGACCCGGGTGGTGGCCTGCAGATCGCCCTCGACCAGCCCGGCGATGCGGATCCGGTCCGCCTGGATGCGCGCGCGCGCCACACCCGACGCATCGATCACGACTTCCTCGCGCGCCACGATCTCGCCCTCGACGAGGCCCTGGATGCGGATCGACGCCGGGTACTCGATTCGCCCGCGGACCTCGCACCCGCGCGTGACCAGACCGCCTGGCTCGCGTCCCGTCGCTGGAGTCACACGAAGCGCTGGTGCCGCCACCGCCGTTGCCGCCATGTCGTCCTCCTCGGGTTACCCGTCGATGGAGATCGCCGCCGCCCGTCTTTGAGATCGAGTGCCGGGCCTTGGGACCGGCCTGAACATCGCCTCGACGAGCCTGCGAGATCGCGCCTTCTGTTGTGGGGAAGAAGCGCGACCTTTGTACCCCGCGTCCTCCATCGAGTCAAGGCGATCCGGGCGCGGAATTCGTGCTTCTGGATTCGGTCGCGCTTGCGGGCGCGAAGGTCGCTCTGTAAGGTTCCGCGGCTCCGAGCCCGCCCCATGAGCTCCTCCACGTCGCCTGCGCCGAACGACTCGACGCCCGCCGTTACTCCGAGCATCGGAGCGCCGGCGAGCGCCGGCTCGCTCCGGAACCTGATGGGGGGAATCGCCATCTCGGCGGCGTTTCTCTACTTCACGTTCCGCTCCGTGGAGCTCGACAAGCTGTGGAGCGCGCTACGCCACGTCGACCTGCCGCTACTGGCGCTCGCCACCGCGTGCTTCGCGCTGCATTTCGTGGGACGTGCGTTCCGGTGGCGCGTGATCGTGAATCCGATTCGCCCCGTGACGGCGCGGAGCCTGCTCCGCGCGACCGTGGTTGGTTTCGCGGCCAACAACGTCTTGCCGTTTCGCCTGGGCGAGCTGGTGCGCGCCGTGATGCTCACCATCACCGAGTCGGTGCCGCTCGGATCGGCGGTGACCACGGTCGTGCTGGTGCGACTCCTCGACATGGTCGCGATGGGCACCATGTTCGTGATCGTGTTGATCTTCTTTCCGCTGCCGGCGCGAGAGAAGCACGCGGTGCTGGCCGCGATTCCGGTCTACCTGCTGGCGCTCGCCTTCCTGTTGGCGCTCAAGTTTCGCGAGCGCGAAGCGCTGGCGCTGCTCGAGAAGATGCTGCGTCCGTTTCCCGCCAAGCTGCGCGGCGGCGTGATGAAGCTGGTGCGCGCCTTTCTTCCCGGCCTCGAGTCGCTGCGCAGCGGCTGGGAGCTCCTGAAGGCGGTGCTGATCACCCACCTCGCGTGGGTCGGGATCTTCGCGTACAACGCGCTGGTGATCGCCGCATTCGGCTTCCATCTGCCGTGGTACGCGGGCCTGGTGCTGATCCTGGTGGTCGGGTTCGCCATCACGATCCCGTCGAGCCCGGGCTACCTGGGCGTCTATCACCTGGCGGTGATCGCGTCCCTGGGGCTCTTCACCGCCGTACCGATCTCGGACGAAGCGAAGACGGCTTTCGCCGTGGTGGTGCACGGAGCTCAGTTCTTGCTGACGACGGCGTGGGGGGTGGGATACTTCCTGCTCAGCCCGGTGCGGGTGAGCGACCTGGTGCGGGTGATCAAGGGCTCGCCGGTGGTACCCGCCGCGCCGGTCGAGCCGGCTGCGCTCAGCTGAGGCGCTGCGAGCGCCCCATCCACTCGAGGCATTTCTCGAGCTCGCGCCGCATCTGGCTGGCCGGGAAGTGGCATCGCCGTCCGTGTCCCGGCAGGATCCATTCGAAGCGGTGGCCGAGAAGTCGCCTCATCGAGTCGCGCTGCCGGTCCCAGTCGAACCAGCAGGCGTCGCGGAACGCGTGGATCTGGCCGAGATCCTCGCTCCACGCGACGTGATCGCCGCTCATGAGGAAGCGCTCGCGGTAGAGCAAGCACATCGAGCCTCGGGTGTGGCCAGGCACCGGGATCGCGGTCAGCTCGTCGTCGAGGCGCATCGTGTCGACGCCGTCGATCAGGCGTTCCACGCCGCGCGTCGACGCCGACAGGTCGTCGCGATGCAGCACCCGCTCGCAGCGGAAGCGGTCGCGGAACTTCTGGTGATCCCCGACGTCGTCGCGGTGCGTGAGGAAGAGCCAGCGCACGCCACCCAGAGCCTCGATGCGGCGCACCAGTGGCAGCGCGAACCGAGGGACGTCGACGAGCACGTTCCCGGCTTCGCGAACGATCAGATAGCTCGCGGCGCCGAAGCTCGCCTCGTCGTGAAATCCGCAGTGGTACACCCGGTCCGCGATGAGGTCCGGAAACGCCGCGCTCGCGGCGCGGATCTCCGGCCGGGCCTCGCGGGCGCGCATCGATCCGATCGATCCGGTCGGGCACGCCACCAGCGCCATCAGCGCGTGGTGGCGTTCCGCGGGCGTGCTCGGCTGGCGCGCCACGAACGCGTGCTCCTCCGCTGCGCCGAATGTCTCGGGGGCGAGCCAGCGGCAGGTGTCGCAGTCGATGCAGGACGAATCGACGAACAGCTCACCGGGAGCATTCTCGGCGACGCGCTTCTGGGAAGAGGCCATCGATTGACTCGCCGGCCCGGCAAGAGCAACCAGGCCGATTCAGGATACCGCCCGCTCGCGGCGCGATCGGAGCAGCTCGACGCCGAGCAGCGACCACACCGGCCACCACTCGAGATTCGCGTAGCGGGCGGGGAGGAACCATCGCCCGGTCGCGTCGCGCACCGCCAGCACGACGTACGAGAGCACGACGACCTGCGTGAAGAGCAGCAAGCTCGCGCGAGGAGCACGCCGGGCGAGCGGCAGCAGCGGAATGAGCCAGGTCGCATACCAGGGGTGGACGGTTGGGCTCACGAAGACCATGCACGCGAGGATCCAGAGAGTGGCGTCCGGCACATCCGCGCTCGATCTGGTCACGCACGCCACCACGGTCAGCATTGCGACGGCCAGCAGCAACCGCGCCGTTGACGGGGCGACCAGCGACCGCAGCGCCTCGTAGAGCGAGCCGTTGAACTCCCAGGTCTCCGCGTAGACACGTAGTCCCGAGCTCAGCGCCGCGAGGCCCGCGCTCGCGTAAGGCACGGCCCCGGCGAGGCCGATCGCCGCGGCGATCGCGATCCCCGGACGGCAGCCCGACCGCTTGACGAACACCGGCAGCAGCGCGAGCGGGAAGAGCTTGATCCCGCCGGCGAGGCAGACGAGCGCGACGGCGAGCCGGGGCCGTTCGCGCAGGCTCGCGACCACGGCCCAGGTGACTCCGGCCACGGCCACCACGTCGACGTGGGCGTTCCACGCGAACTCGGTCAACACCAGCGGATTCCAGGCGTAAAGGATCGCCAGCGCGGCGGGCCGGCCAACCGCTCTCAGGCCCTCCATCACGCCGAGCAGTGCCAGAAGGTCGAACGCCAGCACCACGACCTTCCAGCCCATGAGCCCGCCGCGGGGCGCCACCGCGCGGAACAGCAGCTGCGCGTAGGGAGGGTAGATCGTCGATATCGAGCGATGGTTCATGCGCTCCCAGGTCGCGTCGCGCAGACCCGAGAGTGCCAAGTCGTCGGGTGCGAACCGATACGGGTTGATGCCCGCCGCCGCGACCTCGCCATCCCACAGATAGCGCCACACGTCGTCCGAGAGCGACGGTGGAACGGTGGCGAAGAGCAGCCGGAAGGCCACCGCCGGGCCGATCATCCAGCGCACGGCGAACGGGCGGTTTCCGAAGAGCGCGCTCGCGCACGCGACCAGAAACGTGACCGACGCGACGAGCAGCAGTGCCACCACCCATTCGGCACCGGCATGCCACGATCCTGCGGCGGCCAGCGCCAAGTAGACTGCCGCGAGTCCTGCGGCGGGGTGCCGAGGATCGAGCCGCGAGATCCAGGCACGCGCGGCCCCGAGGAGCGACGCCGTGCCGGTCATCGATGTGGTGATCCCCGCGCTCGACGAGGCCGGCTCCATCGGTCGCGTGATCGCAGCCATTCCGCGGGACAGCTTGCGCCGCGTGGTGGTGGTCGACAACGGCTCACGCGACGGGACCGCCGACGTCGCCGCTCGCGCGGGTGCGCAGGTCATCCACGAGCCGGCTCGTGGTTACGGCAGCGCCTGTCTCGCCGGCCTCGCTCATCTCGCCGCCGACCCGCCCGAGGTCGTGGTCTTCCTGGACGCCGATTTCAGCGATCACCCCGAGGAGCTGCCGGCGCTGGTCGCACCCATTCTCGCCGGCGGCGCCGACCTGGTGATCGGCTCACGCGTCCTGGGCGAGGCCGAGCGCGGCGCGCTGGCGCCTCAAGCTCGCTACGGCAACCAGCTCGCGTGCGCGTTGCTGCGCGCTCTCTACGGCCAGCGCTACACCGATCTGGGGCCGTTCCGAGCGATCCGCTGGAGCGCGCTCGAGAGCCTCGACATGCGCGACCGGAACTTCGGCTGGACGGTCGAGATGCAGCTCAAGGCGGCGCGCGCCGGCCTCTCGATCGCCGAGGTCCCGGTCCGCTACCGGCGCCGCATCGGCGTCTCCAAGATCACCGGCACGGTGCGCGGCACGCTCGGCGCGGGCGCCAAGATCCTGTGGACGATCTTTCGTTACGCCTGGCTGGATGCACGGGCGGTGCGCTGCGCCAGCGCCCGCGCGCGCGCGAACAAGCTCACGGTGTAGCCGCCGAGGATCACCAGCAACACGGTGTAAGCCGCGGCGAGATAGCCGAAGTTGGGCCCGAACTGGATGTACATGGGGTCGTCCTCCGGGACGGCGTCGCGGATCGCTCAGATCTGGCCCGAGTCCAGCAAGTGGCGGCGGTGCTCGATCTGCACCCGCTTGGCCAGGAAGAAAACGAACAGCAGCGTCCACGCGGCCAGCGTGAACATCAGCGTCTGGAACATCGCGGGCTCGAGATGCCGCCCGCCGACCGGGTCCATCACGATCGGCCGCGGGTGAAGCGTGCGCCACCACAGCACCGAGAAGTGAATGATCGGCAGGTCCGCGAAGCCGATGATCGCGAGCACCGCGGCGAAGCGCGCGCCGCGCTCGTCTTCTTGCGCAAAGGGCCGCACCAGCTGGTAGGCGGCGAACACCAGCCACAGGATCAGCGTGTAGGTGAGCCGCGCGTCCCAGGTCCACCAGGTGTTCCACACCGGGCGACCCCAGAGCGGGCCGGTGGTGAGCACCACGCTCAGGAACACCAGCGCGATCTCGCCCGACGCGGCGGCGATCTCGTCCCACACCCGCTCACGAGTGAGCAGGAACAGGATGCTGGCCAGAAACACCACGATGACCGCCAGGAACGCGGTCCACGCCGACGGCACGTGCACGTAGAAGATCTTCTGCACCTCGCCTTGCTCGACCTCGATCCGCGCGTAGCCGAAGATCAGCCCCATCGCGATCGCGACGGCGATCGCGGCGAGGATCCCCACGGGCCGCTCGATGCGCCCCAGCAGCTCGACGATGCGCACCGCGCCGACCGGTTCCGCCGCCACGTGTCCGGATGTGGAACTCGCGGTTGCCACGATTCACTCCTCCACCAGGTATTCGAAGGTCAGGAAGCTGGTGACCAAGGCGACGACGTCGAACACCACCATCAGCTTGAGCCACTTCAC